>DATHAB010000001.1:0-3123 GCA_035296885.1 Rubrobacteraceae bacterium
AAACGCCTGAGCGTACGCGTCGTCCTTGGCGAGCCGGTAGACGTGCAACGCGGCGGTGGCGTGGATGGGCGGCTGGACCAGGCCGGAGGTCTTGTGGTGGCGCGGGGCGTCGGGGCTGCGCTCCGCGTGCCAGAACCCGACCCCCGGAAAGTATTCGCTGAAGTCCGGGTTGAAGACGATCTGAGGCAGGAGGCCGTTCTTCCACTGGCTGTCGAAGAGGTGGTTCAGCTCGTTGGTGGCCCGACGCTGATCGTAGTGCGCGTACCCGATCGCGATAAAGGCCGAGTCCCAGGACCACTGGTGCGGGTAGAGCCTCGGACCCGGCTGCGTGTAGCTACCGACCCGGTTGAAGTCCAGGATCATCTTCGCTCGCCGGATGAGCAGAGCTAGGTTGTTAGACACGTCCTCGTCCTTGTCGTCGGGTGCGCGCCACCGTCACGGCTTGTCCTGGCCCACGCCAGGCGCCAAGATGGCGCGGAGGACCACCGCGATAATACCGGGACGAGCCCGCGCGAGCAACGGGCACTCAAAAAGAGCTATCGGCATAGTCTGATAGAAGAAAAACTGGGGTCTGATCTACTCAGTCTTCAGACTTGCTGGTTACTAGGTGCACGTCGGGGCGCTCGCGTAAGTCCGGCAGAAGCTCGGTCCCCAAGCCTGACACCTCCGGCGGGGAAACGTGCCCGTCTGTGACCTCCGGCAACTCCGTGACGAGCTCCTTGTACCAGCCGGTGTAATAGGCCCGGACCGTCTCCTGGGTGAGGGCGTTCGGCAGGTTTACGGAGAGGTGGGTCGAGGCGGTTAGGACCACCGGCCCGGTGCAGTCGTGCGGGGCTACGGGGAGGTGGTAGGACGGTGCCGGTGCTCACGCGATGGCGCCCAGTGGAAGCTCTAAGGTACCTAGGTACACGGTGAGTACACCTCTAGAGTGTGGGGTGACTTATAAAGGTATGTCGGTAGAGAAGCCTAGCAGAACGAATGCTGGCGCGAACGCCGTCCTAGGTGTTTCGAGAGGAAGGACAGTGGTGCAGACAGAGAGCGCAGCCGAAGGAACAGGACGCACGGCCTTGAGGAAGGCCACCGTGAGATTGATCCCGTTTCTATTCGTGCTTTACATCGTTTCCTTTTTGGACCGCGTCAACGTAAGCTTCGCCGCGTTGCAGATGAACGAGGATCTCGGCTTCTCGGACGCGGTCTATGGGCTCGGGGCCGGGATCTTCTTTATCGGTTACTTTCTTTTCGAGGTCCCAAGCAACCTCATCCTGGAGCGGGTCGGAGCGAGGATCTGGATCGCCAGGATCATGATCACCTGGGGCATCATCTCCACCGCTATGTTTCTAGTCACCGGGCCCATAAGCTTCTATGTGCTCAGGTTCCTGCTCGGGGTGGCGGAGGCAGGGTTCTTCCCCGGAATTATTCTCTACCTAACCTACTGGTTCCCGGCCCGCGAGCGGGCGAAGGCCGTCGCGCTCTTCATGACCGCCGTCGCAATAGCAGGTGTTATCGGCGGGCCGCTCTCCGGGGCACTTCTCTCCCTCGACGAGGTAGTCTTTGGGCTCTCAGGCTGGCAATTCCTGTTTATCGCAGAGGGTTTCCCGGCGATCCTCCTCGGGCTCGCGGTGCTGGCCTTCCTGCCCGATCGCCCCTCCGAGACCCGGTGGCTCACCGACGAGGAGAGGCGTTGGCTCGAGGACTCCCTCTCGCGGGAGGAGCAGCTCAAGACGACGCATGGCACGCACACATTGCGCCAGGGCTTCGTGGATGGAAGACTCTGGCTTCTCTGCGGCGTGTACTTCGGTACCGTCACGAGCCTCTATGGGATCTCGTTTTGGCTGCCGACGATCATCGAGGAGTTCTCAAATTTGAGCGAGTTCCTCGTGGGGCTCCTCTCGGCGTTCCCTTACCTCGCTGCTGCTATCGGCATGGTCGTGTTCGCCTGGCACTCCGACAGGACGGGCGAGCGCCGGTGGCACGTCGCGATACCTGCAGGCCTTGCGGCTCTCGGGCTCGCCCTCACCGGGCTCATCGGAGGCTCCCCCGTGGCACAGATGGCCGTGCTAGCGTTGGCGGCCATGGGAACTTACAGCTGCCTGGGCACGTTTTGGACCCTCCCGGCGACATTCCTCGGCAGCACGGCCGCTGCGGCGGGCATTGCGCTGATTAACTCCGTCGGTAACCTCGGAGGTTTCGTGGGCCCCTACGTAGTTGGGTACATCCGCGAGGCCACCGGGAGCGGCTACGGCGCGATGTTGTTCCTGGCCGCTCTTATGACGTTGGTCGGCCTCCTCACCCTCGCCGTAAGGCATGAGATCACAGGCTGAAGGAACTCGGGTAGAAGAGGACCGGGGCACTAGAAGCTTGGCTGGTCAGGATGCTGGTGCTTACTCAGCTGGCTTCTAATTCATTGGGGCCTGCAGCGCCTTGCAGTGAAGTTGAACCCAACGTATCGTAGGTACATAACGCCCATTGAGGAAATCTGCCTGCAACAGTCACATGGGCCGCAGGCACACCTCTAGGCCGCCGTCAAACTCTGCCCTTACCAGGTGTAATGCTATGTATCCTCCGGGTAGCGAGGCCTCTCAGCAAAAGTTCTCTCATCGCCGCCTCTTGCTCCGTAACGATGTATCCGCGAACGGGCACACGTTAGTCTTGGAGAGGAAGCTTTCTCATCCCCCTACTCCCCGCCGCTTTTGCTGATCCTGTTGCGAGCCGGGGAGCCGAATATTACTGCCTTCAAAGAAGACAGGCTTCGATACGGCTTTTGGTGGGGTTGTGGGTGTGACGTAACTGCCCGCTACACCGGTCGCTCGAGTTGAGACAGGTTCATACGTATGCTCTAATTCCGATACGTTTTTTGGGATAGGAGACGAAACAGAACATGTACGCGAGAGTGACGAACATCCGGTTTTCGCCGGAGTTAGGGGCAGAGGTGGTCGCAGTCGCTCAAGGTTTGGCTCGCGTCTTGAAGGAGCAGCGGGGCTTCAACGGTCTGCAAGTGTTGACAGATCAGCACGTGGGCAGGGGCATCATCGTCTCTTTTTGGGAGACGGAAGCGGACGCGGAGGCGAGCGAGGCCAGCTCCTCTTACATCGGGCAGATGAGCATGATGTCGAGCTTCCTCTC
>DATHAB010000002.1:0-12318 GCA_035296885.1 Rubrobacteraceae bacterium
CGGGCCGCCGTTAGCGCTATCCCCGGCGGCCAGCCTCATAAGCTCAAAATCAGAGGTCTCGAGTTCGACGTTCAGATGAGTACCGAAAATTAATCGCGCTTCTACCCGAGTTCGAGGAGTATGGAATCGATTCGTTGGGAATGAGCGAGAGAATTCCTAACACTTGCGCTATCGCACAGATATCGCGACATCCGTATCTTATCCAAAACAGGCTCTTTTTGAAGTTTATCCTGCCACAGGCCAACGAAGTCGCGCAACTGTCCTCGCCGAGTAAAAGCTACCTAAAGGACCTTCTCAAGGTACCGGCTATCCGCGATCGCGCATCCTGACCCAATGAAGAAGAGCTAAAAGCCAGCTTCTAACAGAGCTACCCAGACAGCGACTCCAACGCTAGCGCCACGAGTAGCGCCGACCCCTGGGCCAGTATCTCCTCGTCGAAGGAGAACTGCGCGGTGTGCAAACCCGAGACATCGCCGACGCCAAGCCATATAAAGGCGCCCGGCACCTGCTCGAGAAAGAATGCAAAGTCCTCACCGCCCATAGAGGGGTTGTCGAGCTCCACGGCATTTTCCTCACCAAAGAGCTCGGTGGTCACATCGAGGACGAGCCCGGCCGCGTCGGCGTCGTTGCTGGTAACAGGGTAGGAGAAGCGGTAGTCGAGCTCTATATCGCCGCGCATCCCGTGAGCGACGCCGCGAGCGAGCTCCTCGATGCGCTCGGACATCCTTTCGCGGAGGTCGGGATCAAGGGTGCGGACGGTGCCCCCTAGATACGCCGTCTCGGGAATGATGTTAAAGGCGAACCCGGCCTCGATCTGGCCGACCGTCAACACTGCGGGCTTGACCGGGTTCGCCTCCCTCGAGACGATGGTCTGCAGGGCCGTCACGATGTGAGCAGCCATTGCGACAGCGTCAGCGGCCAAGTGCGGCATGGCGCCGTGTCCGCCCTGGCCCTTTACCGTCATCTCGAAAGCGTCAGCGGCGGCCATTATGGGCCCAGATTTCGTCCCTACCTTTCCGAACGGCAGCCCGGGCCACAGGTGCAAAGCGAAGATGGAGGAGACGTCTTCCGCAACCCCCTCCTCGACCATTACCTGGCCCCCAGCGTAGCCCTCTTCAGCTGGCTGGAAGACAAACTTCACGGTGCCCTTGAGCCGCTCGCGCAGGTGATCCTGCGACAGAGCGCGGGCGGCGCCGACGAGCATGCTCGTGTGCCCGTCGTGACCGCAGGCGTGCATCTTGCCGTCCTCCTCTGAGGCGAACGGCAGGCCCGTCTCCTCATGAATCGGGAGGGCGTCCATGTCCGCCCGCAAAGCTACCGTAGGTCCGTCGCCTTTACCTTGCAGAGTCGCGACCATGCCGTTCTCGGCGACGCCGGTCTGTATCTCCAGTGGCAAACCGTCAAGAGCGTCGAGGACTTTCTGGGCAGTCTTTTCTGTCTCGAAACCGATCTCGGGTTCTCGATGAATGTCGCGCCTGAGGGCTACTATGTCCTCCTCGAAGCTCTCCCGAATTTCCTCTTTAAGCCCATCGAAGCTTTGCGTTATGCTCACGACGTCTCCTCTCTGCCGCTATGACACACTACTACAATCAGCGTTTATTTTAGCGAGTAATAACGCCCTTGACCCCTATACCCCGCTCCAAGAGGAGGCTGACACCAATTAGATCCGTGACGTCGAGCACAAAGAGTAACCTCACGCTCGCGAGTAGGATCGAGCTTTGCTAACAAACAATATCGTAGTCGAGCCCACGCTTCATTCCTGTTTGGAGCCCGGAAGCCGAGCAAAATCTTTGCGATGATTATCTTACCCTCTTACCCGCTACGTTCGGTTCGAGAAAGCCGCGGATCTAACTACTCAGTACCGCGATGCTCGGCCTGTCCCAGCTCTTTTCTACCTTATATAACAAGGCCCTTATCTAGGTGCTAGCCGCAACGTATCTGGCTTCACACCTCGAGGCCCCTTAACTCTTCCGTGATGCTCTCTCTCCCTGCTCGCCGCTCTCTGGTAGAGACGCTCAAACTCTGTGTCAAAGCGCTCCCAGAGCTCCTTCCCTATTCGAGGATGTTAGCTCCCTCGCGAGCCTCTGCGCCTTCGATAATTCCTCCCCAAGCTGCACATAGATCGGCCCCTCACTACGCAGCTCAACGTCTAATTACAGGGACACACGTCATGTCTCCCCACCATCCGCGTTATATATGCACCAATACTGCTCTCTTATAGCGCCACAATCGAGCGATTGCAGGTTTTCATTTGGGTGTCGTGAGGGGCAAACTTCTTCCAGGCAGGTGACGTACCAGGCGTCAGGGCATCCAGATTCGGCCCGGCATCTCTGTGGGTAAGGAGCTCAATATCACCTGGCGCAAGCCCTTTCGCCAAAGGATATGAGCGACTACTGAGGCGTCGGACATGCGTCGACCGGGCTCGGCATAGGTCAGAAGCGCCGCCCGGCGAGCGCCTTCGGGGGTGGTCCGGAGCCCAGCGAGGAGCGAGCGGGCAAAGATCCTGGCGTCGATGGTGTGGCCCTGGCTTGTGCCGGTGAGCTCGGAGAAGACGCCTGGGCGGTGAACGTATTCCTCGTCTACGGGCTTGCCCAGGGCGCGCATGCCGCCTACGACGACCACGAGCGTAGCTCCCTCGGGAAGGAGAGGTTCGTGCGGTGCCGTCCCCTTCAGCGGCCGTCGGCGGGCTCCGTCAGCTTCAACGAGCGTGACGCCACTTGGCGAGGCCAGGGCCGGGACCCACGAGGCCTCGACGCCGCCTACCCGTCCCTTCGAGAGGATGGTGCTCCCGGCGACAGCGGCTCCCTCTCTGGCGAGGACCTCTGCAGCCTTCGAGTGCAACTCCTCTCTATCTTCGGAGATCAAGATGGAGCCTACTCCTTCGGCCTCTCTGACGAACATCTTCGTGGTTGGGGTAACGAGGACCGGTGTTCCGGCCTCCTTGAGTTCGTGAACAACCTGGAGTATCGCGCTCGATTTCCCCCCAGCTCCCACGAAGGCGACGATGTCTCCCTTTACGATGCCGAGCGCCCTGTAAAGCTCCAGAGCTCCCCTACCTCCAATCGGCTAGCCTCGCGCCCTTCTTCTGGAACGCGAGCACCGCGAGCGCGAGTGCTTTATGGTACACCAAGGACGGTAGCAAGAGCACTTCAAGTTGTCTTGGGGAAGATTACAGGTGCGAAAGCGTGGGTATCATATCTGTGGGATCTTCCGGTTCTAGGATCCAAGAAGAAAGGGGTGCTGGGTGGCAGAGCAACAGGAACGGGTAGAGAGGTTCACCAGGGAGCTGAACGAAGGCCCTGGAGCCTCCGACCGTAGCATCAAGGAAATATTAGATACGCTTCGACCGCAGGTGCAGGAGCTGGTCAACAAGCAGGTCGAGATGGCCCGCGTCGAGCTATTACCCGTAGGCAGGCAGGCTGGTATCGCCGCAGGCCTTCTGGTGGTCGGGGCGGTGTTTTTGCTGCTGTTCTCCTTCTTTTTCTTTTTAGCCTGTGTGTACTTCTTGGTTGCGTTCTTGGGCTTACCACAGTGGGTCTCGGCGCTTATCGTCTCTGGTATACTGCTCGTTATCGGGGGTGCATTAGCCGGGGGCGGCGCCGGAATTTTGCTGAGGTTGGATCCCAAGCCTCGCCGGACGATAGCAACCCTCCAGCAGAACATAGACTGGTTCAAGGAGCAGCTAAGGCCATGAGCGAGGCGCCAGAGCGTATAGAACGGCAGATGTTCGAGATCCGGAACCGCATGTCTTCGGACATGACCGATTTCCGCAAGCACGTCGAGCCCCAGGTCGTCGCAGAACAGGTCAAGCAAACGATAAGGCAGCGCCTCCAGGAAGCGTTTGCCCGCCTCAAGGACACCCTCAAGGCCAAGCAACGGGAGTTCTTCAATTCCTTTGTCAACTCTGCCAGGCGCCAACTCTCCTTAGCCCGCGAGGCCGGCGAGAAACGGGATCCCTCTCCCCTCACCAACGCCGTAAGGAGCGATCCCCGTCCCCTCGTCCTGCTGACCGTACTCCTCGCCGTCACCCTCTTGATGGCTCGCAAGATGACCGGCAATCAGGACGACCGCGACTAAAACGCACGTCCACTTCCAACCTGTAGGCGGTGCCGCTGGCGATATGACCTTAGGCGCTTTAGCCTCCGCGGGAGCACCGCTCGCAGAAGTATCGCAGTCACTAAAGAATCTCGACGTACCGTTCGAGATCCACGTCGAAACCGTCGAGATCAACGGGGTACACGCCCTCCGCCTCGTTGTCGAGCACCCGGAGGAGCACTCCCATCGCACATTCGCCGACATCCGGCGGCTCGTAGAGAGCGCGAGCCTCCCGGAGCGAGCAGCGAGGAGAGCCGTGGAGGCTTTCCAGCTTCTGGCGAACGCGGAGGGTACCGTGCATGATCGTGCGCCGGAGGACGTAACCTTCCACGAGGTCGGGGCGGTAGACTCGATCGTTGACGTGGTGGGAAGCTGCGTAGCACTCGAGCTCCTTGGAGTGGAGAGCGTAAGCTGTAGCCCTCTGCCGATGGGAACGGGAGTCGTCCCTTCCGCACATGGGCCTCTGCCCGTCCCTGGACCTGCAACGCTGGAGGCCCTCAAGGGCTCGCGGGTGCGCTGGACTGAAGAGTCCCAAGAGACAACGACCCCGACCGGAGCGGCTCTCATGGCGAGCCTGACCGATAGAGCTTTCACCGACGCCGCGCCCCCGATGACGTTGCACGCGGTCGGATACGGAGCCGGGAGCAACTACCTCCAGTACGCCCCAAACCTCCTGCGGGCCGTGGTAGGCGAGCTCGAGGGTGAGATCGGGGACATCGAGATCCTGGAGGCGAACGTGGACGACGCGCCTGGTGAACTCCTCGGGGCGGCGCTCGAGAAGCTCCTTGAGGCCGGGGCGCTCGACTCGTGGCTTGAACCCCTCACTATGAAAAAAGGCCGTGGGGCCTACAAAGTCTGTGCCCTCGTAAAAAGCGTAGACCGCGAGAATCTCGCCCGCCTCCTTATGAGGGAGACCGGGACTTTAGGCATCCGTCACTACGGGGTAGGGCGTACCGTCGCCGAACGGCGATTCGCCAAGGTCGAACTACCTTACGGTACTTGCGAGGTAAAGATCGGGAGCCTCGACGGAGAGGACTTCGTAGCGGCGCCGGAGTACACAGACGCCGCCCGGCTCGCCCGGGAGAACGGTCTCCCCCTGCTCCGGGTCTACTCGGATGCCCGCGCCGCTCTTAAAGAGAGCCTAGGTAAGATTTAGGAGGTGTCTAAACGTCGGCAAAAGGTGAGGGCTGGAGGCTGTATCCCCCAGCCCTCTTACTACCAGCTGAAGTTAGTCAAGCCGAAACGACTTGAACGTTCTCCGCCTGCATACCCTTCCTGCCGCGGGTCGCCTCAAAGGAGACCCTCGTGCCCTCCTCGAGAGACTTGAACCCCGAGCCGGTTATCCCCGTGTAGTGTACGAAGAGGTCTTCGCCGCCTTCATCCGGGGAGATAAAGCCGTAGCCCTTCTCATCGTTAAACCACTTCACCGTTCCTTCGGGCATGTACCAGAGCCCACCTTTCTTTTCTTTGGGCCGTATCAACGAAAAAGCCGCCCTCGTCCAACGGGCGGCGCCTTGTAGACCGTACCCACCTTCGACTGCACCCGCAGTATACAGAAATGCCGGGATAGTTCACAACCTCTCGATAAGTACAGACCTCCCCCGGTGCCTACACCGAGAGCCGACCTTGCAACCACCTTTCCAGGAAAATCATCAGCGACGGAGCGACCCACGTGTGGCTGTCGTCTTCGTGGTTCCACATAATAAATATCTTGCCGGATACACCATCGGCCACGATTGGAAACGCGAATTGGTCCCCGTTTCGGGCATCGGCGAAGAACAACAAATGATCGAACGGGATTGCAGATGTCTCAGAAACTCGCACGAAACTTGAATTATCTTCCTTGATGCGCTCCGCTGACCATACGAGTTCGTTCTAGGCGTTATGATCGTGGATATCATTTGTTTCTCGTAGCAAAGCTCGGAGGAAAGCGGGCAGTGCAGCGCGCGAGGTGCTTTCTACCTCCGCCGACAACAACCGGGGTACAGGTGAAGCGAACGAATACCTTCGGGTCGCCGCCTGACGGACCAACTTTTGGATCAACTCACGATACGTACCGTATCTTCGAGGCTCAAGTACCGGCGTTAAATCAGCACACTTCAGATGATGCTGGGCAGTAGCCGCTAGTGATTCTCCGGGAAACCGGAATCTAGAAGCTCGGCGCAGTTGTCGTATACGGCGACGGCTCCGGCCCCTTTAAGCTCCTCCTCGCTAAAGGCCCCGCCCGAGAGGACGGCGACCGTGCGGATACCCGCCCTTGCCGCCGCCTCGACATCCCAGATGGCGTCTCCCACAGCCAAGAGCTCGTCCGCGTCGCCGCCTGCTTTCTCGAGGGCAAGCTCAAAAAGCGCGGGCGCGGGCTTGGACTCCTCGACATCGGACGACTTGATGATGCCGGTGAGCTTGCCCTCGGTCTCCAGCTGGTCGAGGTACTGCTCGAGCTCTTCGGGCTTGGCGCTAGTGACGAGCCAGACCTCGTAGTCTCGCTCGGCGAGCGAAGCTATAAGCTCCCTGGCACCCGGGAGCGGGTGGCCATGTTGCTGCAGATCTATGTAGATCTCACCGTGCAGCTCGTCTACCTCCTCGAAGGCCTCCTCGTCCTCTACGAACTCGGGGATCAGCTTATCCGACCCCTTCCCGACCTGTTTGTGGATACTTGCCCGCGGCACCCGTTGCCCCACCTCCTCGAACGCTCGCGCCCACGCCTCGACGTGCAGATAGTTCGTATCCATGAGCGTTCCGTCTACATCGAGCACCACAACTTTGGTCATAAGGCCAGCCTCCTTCGTAAATTTGTCTGTGTCTTACAATACCGGTATATGGATGAACTCAAGCTTACCCCGCTAAACGACCGTCTTGGTCGCGACCGGAACGTCGAGTATACCGACTTTGCTGGCCACTCGGTTCCCGCCCACTACGGAGACCCTACCGCCGAATATGCGGTGCTCGCCGAAGGCGCGGCTCTCGTAGACCGCTCATACAAAACCGTGCTCCAGCTTTCCGGTAGAGATCCTCTGGGAATGCTAGACGCGATACTAACTAACGAGACTCCAAAAGACGAGGCCACCGGCGCTTACGCAGCCCTTTTGAACCCGAAGGGTCGTATACAGACCGACCTGCGCATCCTTAAAAGCGGCGAGTTCATCCTCTTGGACACCGAGCCCGAAGGCGCGGAGACGGCGCGCGAGACTTTAGGCCGCTACGCCCCCTTCTCTCGCGTCGAGGTTGAAGACCTCTCTAGAGGAGACGCCCCCTGGGGTATCCTCGGCCTCTATGGCCCCCGCGCAGGGGAGCTTCTCGATAACTTGCAACTCGCCGAGCATGAGTCAGCCCAGGTCGAGGTTGGCGGTGTCAACGTGCTCGCCACTGGCGTCGCTGTTCCTATACCTGGCTTCGACGTTTTAGGCCCGGCAGACGCTCTGTATGCCGCAAGGGAGTATCTCATCCAAGCCGGGGCGAAGGCCACGGGCCACGACGCCTACGAGACTGCTCGTGTGGCGGCCGGCATCCCCCGGTTTGGCTCAGACATCACCTCTGAAAACTTCCCCGCCGAAGCCGGCATCCTTGACCGCGCCGTGAGCTTTACAAAGGGCTGCTACCCAGGCCAGGAGACCGTAGCGCGGATGCGCTACCGGGGTCACCCTAACCGCACCCTCCACCGCCTCCTCCTCGAAGGTCCGCTCCCCGCTCCCGACATACCTATAACCCAAAACGGCAAGCAGGTTGGTAGGATCACGAGCATCGCTCCCCTGCCGGTGGATGGCCGTAACTTGGCCCTCGGCTACCTCTCCCGCAACGCCGATAGGGAGTCTCCGCTTCACGCCAGAGATGCCCTGGTCTCGCCCTTTCCAGAATAGGTACTCTCAGGTACTTTTAGCGGTTGCGCTCGCCCCCCGCTACAGTCACACCAGTGAAGTAGTAGAACAAGCTAGGTGGAGTCAGTGGCGAAACCTGCTCCAGGCCCCTCTCTTCGGAGCCTCCACAACCAGCCTCGACGTTGGCAAGAGCGCGGGGAACGAGAGGTACAGAACGATGGACAGACGACCTGTAGCGGTATCAACTGGGGCAGTCTTGGTGGCGCTATTGGCAGCGCTCTCGGGTATGGCTTCTAGAAAGACGTCTACGTACAACCAGAGAGGTTACTGAAGTAAGGCCGGCTTGAGTTGTGTAGGTTATCGAGAATAATTCTCGATAATCCTTGCTCCCAAGAGCCCGGTGGTGTTACAAGCTAAACCCGTTGATCATTATCGAGAATTATTAGCAGGTGACTGTTTTCACAGGTGTTGACTTTGCCAGAAAACCGCATTAATAAGCGGAATATGAGGAATTTTAGTAGGAATTACCGTTTTTATTTCTCCGCTGCAGTACGAGGGTATGTGCTATCATTAGGCTAGCTCATAGTAGCAAAGTTTCATATATGACGGTAGGGGTGCGATGCTAAGGATAGAGAATTTACACGTCGAGATCGACGACAACGAGATCATTAGGGGTCTCAATCTGGAAGTTGGCAAGGGAGAGATACACGCCATCATGGGTCCGAACGGCTCTGGCAAGAGCACGCTCTCGAACGTGTTGATGGGACACCCGCGTTATGAGGTAACGGGAGGCACCGTCACCTTTATGGGTCAGGACGTGTTCGAGCTCGAGCCAGACGAGCGGGCCAAGCTCGGGATGTTCCTCGCGTTCCAGTACCCTAGCGAGGTGCCGGGTGTTTCCGTAGCCAACTTCTTACGCACCGCCGTCAACTCCGTGCGCGAGAAGGAGCTCTCCGTCATGGAGATGTACAGGCTCCTGCAGGAGAAGATGGGCATCATGCAGATGGACCCAAAGTTCGCCGAGCGGTATCTGAACGAGGGCTTCTCCGGCGGCGAGAAGAAGCGCAACGAGATTTTGCAGATGCTCATGCTGGAGCCAAAGCTCGCCATCATGGACGAGACCGATTCGGGGCTGGACATTGACGCCTTGCAGGTCGTATCTAGGGGCGTCAACGAGCTTCGGGGCCCCGAGTTTAGTGCGGTAATTATTACGCACTATCAGCGGATACTCAGATACATTGAGCCCGACCAGGTCCACGTCATGCTAGATGGACGAATCGTTACATCGGGTGGCAAGGAGCTCGCGCTGGAGCTGGAGGACAAGGGCTACGACTGGGTGCGCCAGGAGTTTGGCTCCGCCGCCTAGAGATCCTAAGGAGGAAGCAATGCCTGAAGACAGGACCGTACAGGCTTTAGGGCTCGATGAGTACAAGTTCGGATTCCACGATCCGGAGGAGTACTTCTTCAAGACCCCGAGAAAGGGCATAGACCCGGAGATCGTGGCCATGATCTCCAAGCACAAGAACGAGCCCGAGTGGATGCTCGAGTTTCGCCTTAACGCGCTGAAGTCGTTCTGGGAGAAGCCAACCCCGCAGTGGGGCGGCAACCTCAACGAGCTCGACTTCGACGAGATCTACTACTACATCCGCCCGATGGAGAACCAGGGCCGCAGCTGGGACGACGTGCCCAGCGACATAAAGAACACCTTCGAGAAGCTTGGCATCCCGCAGGCGGAGCGCGATATCCTCGCGGGCGTCGGCGCCCAATACGAGTCCGAGGTCGTTTACCATTCCTTGAAGGAGGAGTGGGAGAAGGCCGGCGTGGTCTTCATGGATATGGACGGGGGCTTGAGGGAGCACGAGGACCTTGTACGCGAGTACTTCGGCACTATTATCCCACCGGATGATAACAAGTTCGCCGCGCTTAACAGCGCCGTGTGGTCGGGCGGATCGTTTGTGTACGTGCCGCCGGGGGTTAGTATAGACATACCGCTACAGGCTTACTTCCGGATCAACGCTGAGAACATGGGCCAGTTCGAGCGGACGCTCATCATCGCGGATGAGGGCTCTTACGTACACTACATTGAGGGTTGTACGGCTCCGACGTACACCACGAACTCATTGCACTCGGCGGTTGTAGAGCTCATCGCCAAACCGAACGCCCGCATCCGGTACTCGACGATCCAGAACTGGTCGCACAACACCTACAACCTGGTGACCAAGCGGGCCGTGGCCTATGAGGACGCCACCGTCGAGTGGGTTGACGGTAACCTCGGGAGCAAGCTCACGATGAAGTACCCAGCGGTCTATCTCATGGGCGAGGGGGCTCGGGGCGAGATCCTCTCGGTCGCCTACGCCGGCGACGGGCAGCACCAGGACGCGGGCGGCAAGATCGTGCACGCAGCCCCCAATACCTCGAGCCTCATCACCTCCAAGTCCATCTCCAAAGGGACGGGCAGATCCACTTACCGGGGCCTCCTCAAGGTGCATGAGGGCGCGGAGAGCTCCAAGAGCCGGGTCGAGTGCGACGCCTTGTTGCTAGATGAGAAGGCGCGGACGGACACCTACCCGTACATAGAGATCGAGGAAAAGAAGGTCTCGACCGAGCACGAGGCGACGGTCTCCAAGGTTGGGGAGGACCAGCTCTTCTACCTCATGAGCCGTGGGCTCTCCGAAGAGGAGGCGATAGCGATGGTGGTCAACGGCTTTATCGAGCCGATCGCCAAGGAGCTTCCCCTTGAGTACGCCATCGAGCTGAACCGTCTGATCCAGCTTGAGATGGAGGGTTCTGTCGGCTAGGTCCAGACGCCAATAGTAATCGTATAGCGGTTCGGTAGGGCGGGCTCTCTAGGGGTCCGCCCCCTTTTTAGGAGACGAGAAAGGCGAGAGATGCAAAAGAACGGCGTGCCGGAGATCTTGAAAAACAAAGGCGTCAGTGCTGAGGTTGTGGAGACGTTGTCTAAATTTAAGAGCGAGCCTGCCTGGCTTACCGAGAAGCGCCTTGAGGCGTGGCGATTGTTCGAGAAGATACCGATGCCCACCCTTAGAGATGAAGCGTGGCGCTACACAGATATCTCGGACGTGAGCATCGACGACTTCATCCCCTACGTCCCGAGCCCTGACGTCTCTTCGGAGAAGGAGCTTCCGGAGGCCGTCCAGACGCTTATAGAGGAGGGCGAGGAGAATTCCGCCCTTATCGTCCAGCACAATTCCGAGACGGCTTACAGCCGGGTTGATGAAAAACTCTCGCACAAGGGCGTCGTCTTTACCGACCTGCACACGGCGCTCGCCGAACACGAGGACCTGGTTAAGGAAAAGCTCTTCGGGCTCGTACCGATAGATTACGACAAGTTCGCGGCCCTCAACGCGGCGGCGTTCTCCGGCGGGTCGTTTCTATACGTGCCGCGCGGCGTAGAGGTTGAGGTTCCCATTCAAAGCTACCACTGGCTGGACGTAGCCGGCTCGATCATGCCGCGCACCCTCGTCGTGGTTGAGGAGGGCGCGTCGGTGACGTACATAGACGAGTACGCGTCAGCAAACAGTGAGGAGCCGGCCTTTTCAAACGGGGCGGTAGAGCTCTACGTGGGTCAAGGCGCGCACCTACGGTACGTCTCGTTGCAGAACTGGGAGCGTAACGTGCTGCACTTCAACACCATCCGCAGCTCTACCGAAAAGGACTCCACGATCAACAGCCTCGTCGTCGCTTTGGGCTCCCAGCTCTCCCGCACCAACGTCGAGGCCGGGCTCGTCGCCGACGGGAGCGACTCGGAGATGCTCGGGCTGTACTTCGCCGACTCGAGCCAGGTCCTCGACCACCACACGCTGCAGGACCACATCTCCCCCAACGCCCACTCGGACCTACTCTACAAGGGCGCTCTGCGCGACGAGTCGCAGACGGTCTTTTCGGGGCTCATCCGGGTCGAGCCAGGAGCGCAGAAGACGGACGCCTACCAGACCAACCGCAACATCATCCTCGGGACCGACGATGCGTTCGCCGTCTCCCTGCCCAACCTAGAGATCATGGCCGACGACGTCAAGTGCTCCCACGGCTCGACGACAGGACAGGTCGACGAGACGGATCTCTTCTACCTGATGAGCCGCGGCATACCGCGCAAGGAAGCCGAGAAGCTAGTGGTCTTTGGCTTCTTCGGCGAGGTGACGGGCCGCATACCCTTGCGGGGCCTCAAGGAGAAGCTGGACCAAGCTATAGAGGGCAAGATCGGGCTCGGGTTCGAGGAGCGAGTGGCCTAAAGATATGCCCGAGTTTCACAAGATAGCCACGGTAGACGAGGTCGCCCCCGGCGAGGTCCGTCAGTACCTGGTCGAGGATCGCCCCGTGGCCCTGTGCAACGTGAACGGCGAGTTTCACGCTTTTGAGGACATCTGTACCCACCAGTTCGTGCATCTCA
>DATHAB010000003.1:0-2749 GCA_035296885.1 Rubrobacteraceae bacterium
ATCTTCCCAGAGCCCACCGCGAGAACACCAAACCCTCCCCGTACGGCCCCCCGGGATACCCGAGAGCTTGCGAGCAGGTTTGTTACCGCTCCTTTGGGACGTAGGGGCTTGGCGGGGGCCCTGCCCTAATCGAAGGCAGCCGTCATACCTCCTGCTCCTCCCTGGAGGCGAACTTCGCCGCCACGCCCGCCAGGATGAAGAAGAAGATGGTAGAGGGCAGTACGTACCAGTGCCATTCGAGGGCCGAGGAGACGAGGTATACGGCAACCGCTCCCGTAAGCCCCGCGAGGAGCACTCTACGCTCCCCGGCCGCCCGCCACGTGGCCCGCGCTGCGTATACGACCAGAAGGGCGGCAAAGCCCATGAGGGCGAGGAAGGCCAGGATACCGGTCTCCGTGCCTTGCTCCAGATAAACGTTATGTACCTGCTTGACGCCGCTGGTGTGCGGGCGGTTCTCGAGCCAGGTGTATTGGAAGGTGCCGGCCCCGGTACCGGTCAGGGGATGCTTCAGCCACTCCTCCCAGGCGACCCTCCAGTAGATACTCCGGGAGTTCGAACTGAGAGAGGTGAGCCTCTCGTTGGCCTGCTTGGGCTCTTCGAGCCCCTGGGCGAATGTGCTAAAGGGTCCGCCGCTCTCGACGAGCTGCTGGTTTACCGCCTGGTAGCCCAGAAAACCTATGCTCGCGAGCGCCGTCACGACGGCTGCTGCCGTGAGAGCGCGGCGTACCCACGAGCTGAGCTCATAGCGTTCGAGAAGAATGGCGTAGCCGGCTTGCAGTAAGAACGCAACGATCACGGCGACTACGAGGTATATCAAAAAGGTCGTACCCTCGGCGGCCCGAAGGTCCTCGTCGGAGGTGTAGCTGAAGAAGGTCGTAAGGTCTTGCGCCCTCCACAGAAGCCAGCCCAAAGGCAAAGAGACCAAGAGCAGGTTAGCGAACATCTGCAGCCGCCTCTCGCCGACGACGAAGAGGAGCAAAAGGCCCACCCCTAGAGCCAGCATGCCGCCCCTGGAGAAAGTAAAGTAAAGGACAACGCTTAAGACCAGGATCAGGGCTGCGTACAGCCCACGAGCTACGGGGTTCCTGAGGCCCGTCATGCGACCAAGCCCTAGAACTATGCCCATCCCCAAGACCACCGCCACGGTGTTTGCGTACTCCAGGGTGGAGCCGATCCTGACACCACTGGCGGTGGTCGATGGGTAATCGGTTGGATCCGTCTTCTGTAGCACCCCGTATCCCGCGACCGCCCCGACTATTATATTCATGCCGTCTATAAACGGCCCCGCTAGCCGTCGCGAAGAGAACGAAGCCGCCGCTAGGACGAACGCGGCCAGATACATCGAAGAGCGCAACAGCTCCTTGATCGTCTCGGGTGGGCTGATACTCCAGATCAGAGACAGGCCCTTTACGGCGACGAGCACCGCGAGGAGCCCCGCCAAAACCCAGACGATTCTTGGTACGTCCGCAAAATATTCTACGACGAACAAGGTTATAAAGAATATGCCCAGGATGGCGGCGGCAACTGGCAGCCATCGCTCAAGCTCGAAGAGGCCCCGGTTAAGCATCCCGTACAGCGTGATGACCATGATAGCCGTGAGGACGAGGCTCTTGAAGAGCATCAAGTTACGGCCCGCTTGCCAGCTCTTGTCCGGGGGGCTTCCGTTAGGGAAGCCTTCCTCCCGACCGACCACGGGCATCTCCGCGGTCTCGATACGCTCTTTGGGCTCCCTTCTAAACATGGCCGTTCAGCACCACCCCAAAGAGGTTGACCCGCGCATCGAGCAGCGCATCTGTAAAGCCCCGGGCAACACCCTTCGGGGTGCGGGTCGCATGCACGACGAGCAGGATACCGTCAAATGATCCCCAGAGGTTCGGGGCGGCGAGCACCTGGCTCGCTACCGGCGCGTCTAGAAGGACCACATCCTTGGTCTCCCCAAGAGTTCGCACGGCCTCGGTGAGCTTCGGGGAGTTCGTGAGAGGTCGCAGGCCCGGCAAGACCGGTCCGGTTGGTATGACCCGCAGACTCGGCGCCGCCTCGAAGCCGTAGTCCCCGAGCGGCTTGTCGTTGCCCAAGGCGCTGGTAAGTCCGGTAAAGTTCGGCCGGCCAAAGAGGGTGTGTAGATGCGGCCGATCCAGGTTACAGTCCACGATGGCGACCTCCTTGCCCGCGGCCGCGAGCGCCGCCCCCAAGCCGAGGCAGACCGTGGTCCGCCCCACGCCCGGTTCCGGGCCGGTGACAACGACGCTCCCCATCGGCCGATTGAGAGCGTTAAGGTTCTCGGCCAAAGTGTTGAACGAACGTCTAACCTCGGAGTTGGGTGTGAAGAGTCGGCGCGTCCGCGCAAGTTGCTCTTCAGCAGGCCGCGTGTCGGCCGCGCTACTTGCAGCATTCGTCCCTAGGTTCACCTGGTGCCCCCATCTCGAAAGTTAAGATCGTCCGAATAGTAGGGTATCACGCCAAGTACCGGCGCCCGGAGCGTGAGCTCGGCGTCCCTGGAGCCGCTCCACCGGCGGGTGCGGCTCTCGAGAAAGAGGGCCCCCACCCCTCCGACGAGGAGCCCACCACCTGCGGCCATGATCACGACGAGAAAGACCTTCGTGTCATACCTCCGCTCCGGAGGTTCAGCAGCCTCCTCTACCTCGGCGTTCATGGTCACGGTTCCACCCACGAGCCGCCCCTCAAGCGCCCTGACACGCTCGACGAAGACCTCCGCGTAGGCGTTCGCCCCTTGAGCCGCCTCTTCAGG
>DATHAB010000004.1:0-11459 GCA_035296885.1 Rubrobacteraceae bacterium
AGGACCGGGGCTGGGCGGGTTTCCGAGAATAACCCTTCTTGGCAGCTCGGTGATTAAGCGCTCTCGCACGCTCGGGACGGCGTCTGACCGCACTCAGAAACGCGGCGCTTGAGCGATCGAGAGGGTATTGCCGTCCGGATCCCTGAAGTAGGCGACCTTGGCGCCGCCCTCGAACGTGGCGATGCCCTTCTCGTCCGTGACGATCGGCCCTTCCTCGTAGCGCTCGAAGGCGACGCCCTTCGAGGTGAGCTCGTCGACGACCCACTCGACGTCGTCGACGCCCCAGCCGACCAGGGTCGCCGTCGACTTGCCGGCGTGCTCCGGCGAGAGGTAGACGTGCATCGCGGTCTCCTCCGCGCACCGGTACTGCAGGTTGTCGCCTGAGTCGATGCCCACTGAGAGGCCGAGCTTGCCTTCGTAGAACGCCCTGGCCCTGTCCATGTCTGAGACCGCTACCCCCGCGGCCACCCTGTACTTGCTCAAGCCCATCCGAGCCTCCTCTGACTCCGTGTCTCAACCAACCCTGTTGGCAGACTGAGTATCCCCGTGTCACGCTCCTTCGCATCAGCGAACTTCCGAGACCCTTTAGAACCGGAAACGGAGTTTCCGAGAATTTACCTTCTGAAACTGTCCGAAAAATAGCTGGAGGGCTTCTCGACCCTGTTTTTGTGACACTAGAGACGCTCTCACAGAGATTCTTAACCCCGTTCTGGTCGCCCACCAGACCCTAGAAATAGGGCTTGTTTCGATTTATCAGACAGTCTCTCTAGGCAACCCGGTGAATAGAGGTAATCCTCCTCATCTGTTTATCGTATTTACTCTACCTGTACGAAGGCCCTAAGGTAGGCGGGCCAGCTCGCGTTCGATGCGAGGTTGATCAAAACCTACGATCCACTGACTACCTATTTTTATGACCGGTACTCCCATCTGGCCGGTCTTCCCGACAAGATCTTGGCCCGCTTTTGGATCGCGCTCTATATCGACCTCCTTGAAGCGCACCCGGTTTTCCTTTAGGTAACGCTTCGCCCGCTTGCACCACGAGCATGAAGGCGTGCTGAACAGTACTACCCGAGCCATCTTAACTCCTCCGTTGTAGTTTCTCCCTTCGGTATATTGTCCTATACGATTAGCACACTGGGTATCCGGCTGCCTCACGTCACGCATCCGCGAACTCCAGCCTGCCGCCCGGCAGAATCATCTTAAACCGCAGCGTAGTAATTGGAGAAGTCCGTGTTTATTTCTTTGAACGAGACGCGGTTCTCCTTGAAATATTTTTTCGCCCTGCGACACCATGAGCAGGTCGAGGTACTAAATAAGATCACCTTTGGCATGGTCTCTCCCTCCGCATGTTGGCATTTCACAACCCGACAGGCGGAAGGTCTATCACTCGCTCTGGTCGAGCTCGGGGAGCCTCACGCGGGCCTCCCTTACCTCCGCGTCGTCCGGATTGTAGCGCAGATACCTGTCCGCTTCGGCCGGCAGGGCCACGTCCTCAGGCTGAGGATCACGCAGCCGCGCCAGTAGCTCTTGTCGGTCATGCTCGGATCGGGGTTCAGCTGGATCTTCAGGGGTTCTCATAAGCCTATCCTACCTGAGGCTCTCCCAGAAGGAGGCCAGGGTCTTTCGAGCCGCCTCGACGGGTCTTTCGTCCCTCGTATACTTCCAGGCAAGGGGCTCGTCCCTCTCAGTCCCTTTTATGGTAGCGGTGACGCTGTCGGTAATCGCCTGCAGGCTATATCCACCCTCCAGTAGATGCACCAGGGGCGCTGCTTCGACCTCGCGGGCCACGGCGGCGAGCTCTGCAGCGAAGCGCCCGAAGGAGCTTGCCTGCAGTCGCATCCCCCCCAAGAGGTCGGCAGCATGGGCGTCGTAGCCTGCCGATACCAGGATCAGGCCCGGACGGAACTCGCGCAGAACGGGGACGAAGACCCCGGCGAACGCCGCCGCGTATACGTCCTCCGCAGAGCGCGCGGGCAGGGGAACGTTCACCGTAAAGCCCTCGCCCTCCCCCCTTCCCACCTCGCGAGCGGCGCCGGTCCCCGGGTAGAAGGGGCTCTGATGCACCGAGAGGTAAAGCACTCCTGCGTCAGAGTAGAAGATGTCCTGGGTGCCGTTGCCGTGGTGGACGTCCCAATCCAGGATAGCTACCCTCTCTACTCCGCGCGAACGGGCGTGCTCGGCGGCTACGGCAACGTTGTTTACGAGGCAGAAGCCCATCCCGTAGTCTCTCCCGGCGTGGTGACCTGGGGGGCGGGCTATAGAGAAGGCCGCCGTTCCGGATAGAGCGCTATCTACCGCCCCGATGGCGGTCCCGCTCGCAAGCGTTGCGGCCTCCCAGGAGTATTTGTTCAGGCCCGTATCCAGGTTAAGGTGACCCCCACCTTGCCTGGAGATCTTCTCGACGCGGCCCAGATAGGCGGGGTCGTGAACCGCGGAGAGGGCCTCCTCCGGGGCAGGCTTGCAGGAGCGCCACTCTACTAACACGCCGCTTCTTGCGGCTTCTTCGGCCCCGGCGAGGGCCGCCGGAAACCTCTCCGGGGCCTCTACGGAGGCCAGACGGTTGACGTGGCGCTCCGAGGCGGGATCGCTGTAGACGTGCAACTTATTTACTCTCCTAACTACTAACTACCGCGTCGCCGGGTGTCCCAGGGCCTCAAGGATGTCCTCCGTGATCTCGGAGACCTCCTTACCGGCGTCCACCGTGGTGAGGATACCCTGCTCTTCATAGTGCTCCTTGATCGTCTCGGCCTCCTCGCGCCAGGACTCGAGCTGATTTCTTAAGGCCTCCTCGGTATCGTCGTCACGCTGCACGAACGGCCCGGGGTCTGTGCCCTCCCCTGGGTCCGGGGGAGGGTCGTTCTCGACGTGGTACACCCTGCCGGTGGCTAGGCTTTGGCGCCTGCCGCTGGTGACCCGCTCGATCAGCTCATCGTCGTCCGGTCCTTCGAGCATGATCACCCGGTCCAGGCTGATGCTGCGATTCTCAAGTTCCTCGTCCAACAGGCGGGCCTGGTTTATGGTACGCGGGAAGTCGTCAAGAATCCAACCCCCCGCAGGATTGAGGTGGGGCCGCGTCAAGTCAATTATCACATCGTCCGGAACCAGCTCGCCTTGGTCGCTATATTGCTTTAGTTCGCGCCCTAGCTCGGTATCGGCCTCTATCTGGTCCCGCACCAGGTCCCCGGTCGCGATACGCGCGTAGTTAAGCTTCTCCGAGATCCGCTGGGACTGGGTCCCCTTGCCGCTCCCCACGGGACCAAGTATCGATATTTTCATCTCCTCACCTCCGGCGATCGTCCTTATCCACGCAAGCCATATAAGCCGTATAATTACAGGCACCCCGTATCTTAACGGGGTTGGAGCTCTCGTCCCACCCGTCGAAGGGCGTCGCGAGATAGCCGGGCTTGTGGGTTAATATCTTCGAGTAGCCGAAGATTAGCGAGGAGCTTATGGGGCAGCAGGAAGACAAGCGGGTGTTGGGGCGCGACGCGCGCGAACCAGTTGGGGCAGAGCAGTTGGACGTGGTGCCCTGGCAACATGCCGACACCGACGCGGTCGTCGAGTTCTCGACGATCGAGCTGACGGCGGTTTGCCCGATAACGGAGCAGCCCGACTTCTACGAGCTCAAGCTGAGTTACCGACCGGGGACGTGCCTCTTGGAGTCCAAGGCGATGAAGCTCTACCTGTGGGGCTTTAGAGACAGGGGTACTTTCGCCGAGGACCTGGCCGCTACGCTCCTCAAAGACTTCGTCGCCGCCTCCGATCCGGTCGAGATGACCGTGGACCTCACCCAGCAGGTGCGGGGTGGACTCCAGATCCGGACCGTAGTCAAGTACCCCTCGAACGAACGAGCCTAGACCGGAAGGCCGCAGGGGAAGGTTTTTATTCCGGTACGCTGCGATAGTCACACTGTGTGCCTCGGCGGGATGACCTTCGGAGCGCTGGTTCCTCTCTTTGTTCGAGACTAGGATTGGACTGGCAAACCGGATCTTCGAGGTCTTATTCGGTGACTTCGTAGGCGCTCTTATGGCAGGAACGCTAGGCACGTTGAAGGGCTTGTTCCTCGCCTTCCCCCTGGCGGCGATCCTCGGGCTGTTTAGAGGTAGGAGCTAGCCAACGTCCACGTCGGTCGTGTCCACGTCTAGCACCCCGTCAACCTCCGCAATCTCGGCTAAGACCTCCTCGAGATCATCCCGGCTGGCCGCACCCTCGAGCTCCACAACACCCTCGCGCACCTCCCGAACCCTGAGGTCCGTACGGTCCAATAGCTGCTCGACGTTAGTACGAGGTTCATTGCCTTCCTCCGGGTAGCGATGACGCTCTTGTCCAGTATCCGGGTCTATAAAGGCGTCGGTGCGCGGGAAGCCAGAGTCGGCAGTATCGAAGGCCTCATCCTGCCAACCTCCCGCTTCCCCCACCTCGCGGTCTAGCTCTACCCGAGACTGCGCTTCTTCAGGATCCGTCGGCGTGGTCGCAAACTGCCCCTCGTGCGGGTAGTCCTCGACCTCGGAACGAGCAGGGGAGTAGATCTGGGGCGCCTCGGCGTCGCCCACATGGTCGCCGGGATCCTCGTCCGACGGGTCGGCGTGAAAGGTGGCGAAATCCGCCTCCGGGTTCAGGACAAGGTCGGTGATAGGGAGCTCCAGCAACTCCTCGTCCTCCGTCTCGATCAAAACGTGCGTCACCTCCCCCGTGAGCTCGTCGGTGATGACCTCAGAGACCCTGCCGACCTCCGTACCATCGCCCGTGCGCGCCTCCAACCCGATAAGACTCCGCTCCTCCATCTAATAGAACCTCCTCGTAGCTCGCAAAAACTGTTTTACCCGCAAAGGCCATATGCTACCACTCCCCCTTGATGTATCATTAAAAGGTTATAAAATATGAGCGTAATAGACTCAGATATTTGTGTTAGAGCAAGATACGGTTCGGGAATAAGGAGTACTGAGGTTTATCAGTTGTTCGTTTCAGGGAGGCTTTTAGACAATGATATGTGAGAACTGCCGCATAAGACCGGCTAGCGTACAAGTTTTTCGGCAGCAGGGTGGGCAACGAGGTGCCACCTATCTGTGCACGCATTGCGCCCGGGAGTTGGGCATGATCGGAAGCCAGCTTGGGGGTGAGACGAACCCGTTCGAGATGTTGCAGAACCTGGTCCATCAGCAGAACCAGGGTCAGGGAAATTTCTTCGAGACTCTCAACGGCGAGGCTCGGGAGGCTGTGATGAGGGCCCGCGATGCCTCTGCCGGGACGACCCGGACGGCGGCTATCGGAACCGATCACCTTTTGGCTGGGATCGTGAACGGCGAGAACGTCGCGACGGAGGCCCTGAGGCGCACCGGGGCGAACGTAGACGGGTTGCGTGAGCACTTCAAGGAGTTCAAGGGAGATCCCGGCGACCAGATCTACACCTTCACCCCGAGCGCCAAGCACGCCCTGCAGCTCTCCTTCGGGGCTGCCCAGCAGATGGGCATAGCCCAGGTCGGGACCGAGCACCTCTTGCTCGGGATACTTGGCGAAAGGGATGGCAACGCCTGCCGCATATTGTCCCAACACGGAGCCGGTGACGCGGAGGCTTTGCGGCGCGAGATCGCACGCCTTCTGCAGCAGCGCGGCGCCCAGGCTGGGCCTGGCGCAGCCGCGGGCGGAGGGTTCCCTGGAGGTCCCGGCGGGCCGCAGGACCCGCAGAGCCAGACGCCGGTCCTCGATCAGGTCAGCCGTGATCTAACCGAGATGGCTCGCAATGGCGAGCTTGATCCGGTCATAGGCAGGGCCGAGGAGATATCACGGGTCATCCGCATCCTCAGCCGGCGCACCAAGAATAACCCGGTCCTCGTCGGGGAAGCTGGCGTCGGCAAGACAGCCATTGCCGAGGGTCTGGCGCAGCGGATCATCTCCGAGGACGTGCCCGAGAGCCTCAAGGACAAGCGCGTGCTCGCCCTCGACGTCGGCGGGCTCGTTGCCGGGACCCGCTTTCGTGGGGACTTTGAGGAGCGGATGAAGCAGATGCTCAAAGAGCTCCAGAGCGAGGAAAAGAACATCGTCTTGTTTATAGACGAGCTGCACAGCCTCGTCGGGGCTGGCGGCGCCGAAGGGGCTGTGAACGCTTCGAATATGCTCAAGCCCGCTTTGGCGCGCGGTGAGCTTCAGGTTGTCGGTGCGACTACGCTCGACGAGTACCGCAAGCATATAGAGAAGGACGCCGCTCTTGAGCGCCGCTTCCAGCCCGTCCTGGTGGGCGAGCCAACCGTCGACGAGACGGTGGCGATCCTCTTCGGGCTCAAGGACCGCTACGAAGCGCATCACCGGGTGCGTATCTCCGACGAGGCGGTCGTCGCCGCGACACAGCTCTCCGAGCGGTACATCACCGACCGCTTTTTGCCGGACAAGGCCATAGACCTCCTCGACGAGGCCGCAGCCGAGGTGCGTCTGCGTTCTACGGTGCCGCCGGTAGACGTCAAGCGGATCGAGGAAGAGATCGCCACGCTCGAGCGCGAGAAGGAGGACGCCGTACGGGCCGAGGACTACGAGAAGGCCGCCGGGATAAAGCACAAGGAGGAGCAGCTCAAGACCGAGCTCGACCAGCAACAGCAGGGTTGGGCCGACAACCGCGAGTCGAACGCTCCCGAGGTGACGCGTGAGGATATCGCCCGTATCCTCGAGGAGTGGACCGGCGTACCCGCAACGAGCATTATCCAAGAAGAAGCCGAGAGACTCCTCAACCTCGAGGCCGTGCTGCACGAGCGCGTGGTGGGCCAGGACAGCGCCGTAAAGGCTGTCGCCGAGGCCATTCGCAGAGCGCGGGCCGGTATAAAGGACCCGAAGCACCCTGTCGGCAGCTTTATCTTTCTCGGACCTACGGGCGTCGGGAAAACGGAGCTTGCGCGCACCTTGGCCGAGTTCCTCTTCGGCTCTGAGGACGCCCTCGTCCGTATCGACATGAGTGAGTACCAGGAGAAGCACACGGTATCCAGGCTTGTGGGCGCGCCTCCAGGCTACGTCGGCTACGAAGAGGCCGGGCAATTGACGGAGGCCGTGCGGCGCCGTCCATATAGCGTGGTCTTGTTCGACGAGATCGAGAAGGCCCACCCAGAAGTCTTCAACATACTGCTTCAGGTCCTCGACGACGGGCGCTTGACTGACGCGCAGGGGCGGACAGTCAACTTCCAGAACACGGTGATCATCATGACGAGCAACGTGGGGAGCCAGCACCTCGTCTCCGAGAGACAGTTCGGCTTCACCGCACGCGACGGAATGGACTTCCGCGAGACCGAGCGGCGAGCGAAGGACGCTCTGGAACGTACGTTCCGTCCGGAGTTCCTCAACCGGGTAGACGAGATCATCGTCTTCCAGCCGCTCACCAAGGAGGACGTGCTCGAGATCGTGGACATCATGCTTGCCCGTCTGAACAAGCATCTCGAGAGCCAAAAGGTTCAGGTCGAGGTCACGCAGGAGGCAAAGAAGTTCCTGGCCGAAGAAGGCTACGACCCCAAGTTCGGCGGCCGTCCGCTCGCTCGCACCATCCGCCGCTTTATCGAAAACCCGCTCTCAAGCCGGGTTATCGGCGGCGAGTTCAACCCTGGCGATACCGTCGTCGTTGACCGCGCCCAGGATGGCAGCGACGAGCTCGTCTTCAGGACGGAGGTACCGGCGGCGTAGCGACCACAGACCCGATACAACGAGAAGGGCTCCCGATCTTTCGGGGGCCTTTCTCTTTTTCGGCGGGGCGATCATCTTCAACACCCTGCACGGCATCAGCTATATAGACACCTATAGAGCCCTCGACCGACGAGTGCTATCAAGTTGACTTCCGCAAATTAGGGCAGCAGAACAGTTCTTCACGCGGTGACGTCGGACGTCTAAAAAGGAGAAAAGGTGCATCATCCGTTGCAGAAGATCCCTGAGAGGAGAAAGCTATCACTACTCTTGCTACTCCTTGTCTGACCGGGAGCTTGATGGCCGTTCTTGCCAGACCCTAAGCGGACAGTGGTACGAATCATAGATCTGGAGGAGCAAGCAACGAGGAACAAGCTGGGTTGATTATCGCCGCTTGGGACGCTTCACAAGCCAGAGACCGCGCACTCTTCAACGTCTGGCTAGATTTTGTGTTCCGTGTCGTCTACTCAACCACCGTCGCTCTAGGTTACATCTTGGTGTCGGGAGTATTACTAAAGCTCCCTCGATAGAGGTTTACCATAGTGTAGCGCTGGCGTGGGGGTCAGTGGCTGGCGGTGCTGCTCGACGCGTTAGAAAACGTCACGCTGCTAGAGATGCTGCGAGGTGGTGTGAAGAAACCCTGGCTCCAGATCGCCCGCTGGTGCGCTCTCCCCAAATTCGCCCCCGTTATTGCCGGGCTACTCTATTCGGTGGTTGGCTGCGTTGGTTTATCTCGTGAAGAAGAGCGAGTAGGCGGAGAAAGCTCGACGAGCGCCTCCCAGAGCACGTCCGCCGCTGCTTTGGCGGTCTCAAACGTGACGGTGAGGGGTGGCGAGATGCGGATGACGTTCGCCTTGAAGCCACCCTTACCGACGAGCACTCCGCGCTCCCGGCACGCTTCCAACAAGCGCGCCGCCGCCACAGGGTCCGGCTCCCCGTTTGGCCCGACGAGCTCGATCCCGAGCATCAGTCCGCGTCCCCTCACTTCGCCGATGACTGTGCTCTTCGCAGCCATCTCTATCAGGCGACCCTTTAAGTAACCCCCGACCTCGCGGGCGTTTCTCTGCAGGTCGTGCTCGAGGAGGTATTCGAGGTTAGCTAGAGCGCCTGCGCTCGCGAGGTGGTTGCCGCCGAAGGTGGAGATGTGGAGATCCGGCGAGATGGAGTCGACTATCTCCGCCCGCCCCATCACGGCCCCCATCGCGAGCCCGTTCCCGAGGCCCTTTGCCATCGTAACTAGGTCCGGCTCCACATCGAATGCCTCGATTCCCCAGAAGTGGCTGCCAGTGCGTCCGAAGGCAGTCTGCACCTCATCGGAGATCAGAAGAATGCCGGTCTCGTCCAGGATCTCCTTTATACGTTCGAAGTACCCTAGCGGCGCCTCGATAAAGCCGCCTACACCCTGTATCGGCTCGGCGATACAGGCCGCCACGTGTCCCGTGGTCTCCGTCTCGATGAGTTCTCGCAGGTCGTCGGCGCAGAGGAGGTTGCACTCCGGCTCGTTTTTGCAGAGCGGGCAGCGGAGGTGGTAGGGGTTCCGCAGGTACGCAACGTCTAGGGCGGAGTAGCTTGTGGGCCGCCAGATGCTCTGGCCAGTCACCCCCATCGTTGCAAACGAACGGCCGTGGTACGAGCCCCTGAGTGCTACGACCTCGCTCGACCTCCGGTACGTCGTCGCAAACAACAGCGCCGCCTCGTTCGCCTCCGTCCCGCTCCCTACGAAGAAGACCTTCTTGTCGCCGGAGATCGGGGCAAGCTCTATAAGCTTCTCCGCGAGCCTGACCTGCTTCTCTATTAAATAGAGCGTGGAGGAGTGGACTATCTCATCGGCCTGGGATTTTATGGCGTCGACTATCTCGGGGATCGCGTACCCGCTGATCGTGGTCACAATGCCTCCGAAGAAGTCCAGGTACTCGTTCTCCTCCGAGTCCCACACCCTTATCCCCTCGCCGCGCACCAGCTCGATGGGGCGCTCGTAATAAAGCGCGAGCCATTCGGGGAACGCCGTTTTGTGCCTTTCTCGCAGCTCGTCCGGGTTCGCGCTCATACCGGCACCACCCTACTTTGTGACTACCAGGAGGGCAAGGGTCATCGCCGCAAACAGCGTGGCACCAAAGGCCCACCACCAAAATAAGGACGAGAAAGCCGAGGCCAGCAAGAACCCGATGCCCAGCCCGGCGAAGAACAACCCGGCGCCACCCATCCCGGGACGAAGACGGACGAGCTCCCGGAGCCGTCCCCGGCGTCGCCACAGGCCACCGTAGAGCAAAACCGTTCCTAAGAGCAGCGGCGCGAGCGCGATAGAGTCAAGCACTGACAAAGCGTGCCCGGAACTTATAGGCACGAGTAAGACCCCTCAATGCTCGCCGGCATGGTAAACAGCATCGCCGCTAAGGCAATCAAACTCAAGCCTCCAAACGGCCAGGCCAACACCCCAACGAAGCTGCGACTATTCTTCCGTCGCGGATACTCCTTAAGCACATGCCGCCCTCTAGTACTCCGCGGACCACCGGAGCTTTGGAATCACGCGCTCGCCGTAGGCCTTTATAAAGTCCTCCTGGTTACGCCCGACGTTGTGGACGTAGACCTCGTCGAACCCTAAATCCACGTAGTGCTGGACGTGCTCCAGATGCTCGTCGAGGTCGGCGGAGATCAAGACACGGTTCTTGAAGTGCTCTATACGAACCAGCTTGGCCATCGCCGCGAAGTCCTCGGGGTTGCGGATGTCGCCCTTGGGGAATGGCATCCCGCCGTTGGGCCACTCCTTGACGGCCTGCTCCTCGGCCTCCTTCTGGCTCTCTGCCCAGGAGACGTGAAGTTGTACCATGCGCGGCATCTTTGAAGGGTCTTTATCCTCCTGCCGCGCCCCCTCCTCGAATCTCTCCATGAGCATCTTTATCTTCTCGTCCGCGGCGCCGACGGTGATGATCCCATCGCACAACCGCCCGGTGCGCTTGCTCATGATAGGGCCGGCCGTCGCGATGTAGATCGGTGGCGGTTTATCCGGCAGCGTGTAGAGCTTCGCGCTCTCGAGCCTTATGTGCTCGCCCGAATATTTCACGACCTTGCCGGTGAAGAGCTTGCGGATTACCTCGATAGACTCCAAAAGGATACGGAGCCGCGTCGGCGCTTCGGGCCAGTACTCGCCGACTATATGCTCGTTTAAAGCCTCACCGGCTCCCAGACCTAACCAGAAACGTCCCTGGTACATCGCCTCCAGAGTGGCCGCTCCTTGAGCGATGATCGCCGGGTGGTATCGGAAGCCGGGGGGTGTGACACCGGTGCCGAAGCGTAAAGACGTCGTGGCGCCTAGAGCGCCCAACCAGGACCAGACAAAGGCGCTCTGACCCTGCTGCGGGGTCCAGGGGTGGAAGTGGTCGGAGGCCATCACGGAGGCAAAACCCGACTCCTCGGCCTGCTTGCACCAACTCAAAAGATCCGTGGGGTGAAACTGCTCGAACATCGCCGCATACCCGACCGTGCCCGTGGTCTCCATGCCGCCTCCTCTACTAGATGGCACTAACTATTATAGGCGTGGTACTGAGGGACGCCTCAATCTGACTTATGGCGTTAGGGAAAAGCCTAGATATCGCCTACGAAACCCGTAGGCAGCTTTAGCGACAGCTGTACCAGGCCCGTTACGTAGCGCGCAGGCCTCAGCGAGGCACCGATGACGATCTACGGCTCTCCTGCGACTTTTAGGCCCTGTTCATGAGGGCCTTGTAGGTCTGGTGGAGGTAGTCAGAGATAGTGAGGACGGTCAAGATAGTCGCCGCCAGCCGGGTCACGCGCGGCACGAATACCAA
>DATHAB010000005.1:0-3488 GCA_035296885.1 Rubrobacteraceae bacterium
TGATGCCGATGAACAAAAGTCTACCCTCGGAGCCTACCAGCAGACTACCGGTCAGCAAAAAGAGGAGGAGAAGAAACCCGAGCCCGACCACGAACGAAAGCTCCATCCTTGAATGATATCTTGTAACTATCGAACTGATAAACCCCCTTCAAAATTGCGGCGGCGCTGGTCGCTCTCTACGAAGGCCGCTAATCGAATGTTGCTCGGAGTGATGCTCCCTCGTATCCCAAGACCGGCCGGAACAACGTTCGGTTAAAATACTGCCGTTCGCTATTAGTCGTGTGTAGTACGGGAGAACCGGCTTTTATCTAGGACTCCTTACGGTATGCTCAAGGCGCTGTTCTTCGATCTCGACGGTGCACGGAGTTGGTGTCCGCCAGTGTACCGTTTGACGTGGGTAAAAATCCTAAAGCCCTACGAATACGACGTCACCTGGGACTTTTACCGAGACAGGATCAGTGGCCGCTTGACCCCGGAGTCGTCGCTGGCCTTTTCCCCGACCTCTCGCCCGAGGAGGTAGAAGAGATGGCTGAGGCCAAGGAGGCAGCCTTTCGAAAGCGGGCCGGGGAGCTGGAGCCGCTGTCGAGCTTATCGGACTTTATCGCCAAGGGCCAAAAAGAAGGGATGAGAATCGCCCTCGTCACCAGCGCCCCGAAGGAGAACGTTCTCCTATTTTGGATGCTTTAGGACTCGAAGGCGTCTTCGAACCTGTGATCCTGGGCGGAAAGCTCGATGCCGGCAAGCCCGATTCGGCTCCCTACGAGGCCGCTCTCGAAGCTTTAGGCATCTCTAAGGAGGAGGCCGTGGCCTTTGAGGACTCGCCTTCCGGTATCGCCTCCTCTGTCGCCGCCGGTATTCCTACCGTGGGCATCGCCTCCACCCACGAAAAGGAGAAGCTCGAAGGTTTGGGCGTGGACCTGGTCGTGCACGACTTACCGACCCAAAGCTCGAAGGCCTGCTTGAGGGGCGTCAAGCCACCTAAAAGCGAGGGCTGAAGTACTAACCAGCTAGAAATCCATCTCGCGTCCTAGCTTCTCTTCGCGGGCGCGATCGTAAGCGAGGCGGGCGGCGGCGAGGTCTTCTAAGGCTATACCCTGGCTGGCGAAGAGGGTTATGTCTTCGGCGCTCTCGCGTCCCTTTACTTGCCCTGAGATGATCTGCCCGAGCTCACGGACGGCTTCGGGGAGGATTACGCCGGTTTCTAGGGCCTGCAAGAGGTTGCCGGCCTCAAGGCCGAGCTCCTCGCGAGAGTCTACAGCGACGAGGCTTGCGCGCTTGGCGACCTCGCGGTCGATCTCGGTCTTGGACAGGAAGTTTGACCCGGCGGCGTTGACGTGGGCGCCGGGCTTGAGCCACTCGCCGTGCAGGACCGGCTCCCGAGCTGAGGTTGCCGTGACGATCATGTCTTGCGCTGCAGGCTCCTCCGGAAAGTGGGTGCTCTCCACCTCCATCTCCAATCTCTCGCTCATCTTTTGGGCATACGCCTTGCGCGACTCTTCCGAGCGGCTGTAGACGATGACGCGGTTAAGCTTCCGCACGGCGGCGATCGCCTCGAGCTGGGCCTCGGCCTGCCAGCCCGCCCCGTAGAGCCCCAAGGAGTCGGCGTCCTCGCGGGCGAGGTACTTCGTAGCGACCCCGCTAGCGGCGCCCGTGCGCATCTGACCAAGCTTATCTGACTGCATGATGGAGAGAAGCTCGCCGCTCTCGGGGTCGAAGAGCATTGTGTAGAAGCGGGCACCTCCTCTCGCGACCGAGTAGGCTTTGAGGCCTAAAGCGTCGATCTCGGGCGCCCCCGCATACATCACGTTCAGGCCGCTTCCTCGAAGAGCGACGCGGCGACGGGCGCGGTTCGTAGCGCGCCCTTCGGCTTGTTGGCGCAGGATCTCCTCGACGGCATCTATGGTCGAGCGCATGTCGAGTAGGTTTGCGACCTCCTCTTCGGTGAGAAAGAGGGTCATAAGATACCCGCTCCTTCGGGCCTACCGCATCGTTCTCTACTTGCTACAATCTCGGTAGATATGCGGGTTTTAGTTATAGACAATTACGACTCCTTTACGTACAACCTCGTCCAGTATCTCGGGGAGCTCGAGGCCGAGGTCGTCGTGCGGCGCAACGACGAAGTTTCGCCGGAGGAGATCCCTGAGCTTTACCCAGACAGGATAGTCGTCTCGCCCGGCCCGTGCACCCCGAACGAGGCTGGCGTCTCTCTTGAGGTGGTCAAGAAGGCCCCGGTAGGGGAGACTCCGGTGCTCGGCGTCTGCCTCGGCCACCAGGCGATAGGCCAGGCCTACGGGGGAAGGGTCGTGCGCGCGGCCGAGCCCGTACACGGCAAGACGGCGAGGATTTTGCATGACGGCGAGGGGGTGTACAAGGATTTGCCGCAGGGCTTCGAGGCGACGCGGTACCACTCGCTCGTCATCGAGCCCGAGTCGTTGCCGGAGTGCCTCGTCGTAACCAGCCGGACCGAAGACGGCGTGATCATGGGCGTCCGTCATAGAGAACTTCCCGTCGAGGGTGTGCAATTCCACCCGGAGAGCGTCCTGACCGAGAACGGCCGAAAGCTGTTGAAGAACTTTCTGGAGCTTTAAGGCCTTGCTTCAGGAGACCCTCAAGAAAGCGGCCGCAGGAGAGGAGCTCTCCGCCGGGGAGGCCGAGCGGGCGCTCGAGGAGATCATGGAGGGAGCCGTCAACCCTGCGGTGACGGCAGCGCTCTTGACGGCTTTGAGGGTGCGGGGCGAGGCCGTCGGGGAGATCGTGGGCTTCGCTCGCGCCATGCGCCGGTTCGCAGCCAGAGTAGAGGCCCCGGAGGGCGTCATAGACACCTGCGGCACCGGCGGCGACGCGAAGGGCACCATCAACATCTCGACGGCGGCGGCGTTCGTAGCGCGGGGAGCGGGCGTCGTGGTCGCCAAGCACGGCAACCGAGCCGCCACGAGCCAGGCGGGCTCGGCAGATGTTCTAGAGGCTCTAGGCGCCGAGATAGGGCTCGAGCCCAAAGAGGTCGGTTGGTGCATAGAGGAGGCGGGAGTAGGCTTCATGTTCGCCCGCACTCACCACCCGGCGATGCGGCACGTCGTTCCTGTACGAGCCGAGTTGCCGTTCCGGACCGTCTTCAACCTGCTTGGACCTCTGACCAACCCGGCTGGGGCGCGGCGCCAGCTCGTTGGCGTCTTCAGCGGCGACTACGTGCGGCCGATGGCCGAGGCTTTGAGGGAGCTCGGAGCCGAGAAGGCGCTCGTGGTACACGGGGAGGATGGTCTGGACGAGATCACGGTTACTGGTCCCACGTTCGTCGCGGAGGTTTCGGGCGGGACCGTTGTGGAGTACGAGATCTCACCGGAACAGTTTGGCATCTCCCGCCACGCTCCAGCTGGTCTTCTAGGCGGTGACGCCCACACGAACGCCCGCATCCTGCGAAACGTCCTCTCCGGAGAGGAGGGGGGCGCCGCACGCGACGTGGTCCTCCTGAACGCCGGTGCCGCCGTCTA
>DATHAB010000006.1:0-3956 GCA_035296885.1 Rubrobacteraceae bacterium
TGATTTTAGGGTGACGCGCACCGAACCCGGACTCGCCTACAAAACGTTCCCTCTTGCGCCCCGCCTGGAGGCTGACGCAGAATTGTTGCGGGTTTTTGGCGAGCGCACTGGACCTAATCCCGACGTGAAAGTGCGGTATGAAGGTGCCGTTGCAGTAACCTTCGAAGATGGTCGATGGGCTCGGGACACGCTCGACCAAGTCGGGGCCATGATTGCGCAGCTTTTTACCGAGATCGAGCCAGCCTTGTAGCCGTTCCCGTTGCTCTTTATTCGGGGGCATTATCTACCCCCTTCCCGACGTACTGCCGTCGAGGGGATAAGTTCCAAAACTTAAAAAAATATTTCGAAAAAACAGGGGCGCTTACGCTTGCTCGCCGCATAGAGGGTAGAAGCCAACCCTCTACGCAGGAGGTGCAAGCACTTGACAACATTCCTGGCCCTATACCGCGGAGATTCGGTTAACTCCGCGAAGCTTCTCGCTCTTACCGCTGACCACGAGCTCGTACGCGACTTCGCAGCTCGTCTGCTGAATAAACCCATAGAAGAGCAGAACACCGATCCTGTTCTCAAAGAGCTAGAACGGGGTCGACTTCGGGCTCTGCAGTTGGTGAAGAGTGAAGCGGAGTAACCCTCCCACTAACTCCACCCTGGGCGGCGACCTCACCCCGCAACAGGCGCGCGAGCGCGAGCGTCGCGCGCTTCGCTATGTCCTTGATCGCTATTTCGAGAAGCAAAAAGCCGCCAAGACCGGCGGCGATGAGGGTTCTGGGGAGCGACGGGCCTCAAGTAAGCGTGACAAGGATCTTAGGCAATAAAAAAAGGCCCGCTGGACGGGCGGGCCTTACACCAACATCTGGAAAGGATGGTACATCATCGACGCACTAGCATCTACACTCGACGTGATCGAGGACTACATCAGGCGGGGTCTTGCCCCCATACCCATACCCCCACGCTCCAAGAACCCCAACCGCGAGAAGTGGCAGGAGGAACGTTGGACCGTAGAGGACGTGCCGCGCCTTTGGAACAACGGCCAAAACGTTGGCATACTCTGCGGCTCGCCTTCTCGCGGTGGGGTGGACGTAGACTGCGACTGCCCGGAAGTCGTGCGGATTGCCCCGATGTTCTTAGTGCCCACGCTCAAGGGCGGGCGGGACACTGTGCCCGGCTCCCACTGGTGGTACACATCTCCCGGCTGCCGGAGCGCAGCCCTCAAGGACGTGGACGGCAGGACGATCCTGGAGCTCCGGGCCGACGGCAGGCAGACCGTGGTGTACCCGAGCGTGCACCCCGACGGGGACAGCTACCGCTGGTACACAGACTCTAGTGACAAGATGGTCCGGGTAGAGGCCGAGGATCTAGAGCATAGGATTAGGTTGCTCTACATCGCCGCGATGATCGCCAGGCACATGCCGCCGATCGGTGCTCGCCACGACTACGCCCTGGCCCTCGCCGGGTTTTTGCTGCGCCGCGAACGCCTCAGCGAGGACGACGCCCGGCACGTCATGGTCGCCGCCTGGTCGCTCTTTGAGGACGCGACGAGGGAGGCCCTCAAAGACGTAGAGAACGCGGTGAAGTCGACAGCGGAGCGTCTGGAAAGGAAGCTACCCGTGCGTGGCGGCGGCGCCTTGGCTGTCTTCGATGAGCGGCTGACGAAGATCCTTGCAGACGGTTGTGGGTGGCGTCTCGGCGGGGAGGAGGACACCGCTTACGCCTGGGGCGTGCCGGAAGATCTCCCCGAGGACCTGCCGCCGGTACCCCAGTTCGACTACCGGATGCTGCCCGACGCCTTCCGCGACTGGGTAGAGGATGTGGCCGAGCGCATGCAGGTCCCACCCGACTTTGTTGCCGCCCCGCTCATGGTGGCGTTCTCGGCGGTGGTCGGCCGCAAGGTCGGCATACGCCCCAAGAGGTACGACGACTGGCTGGTGGTTGCGAACCTCTGGGGCTCAATAGTCGGAAGCCCCGGCCTCCTGAAGAGCCCGGCCCTGAAGGAGGCCCTGGCCCCCATGAACGCGCTCATCGCCAAGGCGATCGAGGACCACATGGAGGAGGTGAAGGAGTACGAGGCGGAAAAAGAGATCTGCGAGGCCCGACGGGAATGGTTCGCCTCAGAGAAAAAGAAGCTCGCCAAGAAGGGCGACATGGCAGCGCTGCAGGCCTTTATAGAGGGCAACCGCCCCGAGTACGAACCCGAACCCCCAAAAGAGCGCCGCTACCGCACAGAGGATACGACCACGGAGAAACTCGGGTAGCTCCTAAACGAGAACCCCAACGGCCTAATGATCTTCCGCGACGAACTCGTCGGCTTCTTGCGCAGCCTCGATAGGTACGGCCGGGAGGGGGACCGCCAGTTCTACTTAGAGGCCTGGAACGGCGACCAGCCCTTTAACGTCGACCGGATCGGGCGGGGCTCGCTGAGGGTAGAAGCCCTTTGTCTGTCCATCCTCGGGGGCATACAGCCCGGGCCCTTGAGCCGCTACGTGCACGACGCAGGACAGGGCACAACGGGCGACGACGGCTTGCTCCAGCGCTTCCAGCTGCTCGTCTGGCCCGACCATCCCAAGGGCTGGCAGAACATCGACCGCTCCCCCGACCGCGAGGCGAGAGACAAGGTGGTTAGGGTCTTCGAGTTTGTGGACGGCCTGAACTTCGACGAGCCGGAAGACGCCTCCGTCCCCTACATCAGGTTCGAGGCGGAGGCCCAGGACGTCTTCGATTCGTGGCGCGAGGAGTTGGAGCGGGAGGTGAGGTGCGGGGAGCTCTCCCCGGCAATAGAGGCCCACAAATCCAAGTACCGGAGTCTGTTCCCGGCGCTCGCCCTGCTGATAGAGCTAGCGGACCGCGCGGCCGCTGGGGAAGCCCCGCAGCAGGTGACAGAGCTTAGCGCCGCCAGGGCCTTAGGGTGGATTAACTACCTGGAGGGGCATGCTACGCGCCTCTATCACTCGGCGGAGCGACCCGAGATGCGTTCGGCGCGGGGGTTGCTGAAGAAACTTAAAGCCGGTGAGGTCTCCCACGGAGCACCGGTACGCAGCATCTACAAGCACAAGTGGACCGCGCTCAGGGACAGGGCCGAGGTAGAAGGCGCCCTGGAGATCCTCAACGACCACGGGTGGCTCAAGGTGCACAAGGTCGAGTCGGGGGGCGTCCCAGCGAGATGATCCTGTTACATCCCGAGTTGCGAGGAGAGGAGAGATGAGCGGAAAGCTTAAGGGTGTCGGCTCGACAAAAGGGTCAATAGGGGCTTTTGGCCCTTTTGTCCACCCTAGACCCTACCGCTTTACAGGGAGAAGGGGATCGTGAGCGTGGGTTGGCTGGAGATCTTGGAGAGGGCGCAGAGGAAAAGGTCCATAAACAATGCCTTGCCAGCTACTGATGAGCATTCCGAAAATGCGGGCGGGGACGGGGTGGACAAAAGGACCAAAAGGGGGGATGACGAGACCCCTGTAGCCTCTGTCGCTGAAGTGTTCGAGCTGGCCCGCCTGTACTTCCCCCAACGCGACGGGCTGCCGCTACTGCCATCCGTTCGGGGGCGGGACCCGCTGGTACATCGCGGGACGGACAAGGCGTGCTTCTTTAGGGACGACCGGCGCGCTGCCGGGCCGAAGAGGTAAGAATCACCTCGCGTTGTGCTACGTCTCTTCTGCTTCCCCGCTTTTGTAACGTAGGTTCTAAGTTCTGATGGGTTGGGAAGAACGCCGCGGCCACTCGTACTACTACCGCTCGGTTCGTGAAGGGAAGCGCGTGCGAAAGGAATACATAGGAGGCGGGGCCCTCGGCCAGCTCCTCGCCCAGATAGACGAACTCGAACGTCTCCAAAGGGAAGAGGAGGAGGCCTCTTGGAGAGAGGAGCAGAAACGCCTCCAGCGGAGCGCGGGATTCTTGCGCGAGTTGGAGGAGGCGGCGCAGATACTTATACGGGCACAGTTGCTTGTAGACGGGTTTCACAAACGCAA
>DATHAB010000007.1:0-11051 GCA_035296885.1 Rubrobacteraceae bacterium
TGGCCTGGCTCGATAGTGTCTCGTAATGAAGAGAGCACCGAAAGCTTCGGGAGTAGGACTCGGTTAGACTCGGTACGTCAGTCGGCGCGACCTGGCAGGTTCCCTGCAGGTCCTTCCTTCATGCCCGTACTACTGTTTTTCGACACCTTGCGCTCTTGAGGATCCACTCGGTGACCAACAATGTACAGACCGTATAGCCAAAAGAAGTCTTTCTAAAGATCCCCTAAGGGACAAGTTTCTGGTGTTACGCGGAATTTGGGCTCGATTCATTCGCTATTCATTCGGAATTCATTCGGAATTCATCGCCATCTGCCATTGTTACCAGAAAGATCGGGCGAAAGAATTCGGAAAGGAGGGATCAGTTGAAGTGAAAAATCATGAACAACGTCCTCTGGGTGAAGTCCAACATCGTCCCGAACGCGCTGCCTACCACCTTCACCCGCGCGTGAGCAACTTAGGCGATTATCTCTTTGGTAGTCCCCGAGAAAGGAGAGTAGCGTGACGACGACAAGAGACGGGCCCGGCGGAGGGGTTGGCGCGGCGGAGCTGTTCACGGTAGAACAGCTCGCGGAGATCTCGCAGAATCAAGACCCGGTCGCCAACGACCTCGCCGGGGATCGGGTGGCCCTGGTCCCCGAGATGATAAAGGGCGGGATCGCCACCAAGAACCAAATAACCGCCTTCCTCGCCAACATCTGCCAGGAGACGGACCACCTCAACACGCTGGAGGAGTACGGCGACGAGGATTACTACCGCTCGTTCCTCGGCGACGAGTGGATGTACCACGGCCGGGGTTACATCATGAACACCTGGCTGGAGGGGTATCAGCGCCTAAGCTCCGTTTTGGGCGTTGACCTGGTATCGAACCCCGACCTGCTCGCCCAGGATAAGGACCTCGCCGCCAAGGCTGCCGTGTGGTATTGGAATGATGTGGGCTGCGGTCCCTACGCGGACCAGGAAGACTTCGAGGCAGTATGTAGCCTTATAAACCGTGGTGAGGCGGTGCCCCTGGGTCCGATCAACGGCTGGGAAGAGCGTCTTGCGGCCTACGAGAGGGCCAAGTCGGTGATAGGCACCGGCACCGAACCCGTAACCGAACCCGCCAGAGAAGGGAGCGAGTCGGTGGCAGACCGGATAACATTACGATATGACCAAGAAGGTTGGGCTTACGACACTGCGTCGGGACTTCCCGTCAAGTCCAATACAGCAGAACTTGTCCACAAGACTAACAAGGATGGGTGGCTTTGGGCTGATGTAGCGACCGGAGCGACCACAGTAGAGACCACAACAGAGACTATAACGACCACGGTATCAACGTGGTCGTGGCCAGAGGCGTGGGATGAGCCTTGGCCCGGGAGCGAAATTTACCAAGAACGCCACCCCACCAGATACGTGTGGAGACCCGATGTCGAGAAGCAGGCGCGGTGGCTCGTGGATACGTTCAACGTTTCGTGCAATAGTTATTACGAACATCCAGAGGGGCGGGGTTTCGAGGTGGCCTCCACCGACGACGACGGCACGGTCTGGTACATAGAAAACACCTCCCTAGACGTGTGGGGTCCTGCTGGGCGCAACGACCCCATCGGCCCCACCGTAGGATGGCAGATATTCAACCTACTCATGAACGACCCGAATCCCCCGAACATACACTGGATCATCTGGCAGAGGAACCAGTACGGGGAATGGAATAGCTGGCAAGGAGAGCCGTTCGAGCCAGGAAACGAGTTCATGGCGCATGAGGACCATATACACGTAACTTACTGGTAGTTATACGGGAGTACGTACCGTCGTTGTCGCTCTTGACCTGCTTGCTCTTGGACACGAGGCTTAGGGGTTGGCGAATGCTGGTGTCTTCTTGTCCAAAGTCGCGGCTACGTCCACGTTGCGGTCCTCGATGGTCGCGATTACGTCCGCGTGCTCGTCGTTGCGGACGTCACCGTGACCATCCTTTGGAGGCGGTTGAGCGTCTCAGGGGTGGGCGGCCATATGAGTTGTCCGCGCCGACCGGGACCACGGCTATCTTTGGCGTGAACCACCCTGATGAGGAAGGGGCGAAGACTTAAGAAGCTATAGCTGATAGAAAGGAGCTGAGAGGATGGCGGAACCAAGAGCCGAGGAGAGCGAGAACCGGGAGAAGTACGTGGATCTGGTGTTCGAGGGCGGGGGCGTAAAAGGAATAGCCCTGGTTGGAGCCTTCTCCGTGCTCGAAGAGCGGGGCTACGAGCCTCAGAACATGGCCGGGGCCTCGGCCGGCGCAATCGTGGCCGTGCTGCTCGCCGCAGGTTACACCGCCGCCGAGTTGCAGAAGATCATCGGGGAGCTGGATTACGACCGTTTCAAGGATGAGGCTTGGGAGGACCGGATTCCCCTGGCGGGGAAGTCCCTGAGCGTCCTGAAGGATCTGGGTATTTACGAGGGCAAGGCTTTCTTGGCGTGGATGGGCGACCTGTTGGAGGCCAAGGGGGTCCGGATGTTTGGCGACCTGGTCCGACGCGCTGACGATGAGCCCCGCTACCGCTACAAGGCGCAGGTGATCGCCTCGGACCTTACCGAGCGGCGATTGCTGGTCCTTCCCCGAGACGCGAAGAAGCTTGGCGTCAGCAACCCGGACGACCTTCCTGTGGCCCAGGCGGTTCGCATGAGTATGAGCATCCCCGTCTTCTTCGAGCCGGTGAAGTTGGCCAACCCGCAGACGGGTAGAGAGCACCTTATCGTGGACGGTGGGATGCTTTCGAATTTCCCGGTCTGGCTCTTCGACGCCGAAGAGCCGCTCTGGCCTACCTTCGGGCTGCGGCTGGTGAAGCCGAACCCTAGAGCCTCTCTAGCTGAGGGTCTTTCTCAGCCTGAGCTACCTCGCAGTGGGGTCTTATCGGTCATTGACTATGTGAGAAGCCTGGTTGAGACTATGATGGAGGCCCACGACCGGCTCTACATAGAAGAGGCTGACTTCGACCGTACGATCACCATCGACACTTTAGGAGTGCGTACCACGGAGTTCGACCTGTCTGAAGCTCGCGCGCTGGAGCTGTTCGAGTCGGGACGCGCTGCCGCAGAGAAGTTCTTGGACGAGCATTGGAACCACGAGGATTACCTTGAGACGTTTCGCAGCGGTAAGAAGCCCTCGCGCCGGCAAGCTATTGTTGCACTGCGGCGGGATCCTACTACGAATACCTGATCCAAGACCTGAATATTGGGAGGTAGAGCTCTACAGCACCGGGCATGAGCTTTAAAGCTTGTTTAACGCTTGCCCGCGCCGGTTGTTTGACCTCCCTTTTCGCCTAAAAACAGGTGCTATTAGGAAAATATCTCGCTAAAGTCCAGACCGCACGATCTTGTACGTCTTCCGCCACGACTTACAGGATGTAGTTTTGCGCGTCCCTTCGGGGTAGCCTTCGAGGTTAAGGTAAGATAAGCTACGCATCTGTTAAGGTAAAAGCGTATGGCTTGTGGAGGGTAGCGGGGTAATCAAGGGAGGGTATTGCGTCTTGGGAGAGCTCGCCGGGGTTCCGGTGAGGGAAGATCTGAGGGGAGCGACCGCGATTTTGCTCTGAGTGGGAGCACGAGCTCACGATCGGGTGATTAGTAGCAACCTCAGAGACCGAGGAAGAAGGCAGGATCTCCGCCACGAGAGAGGCGGCCTCAGCCCTCTTCTTGGGAATTTGAGTATGGCAGAGAATATCGTCGGATGAGAGAGGCTTCGGATAGGACTCGATGTTGAGAGACGATGAGTTCTTGAGGAGGACGTTCGGTAGATGACGCTGAAGGCAGGCAAGCGGAGAAAGAGAAAGTGGCTAGTCGTCCTCTTCGTGGCGATGTTTGCTGCTTACTTCTTCGGGGTGTACGCGCCTTCTCTCGGGATGTACTCGCTCTCTAAGAGCAGTGCGCCCCCCGAGTTCGTCCAGCCGGCGCAAGAGGAGCAAGCCGACTCTGAGCAGTCGAATCAGTCGAATACTCAGGAAGAGCAAGCAGAGTCTGCTTCTACTGATCAGTCAGAGGATCAGGAAAAGACCGAGGACAACGTCTACGCCGCGGCGACGACCGAGGAGGTCAAGGAGTCGTTAGCCAGCTTGCCCGAGAGGGTCTACGTGCCGAATATCATCGATGGTACCGTCGACATCATCGATCCTGCTACCTTCGAGATCATAGACCATTTCCAGGTGGAGGAGCTTCCGTACCATATCACCCCCTCGTGGGACATGACCGAACTGCTCGTCAACAACGAGGAATCGAGCTCGTTTACGGTGCTCGACACCGAGACGGGTCGGCCCAAGGATAGGGTCGAGGCTACGTATCCCTACAACTTTTACTACACCCCCGATGGGAGCAAGGCGGTCGTCGTAGCCGAACGTCTCCAGCTTATAGGGTTCCGCGATCGAAAGACTTGGGAGCTACTGGGGAGCGTCCATATCCCCTGGCCGGGCGTGGACCACCTCGACTTCTCAAAGGATGGCGACTACCTCCTGGCCAGTAGTGAGTGGAGCGGGGTTGTCTCGAAGGTCGACACAAACAAGATGGAGCTGGTCGACCACGTTGAGGTCACCGGGTTGCTGCCGGTCGACGTTAAGCTGTCCCCCGATGGCTCGGTCTTCTACGTAGCCAACCAGGGCAGCGGGGGCGTATCCGTAATCGACCCGGACAAGATGAAAGAGATCGACTTCGTACCTACGGGCGCAGGGGCGCACGGCCTCCAGATCTCCAGGGACGCGAAGTCTTTGTACGTGAGCAACCGTATGGAAGGCAGCGTCTCGGTAATAGACTTCAAGACGAACAAGGTAACCGACAAGTGGTTCACCGGTGGTAGCCCAGACATGTTCCAACTCTCGCCCGACGGCCGGCAGCTCTGGGTATCGGGGCGCTACGACGGCGCCGTCTACGTGCTAGACACCAAAACCGGGGATTTGCTGAAGACGATCTACACCGGCGCCCAGCCGCATGGCATCGCCTACTTTCCCAACCCTGGGCGTTTCAGCCTGGGGCATAACGGCGTTTACCGTTAACTGGTCGCCACTTCAGCTTGCTTACCGGCTGACTAGCTACTCTCGCCCGTAACCTCCGCCGCCTGGCGTCTTTACCGTGACCACATCTCCCTCTTCAAGAGGATGGCTCACTTTGGGTGGCAGCTCTTCGTCGTTCAGGAGGTTCTCGCCAACCTCCCCGGGTTCCCCGCCCTCTACCCCTTGTGGGGCGTAACGCCTGCGGTCGGTGAGGAGGGAGAGGCTCGCGGGCTCGAGTACCCGTACAGAGCGCACGATGCCGTCTCCGCCGCGGTGTTCGCCTGCACCGCCGGAGCCGTAGAGAAGCTCGTAGCGCTCAACGCGCATGGGATACTCCATCTCGAAAGCCTCTATCGGGGTGTTTAAGGTGTTGGTCATGCCGGTGTGGACACCGGAAGGACCGGGGCCGTCTTCGCTCGCCCCCTGTCCGCCGCCGATGGTCTCGTAGTAGGTCCAGCCTGCGCCGCCGATGATCACGTTGTTCATCGTCCCCTGCCCCTGCGCCGGTAGAGCGTCGGGGGCGAAGCTGAAAAAGGCTGTAAGCACGGTGTCGGCGATGCGGTTGCTCGTCTCGACGTTCCCGGCTACGACCGCCGAGGGGTGGGTTGCGTGCACCAGGCTGCCCTCGTAGGCCTTTATCTCCAGGGGTGCGTAGGCGCCGGCGTTGGCAGGAATATCCTTGGGCAGAAGGGCGCGCAGGGCGAAGTAGCAGGCCGAGCGCGTAACTGACAAGGGGCAGTTTACGTTGCCTTCGACCGCGTTCGAGGTCCCGGCGAAGTCTATGATCATGGAGTCGTCTTCTATGGCGACGCTGGCCTTTATGACTACGTCTTCGTCGGTTACGCCGTCGCCCTCCATGCGATCTTCGGCGGTGTACTCTCCGTCGGGGAACTCCCTTACGGCCTCTCGGGCGCGTTTCTCCGCGTAGGAGATGACTTCGTCGAAGGCGGCTAGCACGGTTTCTTTATCGCGGCTTTCGATGAGCTCGCCGATGCGCTCCTCGGCGATATTGTTCGCGGCGATTTGGGCGCGGAGATCTCCTCGCCTCGAAGCAGGGGTGCGGACGTTGGCTAACAGGAGGTCTAGCACGTCTTCTACGTACTCTCCATTGCGCACCAGACGGACCGGCGGGATGATGATGCCTTCCTGGTAGATCTCACGCGAGTCCGAAGGCATCGAGCCGGGGCGCATGCCGCCTACGTCAGAGTGGTGCGCCCTCGTCACGGCGTAGCCGAGGATCTCGCCTTCGCGCGATATGGGCGAGACGAGCGTTATGTCCGGCAGGTGAGTGCCCCCGGAGTATGGGTCGTTGATGGTGAAGATGTCGCCCGGCTCGGGGTCCTTCTCCATTATCGCCTCGACCGCCTCGGGCATCGCGCCGAGATGTACGGGGATGTGCTCGGCCTGGGCAACCATCCGCCCGCGCTCGTCGAAGAGCCCCGCCGAGCAGTCGCGGCGTTCCTTGATGTTTGAGGAGTACGCACCCCGGATGAGCACCGCCCCCATCTCCTCGGCAATCCCCGAAAGAGCGCTCGCCAATACCGAAAGCGTTACGGGGTCCAGCTTTCCTTCGCTCATTCCTTCTCCAATACAAGTGTGCCCACCCCGTCAACCGCACCCCGCCAGCCCGGTCTAACGACGCAGGTAGATTCTCTAAACTCTACTATAGCCGGGCCGGCTACCTCGGAGCCCTTGCCCATCAGCTCGCGGTCCAGGATTGGCGTCTCCTGCCACTCGCCGTCGAAGTTGGCCTCCCGGCGCCCCGACTCCGCGTCGCCTTCCGCTCTCGGCTCCTCCGGCTCCGGTTTCTCGACCGGCGTGGTAGCGACGAGGCGCACGTTCACGAGCTCTACGGATTCGTCGTCCATCCGGTAGCCGTAGCGCTGCTCGTGGGCCTCGTGGAAGCGCTCCTCGAGCTTCTCCAAAGAGTCGGCCTCCACCGTGAGCTCGAAGGACTGCCCCTGGTAGCGCAGGTCCGCCCGGCGGGTGTGCTCCGGGTCTTCGAGGTCTCTTTCGGCCGAGCCTTCCATGTCCTGGAACTTCTCCTCGAGCTCCTCCTCGTCTACGTCTTCAAGGGCGACGAGGTAAGGTCTTACGTAGTCGCGACGGAGGTCGGAGATGGCGAGGCCTAAAGCACTCAAGACGCCGCCCGCCTTGGGTACGAGAACGGTCTCGATGCCGAGTTCTTCGGCTAGAGCGCAGGCGTGCATGCCCCCGGCGCCGCCGAAGGCCAAAAGGGCGAACTCTCTTGGGTCGAGGCCGCGCTCGACGCTGATCACGCGCAGGGCCCTTACCATCTCCGCGTTCGCCACCTGCGCGACTCCTAAAGCCACCTCTTCGGCATCCAGGTTGACCTCCTCGCCCAAAGCCTTGAGGGCATTCTCCGAGAGTTCGCGCTGCAGCACAACCTCGCCGCCTAAAGTAGCCCTATCCGCCAGATATCCCAAAAACAGGTTAGCGTCTGTGACGGTCGGTTCTTCGCCACCCTCGCCATAGGCGGCGGGACCGGGGTCAGCGCCCGCGGAGTGCGGACCGACGCGAAGGGCGCCTCCTGCGTCCGCCCAGGCGATGGAGCCCCCGCCGGCGCTGACCGTGTGCAGGTCCACCATCGGCAGCTTTATGGGGATACCCGCGACCACGGTCTCCGTGGTCGTCTGCACCTCGCCGTCCACTACCGGTGCGACATCAGAACTCGTCCCGCCCATGTCAAACGACAAAAGATTCTCGTAACCACCCAGAGAGCCGATGAACGCCGCCCCTACGACACCGCCCGCCGGCCCCGAGAATAGGCAGCCCGCGGCGTCCGAGATCGCGTCGTTCACGCGCACCACCCCGCCTGAGGACTGCATCACCAGGGGCTCAGGAGACCCGGCCTCCTCCACCTGGCTAGCGAGGTTCGAGAGATAGGCCGCGAGCCTCGGTGCGAGATAAGCGTCGGCGGCGGTCGTGGAGAACCGCTCGTACTCCCGAAACTCCGGCAACACCTCGCTCGAGAGCGAGACATGCACGTCTGGCAACGCCTCCCGCAAGGCCTCCCCGACCCGCTGCTCGTGCTCAGGGTGCATAAAAGCGAAGAGCAAGCATACCGCGACCGCCTCGACCTCCGCTTCTTCGATGGTGGAGACGACGTTTTCGAGGCTCTCTTCATCCAGCGCGAAGGCTTCTCCGTCCGGGCCCATCCGCTCTTTGACTGTAAAGCGTAGCTCGCGTGGGATGAGGGGGGGAGGGCGGTCCTCGGTGAGGTTGTAGAGAGAGGGGCGGTCCTGGCGTGCGATCTCCAGCACGTCCCGAAACCCTTCCGTGGTCACGAGCGCCGTCTTGGCTCCCTTTCGTTCCAACAAGGCGTTGGTCGCCACCGTCATCCCGTGAGCCAAAGCGTCTACAGCGTCGGGCTCGATCTCCGAGGAGCCAAGGGCATTTATCACGCCCGTGGACTGGTCATCAGGCGTGGAGGGGACCTTTTCAGTTACCAGCGTGCCCTCACCCGAGAGCGCCACCAGGTCGGTGAACGTGCCGCCCACATCAACCCCGAGCCGTGTATTGCTCATCGGACAACGACCCCGAGCATCTGACCCGTTTTAGCCTTGCTCGGCGGTCTGCTCGGTCGCAAACTCGCCTCCTCGGAACGTCTCTGTGGTCAAGAGCACCGACACGAGGGTTATGACGCACAGCGCGGCCATATACGCGGCTACCGGCCACGGGTCACCGCCCCCGGCCGCGACCAGCGAGGTGGCGATGATAGGCGCGAGACCGCCGCCGATAATAGCCGATAACTGGTAGCCGATGGAGATCCCGCTGTAGCGGACCCGCGTGCCGAAAAGCTCGGAGAAGAAAGCGGTCATCGGACCGTACATCAAGGCGTGCGCAACGGAAAGCCCGAGCACGCTGGCGAGCACGATGGGGACTACCGATTTGGTTTGGATCAGGAGGAAATAAGGGTAGGCGAAGACCAACGTGAGCGCCGCGCCGATCATGTAGACCGGGCGCCGCCCAACCCGGTCGGAGAGCAAGGCGAAAGCCGGAATGGTGAAGAGTTCGATTATGGCGGCGATCGCGACCGCCAACAGGATCGTCCCCCTCGGCACTCCGAGGGTTCTGGTCGCGTAGTCGAGTACAAACACGGCAAAGATGTAGAAGCTTGCGTCGCTGGCGACACGCGCCCCAATAGCCAGCAGCACGTTCTTCGGGTACGTGCGGAAGACCTCTATTATCGGGAACCCGGCCTCGCTTTGTTCCTCTTGGACCTGGCTGAAAGACGGCGTCTCCAGGAGACGCAACCGGACGAAGAGTCCTACCCCCACCAAGATGATGCTTAGCAAGAATGGGATGCGCCAGCCGAAGCTCAGGAACTGCTCGGTGGGAAGGGCCGACACCGCGAAGAAGATCACGGTCGAGAGGAACAGCCCCGCCGGAACGCCCATCTGCGGCCAGCTTCCGAAGTAGCCCCGCCGGTCCTCGGGCGAGTTCTCCACGGCCAATAAGGCTGCGCCACCCCACTCCCCACCGACGCCTAAGCCCTGGACCGTGCGCAGCACCGCGAGCAGTATCGGGGCCAGGACCCCTATCGTCTCGTATGTTGGCAGGACACCGATCAAGAACGTCGCTATACCCATCATGTTCAGCGAGAGGACGAGCATAGACTTGCGACCGAGCCGGTCGCCGAAGTGGCCAAAGATCACGCCGCCGATCGGTCGGACAATAAAGCCGACGGCGAAGAGGGCAAAAGATTGAAGGGTCCCGATCAGTGGGTCGGACCCTGGAAAGAAGAGCTGCGGGAAGATTAGGGCGGCCGCCGTCCCGTAGAGAAAATAGTCGTACCACTCGATGGTGGTACCTACAAAGCTCGCCCCTAGTATCTGTCTGATAGAGGACGTCTGCCCAGCGTCCCCGTTGCCGGACCTTTCCACGATTAACCTCCTAAAATCGCAAAGAGCTCTCCTCTTCCCGCAAAGAATTATAGGCGTTATCGCTTCGTCCCGCTCTAGACGACGGGTACTACCGTACGTTCGGGAGTTTGTCGCTCAGCAGGCCTGCGAGCGTGAGGTCCGAGAGGGTGTCGAAGTTCAAGAACGCAACGCGACGCGCAGCGCCCACGCGAAAACGGTGAAAAAGACGACGAGGAAGACCCCGCTGCTTAGGTATTTCGGGATGCGGACTCTTCCAAAACGGCCGCCACGGTCGATAATGCTTGACATCGGCGCGGCGATTGTACACGAAGAGCAAAGGAGCTAGAAAGATGCCCCAGATGAAGACGATCCGGGTTAGCGAGTTCGGGGACTCGGGCGTGCTCGAGCACGTGGAGATCGAGCGTCCCTCGCCGGGCGAGGGGGAGATCCTTGTCGAGGTCAAATCCGCCGGGGTTAATTACGCGGACACCATGCGTCGCCGGAACCAGTACCTTGAAGAGACCCCCCTGCCGTTCGTGCCCGGCTCGGAGATAGCGGGTACGGTCGCCGAGCTCGGCCCTGGAGCCGAGGACGTGAGCGAGGGTGACCGGGTCGTCACGCTCCTCGGGACGGGCGGCTACGCTGATTATGCGGTAGTGTCAGCCCAAAACCTGATCCCGATCCCCGACAAAATGGACTTTGACGAGGCGGCTGCCATCCCCCTGCAGGGCCTCACCGCCTACCACGTCCTAAAGACCTCCGGTATGCTCGAAGAGGGCGAGAGCGTCGTCGTCCACGCTGCCGCCGGAGGGGTCGGTACTTTGGCCGTCCAGATGGCGAAGCTGATGGATGCGAATCCTGTCATCGCTACCGCGAGCACGCAAGAGAAGCTGGACCTCGCCAAAGAGCTAGGCGCCGACGTCCTCATAAACTATACCGAGGATGACTGGCCAGAGCAGGTGCGCGAGGCGACCGGTGGCGAAGGCGCGGACGTGATCCTCGAGATGGTCGGGGGAGACTTTATTCAGAAAAACCTCGAGTGCCTCGCCACCTTCGGGCGGGTGGTAGTCTATGGGGCGGCGAGCGGGGAGCGGGGGAGCCTCGTGCCGATGAACCTTATGTACAAAAACCACACCGTTGCGGGGTTCTACCTGCCCCAGATCATGAGCCG
>DATHAB010000008.1:0-3713 GCA_035296885.1 Rubrobacteraceae bacterium
TCCCTTACCACTTCGGCCAGAGCCGGGTCCTCACTTGCCTCCAGGTGAGTACGGCAATGGCACAGCAGGGCGCGCATTGGCAAAATCTCCTCCTTTCCCTCTTCCCGACCGTTATTAAGTCTTAGAGGCTATCTAGAGTCTGTACGCTCGGGCACTTAGTGTGCAGGCGCACGGCCAGGGCGGCTCGTGGGGGGGTAGGATGAACTTTCACCGAGCCAGACAGAGCGAGTCCCCCCTCCCTTATCATCTGGCCCGGCGTCCTATATCCCAGGCTGGCATGCTCTCGTCCTCGAGTGTCCTCGGGGGTGCCATGAGACACAAGGTGCCCCGCGACACCGACATCCCCGACAGCGCTTGATACACTGGATACTTATACAAAACAGCGATCGCTTGAGGCTTGAGGTCGCTTGATATCCGTTAGCGTCTTGTTTGTGGACTGTGTGGACGCTTCTTCGAGTCGCCTTCTTACTTTGGGCTCGGCCCCGCAAGAGCGGGGGATAGCGGGTGCGCTGGGCAACCAGAGGAGGCACTTCTCATGAGAGATAACAAAGCACAAAGGCACACCGCAGAAGAGCGGTCCCCCTGCGAGATCGACCGCCTGTTCGATGGAGCGTCTTGCGTAGAAGCCGCCGAGGAGGAGGTGGATGGTCTCCTTCTGTGCGAGAGGCACGCTTTGGAGGTCAAGCTGGAAGGGTAGATCTCCTGCTGGGAGGAGATGCTCTTCCACATAGACTTGTGGTCCAGGGAGGCAGCCCGTCGAGAGCGGGAAGCTGTCGTAGAGCTCCTGGAGTTTCAGCGGGCTCAGGCAATGTCTGCCAGGCACAGAGCCTACGCAGAGCTGGATGTGCTCAGGAGGAGCGAGTTGCCCTGGGAACACAGAGAAGAGCAGCCTACGAGGAGGAGGAGGGGCTCCCTTCTACTCCTTCCTCCAACAGGCGACCGGACGCACGCTCGAGGGCTTGGACGTCATCGACGTAGATGAGGCGACGCCTGATCTGCAGGGCCCCCTCGTCTTGGAGGCGCCCGAAGGCCCTAGTCACAGCTTCGCGGTTGGCCCCGATCATGGTACCTAGGTGCTCGTGGGTGTAGCTGGTGGGTATGCTGATCTCCCCGGGGACCTGCACTCCCTCGCTCTCGATGAGGAAGAGGATGAGGCTCGCAAGCCTCGCTGGCACCTCTTTGAGGGTTATGTCTTCCATACGGGTTTCGTAGTAGTGAAGGCGCTCCGAGAGGAGGCTAATCATCCTGATGCCCACCTGGGGCTTCTCCTCTATCAGCCGCTCTACTGCGGCACGCTCCATCACGAACACGACGGATGGCTCCATGGCCCTTGAGTAGGACTCCCTCAGGCGGTGGGGGGTGAAGGCCATCTCCCCGAAAACAGTCCCCGCCTCTACCACTTCTAGGGTGAACTCACGAGGGCCTTCTGTTCTGTAGAGGCGCATCCTGCCCTTCTTGAGGATGAACAGCTTGCCACCTTGTTCCCAGGGAGCATAGAAGGTTTCCCCTTCCTCAAGGCGCACGTCGGAGTTCTGGTGGATAAGACCCCTTATCTCCTCCTCGGAGAGCGAGTCGAAGAGATCCACCTTAGAAAGTAGCTCTACCTCTTCCTGTTCGCGCATCGTGCCCTGCTCTTCGCCCATCTGAGTCAAGCTCCTCTCTGCTTTTCGTGCAAGCTTTTGCTCAAGCTTTACAGTCAAGCTTCTCATCGCGAGTCGTTTGTGGCAAGAGGAGAGAGTGGGTTTGGGAGGCTAGCCCCGGTCTAGAAGGAGGGTAGGTAGCTGTCCTGCACCTCTTCTACGCGCGTAGCGGTTGCAGCATACTCCTCTATCGGGGGTGGGCGCATCACTCAAATGAGCTATTTATTACAAGGTTATTTCACTCGGGTCTTTGAGTCGCAGCAAGGGAAACTTCGGAGAACGCCGTGCCTGCGACCTTCGGAGAACTACCCTTCCCCGAAGGTGGGTGAATAAGGGTCGGGAAGAAGGGCCACGGCCGCCCGCAGGAGCCTAGTGGACCGGGGGGAACTCGGCGCGCAATTGTTTCAGGGCCTCCCGTATGAGCGGATCGTTGTCATCATGCTGGCGCTTGAGCCAGCGGGTGGTCTCGAGCAGGATCCGGTCCGCGTAGCGACGGTCGCAGGTCTCTACGGCGAAGATCATCCTCACAAGCAGCATGTGGCGCTCTAACGCCTCCGTACCCTCCCAGCCCCGCATGTCTATGCCCCGCACGTCCCAGCCCCCCAAGTCAGGCATCGACCATCTCGCCCTTGCCCACTAGCCGCTCCCTGCTCTCCCTGACCTCCTCGTCGTGCGGGTTGAGCCTGAGGTAGGCGTCCACCACCTCCAGCAGTGCAGCCGACTCACCGTGGCCAGGGCTGTGGTTGCCCATCAACTGCAGCAACCCAGGTCGGGCCGTCTTCGTCAGTTCGTCGCGCGCCGGCTCGTTATCGAAAAAGACCATGCTCGCTCTCCTTGGCGTCGTATCGGACAGAAGATCTCATGGTCTTCCACGGTCCGCCGCAGCGCATGGGCCGTTGTGTGCATTTCTCGGCCCTCGCCCCGCTTTGGACAGGTCCGATGTGCGTTGTCGCACACATCTCGGAAGTGCCACGGGCTGGGAGGAGGTCCAAAGAGGTCCGCAGGACCTCTACCTTATCGGGCCGGGGCTACGCGAACTTCTCAGAACGCCGTTTGGGCGAAGTTCGGAGGATTTCCCTTCTACGCACTTCGGTGGATAGCGTATTGACGTCGCCGGCGCTTTAGCAATATCATGAGTTTTATGGCTCGTCCTCCCGCCTTTATCGATCACATAATCATCCGGGTCGCCGACCTCTCGCGTTCACTGGAGTTCTACCGGGCGGCTTTGAAGCCACTGGGGGCCGAGGTGACCGAATTGCCCGGACCACCGGAGTCGTCGTGGGGACCCGCCGTGGTTCTGGGGCCGGAGGACGCCGAGGACCTGGCGCTCGTCGAGGGGGAGCCGGCCAGCCCGCTCCACATCGCCTTCGTCGCCCCGGACCCCGAGGCGGTGGACGCCTTCCACGCCGCCGCCCTCGCCAGCGGGGGGCGTGACAACGGGCCCCCGGGCCTGCGCGAGCGCTACAACCCCCACTACTACGCCGCCTTCGTCATCGACCCCGACGGGCACAACGTAGAGGCGCTCTTCCAAGGCCCCTAGCCGCGGGCGACACAGAGGCGGGCAGCGCGGTGGATCGAAGCCTACACCCTGCCGCGTGGAGGAGCAACGCTCCCGCGGACATCGAGTCGCTCTGGTCCCGTAAGGCCGAACTTCTCAGAACTCCGTTATGGCGAAGTTCGCAGAATTACCCTTCTAGGAGGTTCGTGAATAAGGGCAAGATGAAGGCCGGGGATAGCCCGCTACGGTTTACCTACGCCTCCGAAGGCTTCTTAGACCGCCCCATACCAGTAGAGCCGGGCGCACCTTGCCGTCTACTGGACCAGAGCGCGTAACCCGCCCACGCCAAGCCGAGGCCGAACACTACGTCGCCTATGGTGGCGATCACATGCGATAGCGTGCGATCAAATAGTGGCCCTTCCGAGATCATAAAAAACGATACTCCGATGATCAGCAATAAACCCGACCACCGGGGTAACACACCGGCACGCATCGTCGCGGCGCCAAACAGGATATAGCCTACTCCAAAGCCACCGATGAATACAGGCAATAAAAAGGCGGGCGGAGTCATAGCT
>DATHAB010000009.1:0-4739 GCA_035296885.1 Rubrobacteraceae bacterium
AGCCTTGGGTCGAAATGGTTGAGAGAAAGGGGCCGAACCGTGGCAGACGTACACGTCTACTTCAACAGACCGGCGAATAAAGAGGGCACCGACTTGGAGGACCTCAAAGAGGCGCTGGGGAAGCTAGAGCACGTGTCTGAGGTCATGTTCGATCCGTCGGGGAACGTGGTGGCTGTGTCATTCGAGGGAGGCGAGGCGGAGCAGAAGTCCATCGAACGTGCTGTTGAGGAAGCCGGCTACGAGGTCTCGAGACTCTCGGTGAGGAGCACCTTCAGCGAAGGACCGAACCTGTGGGATATTTGACGTTTCACCAACGGAGTAGCAGGCGGGCGGTTCTATGCAGGATGCCGCATACGAACATCCGATAAGACCCCTTCCACTTACTACCGTCGAGCTCTTCCGGCCGCTGCTGCCCTACGGACTGGGTTTCGCGTCTGGAGCCATGATCTGGGTCTTCTCGGAGCTCGTGCCCGATGCCGTCGAGGAGACCTCGAGCAACCTCGTTGCCGTGGTCGTAACGGTCTCCGTCGTCGCCACGGTCGCCTTCCAGATCCTCATTCGGTAGACAGCACCGCAGCTTCTACGCTGTCCAGGGCACCGTCGTCCTCCGGTCGGGGGAGATGCTGCTCCTGGCCTGTGCCACACAAAAACAGGTGATTCTCTCATTCATTGCGATTATAGGAGGCTTCCTGGATGACCCGTCGTAGCTGTCCGTTAGCGTCTTCGCTAACCACGCCACCGTGGTAACAGACGATGGTGCCTACATCTAGATCCGCTAGCCTTTCTACGGACTGCGGGGCTGTGCGCATGTCGAGAGTAACCGATGGGTTTGGGCCTTTCAGATAACCTCTCTCTGCAGTCAATGCATCTCCGGCAACCAAGACCTTTGATGCCTCCAGATAGAGACTTATGTGCCCTGGCGTGTGACCCGGTGTGAAAACCACCCGGGTCCCGCCTGCAAGGTCGAGGTGGCTACCGTTCTCTACCTGCTCGTCTACTCCAACAGGTTCAAGGCGCTCCAAGACCTTACGCATGTGTGGCCGTTGTTCGAGCATCTCTGGTGTAGGTTTGAGCGGCCTTAGCCTTCCTTCTATGTAGGGTGCATCCGCAGAATGTGCCAGCACCCGTGCACTGCTTTGACGTACAAGGGCTGCCCCCGAACCGACGTGGTCGAGGTCCTGGTGAGTAAAGATTATGAGCCTTAGATCTCGTACTCCTATGCCGGCCTCAGTCAGGGCAGCGCTGATCACCTCCGTCTGATCCGGAAGGCCAGCATCAACCAGCGCAGTGCCGTTTTCCTTATCTACGATCAGCGTTAGGTTGAGGTAGTTGTCAGCTTCCTGTGGGCTCCTTGGTATGGGCAGGACGTACACATTGTTAGTAATCCTCATAGTTCACCTCTCGGACTGTCATTCTTCTACTCACCATTCTATCGGGGTCAACGCGAGTGAGAAGGAGTTCTTAGGTGGCCTCTTGGCTTCCCCTCGAAAGGCTACTGGTTCGCCGATTGACACTACTTCTGACACCACCCAGAGCGCTACACGCAGAAACATCAGGCAACCGTAAGCAAGACAATCGGCTTATCTAAACCGATTCTGCAACATAGAGCAACACCTGGAAACAGGTGTCAGCGGAATGTGGCTCTAGAGAAGGTCGCGGGTTCGAGCTCCGGCGGTCACCCGTCCATATACCGCATAGGTATGCGGGGTACGCGGCAGTGGAGTACACTCCGGTGTTTGTCTTGGGGTCGATTCATATGCCTACGAGCCTCTAGCGCCAGCCGAGCGTTGCCAGATCCAGCTTCTCAGCCACTTCGCCGGTCATCTCCCACCCTAAAGCGCCTGCGTTCTCACGTGCCTGGCGCTCGTTCTTGGCGCCGGGGATGGGGAAGGTGTGCTTCTGCGTGATCAGCCAGTTCAGGGCCACCTGGGCGGGCTGTTTGTTGTGGGCCTCACCTATCTCGCGCAGGATGTTTACCACTGGCTCGACCTTCTTGAGGTTCTGCTCGCCGAAGGCTTTCCCCATACGTCGCACGAGGCCCGAGGGCCTGTCGCCACCAGGGCCGTATTTGCCGGTAAGGAGGCCTTTGGCGATGGGGCTGTAGGCGATGAGCGTCACGCCGAGATCCCGGCTCGCTTCGAGCACCCCATTTGTCTCCGGTGCCCGCTGCAAGAGGCTGTACTCCACCTGGTTGGAGGCGAGCGACACCCCGTGAGAGGCGAGCCGCTCGTGCGCCCGCTTCATCTGCTCCGCACCGTAGTTGCTTACGCCCACCCGGCGGACCTTACCCGCCTTGACCGTCTCCGCGAGGGTATCCATCAGACTAGTTATCTTGAAAATCGGGTTCGGGAAGTGGATCTGGTAGAGATCTACGGTCTCTATCCCGAGTCGCTTTAGGCTCTTGTCTACCGCGTCCAGAAGGGATTTGGCGCTGAAGCGGTACGGTAGGGGGGCGAATTTGGTGGCTATGACCGGCGCTCCCTCAAGATCACCCTCGCGCAATATCTCGCCGATGATCCTCTCCGAAGCGCCGTTGCCGTACATTTCCGCCGTGTCCACAAGGGTTACGCCCTCGGCCATGCTCGCCCGGAAGGCCCTCCCCACGTCGCTACGATCGTACTCCTTGCCATATCCCCAGAGCCTGGACGTTCCCCACGCCCAGGCACCGATACCCAGAGGAGCAACCTTCAGCTCATCCGCCAGAGCGATTGTAAGCTCGCTTTGCAAAGCATCTCCTCTCATGCCTTCGCCTCGATACTTAGGCGAGCAAGACGTGTCGGCACACTCATGGCATGCCGCATGGTCTCAGAAGCTACGCCAAACCACCATTACGATCACACTAAGACTATCGCAAATACTCGAAACGATAGTAGTTCTGCAGACTATTGTGGTATCAGCCTCCCCGTGGACCTCGTAGGTTGTACTGCAGCCGCACCGCAATCCGACCTACTCAGGGTCTTCTCGTATGCACCAGGGCTGCCCTATGACCGTCCCTGAGGGCCGGACCACCTACTTGTGGCTCTAGAGAAGGTCGCGGGTTCGAGCCTCGTCGGCCACCCTCTCAAAACCGCGCGGATAAGCCGAATACTCGGGATAGAGAGAGACTCCGGCTTCCGCGCTGCGCCTTTGTACACTACGCGGTAATCTTCTGCCCGAGAACCCAACTTAGGTGACCAGGAGAATTATCGAAAAAGGAGATAGAGATGACCATCTTCCCTGCCAAGATCCTTTTTCCCACCGACGGTTCAAAGGATGCAGAGCTCGCCGCCACCACCGCCGTCGCACTGACAAAATTAACCGGCTCCGAACTGCACGTGGTGACTGTCGCAGAGGAGTATCCCTCTTACGAGGCTTACCGGCCCCTTGCCGAACGCTCGCGGCAGCTCGCCCGGGAGGTGCTCGACGGGCAGGTCAGGAAGGTCGAGCACCTGGATGGCGCGGTAGCGCAAAGCCACCTGGCGATGGGAAGAGCGGGCGAGGAGGTGGTGGAGCTGGCCGAGGAGATTGAAGCAGGTCTGGTAGTCATTGGCAGCAGAGGGCACGGCAGGATGACGAGGGCACTTATGGGCAGCGTATCTGACTCCGTGGTCAGACATGCCCACTGCCCGGTTATGGTGCTGCGCTGGAAGCCAGTCGTCTTCCCTGCCAGGATACTCTTGGCTACAGACGGCTCTAAGGAAGCGGAGCTTGCCGCATCCACCACGGCCGATCTGAGCAAGCGCACCGGTTCGGAGCTTCACGTCGTAACCGTCGCGCTCGAGAACCCATCCGTATATGCTTACTACGACGTCCGCCATCCAGCAGAGGTCGAGCAACTCCGGCAAGAAGCTCGGGAGATCCTGGATCAGCAGGTGGCTCGCGTCCTGGAGGCTGGGGGAGCGAAGCGAAGCCACACGTCAGCATGGGGGTGCCGGGCGAGGAGATAGTAATCAAGGCCGAGGAGCTTGGTGCCGATCTGGTGGTGCTGGGTAGTAGGGGTCTCGGCGGCATACGGAGGGCGCTCATGGGAAGCGTCTCGGAATCGGTGGTCCGCAACGCTCATTGTACTGTGCTGGTGGTGCGCCACGAGGAAGAGGAGCTGACCTGAGATGATGGGAGAGGCGTTCCCGGCCCAGATACTCGTGGCCACCGACGGTTCTAAGGAGGCAGAGCTCTTGAAGGGAACGGGAGCGGAGCTGCACGTCTCCCACGTCTGGCGGTCGCTGCCGCACTACGCCTACTGTCCACCGCCCCTGGGCAAGAAGCAAAGCAGTGCGCCAGCCGCGCGTCCTCGGCCAAATACCGGGAGCGCCAGCGCCGGAAGACCTGATACCACTTTGACACCACCGAGAACTCAATACAGTGCAACGAAGGGCAAGTCGGAGAAGAGGAAACCGCTTATCTAAGCCAGGTTAGCAATACCCTGCAACTCGGTGCAATACTTTGTTGGGGATTGTGGCTCTAGAGAAGGTCGCGGGTTCGAGCCCCGTCGGTCACCCTCGCTTTTTGTAGGATAAATACGAAGCCCGGCGCTTAGACCGGGCCATTCTGACTTTTCGTCAGTTTTTCCTTATGCGACAATACCGCCCCTTGATCGTGGAGGTAGTTGAATAGTGCCAATGCAACCGCCCGATTTCGGTGAAGCGCCCAGGCGGAGCCAGGAAATCCTCTCGGAGAGCGAGGAGCGCTTCCGGCTCCTGGTAGAGGGCGTCAAGGACTACGCCATCTTCATGCTCGATGTCGAAGGGTACGTCAGCACT
>DATHAB010000010.1:0-17508 GCA_035296885.1 Rubrobacteraceae bacterium
GCCGCCGTCGGCCTGGGTATCTATGCCCTCGATCTCCACGATCCGCACCGCCTTCACCCGCTCAGGCACAAGGTTGACCTGTGTCCGGACAAGGTCCGGGTTTTCCAACGCTTCTTCGCGGGGGAGCCAGTAGACCCTCACCCTCCGCCCCTCGGCGAGCGCCTTGTTGGTCAGGCGCTCTATCTCCTCGACAATGTCCGATGTCCACTCCTCAGGAAAAGAGAAGTCCATTCGGGCGCGCTCCTCCCGCATCTGGCCACCCGTCACCCTCGCGCCGAAATTGCGCCAGATCACGCCGGAGAGGGCATGTAAAGCGGTGTGGTAACGCATATGTGCGTAACGCCGTCCCCATTCGAGCTTCCCCTTGAGCCTCTGGACGGTGCCGGGGATGGCGGCATCGAGGACGTGTACAATGCTGCCCCCTTCACGTCGGACGTCCACGACGTTCGCGCTTACCGGTCCGATCCCCAAAATACCCTTATCTGCGGGCTGGCCCCCGCCGCCGGGGTAGAAGCCAGTCTTGTCGAGGACCACCTCCCGACCGTCAAGCCTGACCACCCGAGCTTCAAACTCTTTGAGGTAGGCGTCCTCGAGAAACAGCTCCTCGGTCATTCCGGTCGGAGCGGGAGGGTGTCGCGGTCCCGGTCCTTAAAGGTCACGACCTCCCGGTAGCCCACGTCGTAGACGAGCTTGAGGCTTTTGTCGTAGCCCAAGGCTACCTGATCTGGGGCGTGAGCGTCGGAGGAGAGGATTATCGGGACGCCGCTGCGGTGGAACATATGGAGGAGCTGCTCGGAGGGGTAGATCTCCCCGACCGGTTTCCTAAGGCCCGCCGCGTTAACGTCTACAACGATGCCTGACTCGGCAATGACGTCAACGGTCTCCTCGAGCATCGAGGCGATATCCCGATCCGGGGAGTGGGCGAAGATTTTTATCAAGTCCATGTGGCCCAAGACCTCGAAGCGCCCTGAAAGGGCGGCCTCGCGCACGTTCTTGTAGTACGCCTCGTAGAGATCGTAGATATCCCACTTGTCGTAGATCTCCATACGCCCCGGGTTGTCTATCTCCTCCCCATCGACCCGATGGACGCTCCCGATAACGTAGTCGTAGGGAAGAGCGGTCGAATCGTAATCCATCCGCTCCTCCTGGCCGGGGACGAAGTCTATCTCTATTCCCAGGCGCAGCTCCACGTCCTGGGACTTCTCCCGCGCCTCCTTAAAGGCCGCGAAGTCTATCTCTTCGAGGTAGCGGTCGTGCTCGGTGATGCCCATCTGGCGGATGCCGCGGCTTTTGGCAACCTCGCAGTAGGCGAGGATGTTCCCGACCGTCATCGGCCTATCATCGTGGGCTATAACATGCAGGTGGTAGTCGATCAAAGCATGCTCCTAACGAATCCATCGTCTTCCAGCGTTATCTTATAGGATACCCGCCGTAAATTATGTGGCCGAAAGGACAACGATGATAAGGAAAGCGGCCTATGGTGCAACGGCTCTTCTCGCCGTCGCGGTCGTGGTCGTGGAGTTGCTACACGCGCCGGTCATGCTCCTTTTCGTCCTTACCTCTCTCGCTCTAATCGGCCTCGCCTGGACCCTCGGGCAGGCGACAGAGAGCCTTGGGCATCACACAGGTCCACGGGTCGGCGGCATCTTAAATGCTACCTTCGGCAACGCCGCCGAGCTCATCATCACCATCTTCGCCCTCTCGGCGGGGCTTACGACCGTGGTGAAAGCCTCGATCATCGGCTCGGTCATCGGCAACGTCTTGCTGGTCTTGGGCGCGAGCACGCTGTTAGGTGGCCTAAAAAACGGCGTCCAGAGCTTCTCAGCGACCATCGCGGGGGTAAACGCCTCGATGCTAGCCATCGTCGCCACCGCGATAACGCTACCCACCATCTTCGCCACCACGGGTCCGGATGAGGGCCCCGGTCCCACCGAGTCTTTGAGTATCGAGGTCGCCGTGGTACTGCTCGTCCTGTACGTCCTGTACCTAATCTACTACTTCCGCAGCCCGGAAGGGGACGTTACGGCCGGAGGTGAGGGAGAAGTACTGTTCGGCAGGATGGCTTCGCTCGTGCTGCTGCTCCTGTCGACCGCGGCTGTTGCCTACGTCTCGGAGGCATTCGTGGGGGCTATAGAACCCCTGGTAGAAGAGATAGGCATCTCCGAACTCTTTGTAGGCGTGATTCTGGTCCCCATCGTTGGCAACGTCGCCGAGCACGTGGTAGGCGTCCAGATTGCCTACAAAAACAATATGGACTTCTCGATGGCGATATCTTTAGGCTCCTCGTTGCAGGTCGCCCTGTTTGTAACCCCCATCCTCGTCTTCCTCGGCCCCTTCCTCGGACACCCGCTGGACCTCGTCTTCACTCCTTTGGAGCTCGGCGCCTTAGTCGCGTCGGTCATAGTAACCGCGTTCGTAGCTCTCGACGGCAGATCCAACTGGCTAGAAGGCGCCATGCTCTGCGGCGTCTACGCAATCGCCGCGCTCGCGTTCTTCTTCTCTCCGTAGAGAACAAGAGGAAGCACGTGGATCTTCGTTTTGATACTTTCGAACCGACGCAAGCGAGGACGTCCAGAGCATCGCGCCTGAGGCTCTGCCGAGGTGGTAGGCATTTCCTTGCGATAGCCTTGCCCTGGGTGCGCGGAGCTTTCGCTCCCCGATGTCTATAAACTGGGTGCGACGAACAAGCGTTGGAGGCGCGAACTTGATCCAGGAATCCATCATAAAGAACCCCGCTCTCGCACCTGAGGGGCACCGCAAGATCGACTGGGCGGCCCAGCACTCGCCCGTACTGAACATCATCTCCAAAAATAAGCTTGCCGACGGGGCGCTCCGAGGGCGTAGGGTCGCCATGACCATCCACCTGGAGGCGAAGACGGCTTATCTCGCGCTGCTTCTCTCTGAGGCCGGAGCGGACGTCACGGTCGCCGGAAGCAACCCGCTCTCGACCCAGGACGACGTTTGCGCGGCTTTAGTCGATCGTGGGGTACGGGTCTTCGCTACCCACGACCCGCCCGAGGAAGATTTCGAGCGGTACCTGCACCAGACATTAGAGACTGGCCCCGAGCTTATCATCGACGACGGGGCGGAGCTTGTGGGGAGGTTGGTAGAGGCGCACCCGGAGCTCGCCGGGAACGTTTTGGGAGCCTCCGAAGAGACCACTACCGGCATCTTGAAGCTCAGGGCGATGGCGGAGGAAGGCATACTACCGTTCCCGGTGCTCGCCGCCAACGACGCCCGCATGAAGCACCTCTTCGACAACCGTTACGGGACCGGCCACTCCTCGCTCGTCGCCCTGCTCGCCAACACAAACCTCTTTATCAGCGGCAAGGCGGTCGTGGTGATGGGATACGGCTGGGTGGGACGGGGCCTTGCCAAGTACGCCGATGGCTTGGGAGCGCGCGTCATCGTCTGCGAACCCGACCCGGTCAAGCTCCTCGAAGCCTACGCCGAGGGCTACGAGATTATGAACTCCATAAAGGCCGCAGGAGTAGGGGACGTCTTCCTCACCGGAACGGGAAACCTCAAAGTCTTGGGCAGAGCACATTTCGAGAGGATGAAAGACGGTGCACTGCTAGCGAACGCGGGCCACTACGACCACGAGTTCGACCTGGCGGCTTTAAGGGAGATGGCCACTGCTTCGTGCGAGGCGCGCAAGAACGTGACCGAGTATGAGCTACCTGATGGCCGGCGACTACACGTCCTGGCTCGCGGGAGGCTCGTTAACATCGCGGCCGCCGACGGGCACCCGGTCGAGATCATGGACTTAACCTTCGCCGTGCAGGCTTTGGCCGTACACCACCTGGCGAAGAACGCTGCCGGAATGCGTCCCGTCCTTCATGCCATTCCGTCCGAGATCGACGACCTCGTCGCCCGCGCCAAGCTCGACTCCCTAGGTGTCGAGCCAGAGCAGCTCACCAAGGAGCAGATCGCCTACCAGAGAAGCTGGCGTGTGGGACCGACAGCCCCGGCCCTTTAGCGAACCGGTCCGCCCAGCTATTGGTATAACTTATATATGAGAGCCATAACCATCCGTTATACAGGCGTCAGGGAGTGTCCGAACTGCAAAGGTCGGGGGGACGACGGGGCGGCGTGGCGGCCTTTCCCGTGCAAGCGGTGCGAGAGACGGGGGAGGCTGGTGACGGCGATAGAGGTAGAGGACTCGGCGCGGGGTAAGCTGCCTCGATCCGCCTACGACTTCAACGCCAAAGGCGAGGTCTTTCTCCTGGGCTTCGACGAAAACGAAGAGTTCGAGGTCGTACGTGTCGAAGACCCTTAGGGCTGATATCGAGTCTATCTCTCTCGACTTTTTAGAGCCGTAAGTACACTCTTCGCGTCCAGGCGGTTCTTGAAGGGGATGAATTCGCCCTGCGTCGCAGTGGAGAGGGTTTCGGGAGAAGTGCTAAGAGACTCGGGGGTGGCGATGAGTACACGATGCCCGCGCTTTGCGGCCTCCCGCAAGAGCGCGACACGTTCCACCAGGTATCGTTCGGACCAGAAGCCCAGGATCTCGAGGTGGACCTTCTCGCCGGTGACAACGTTCCGAAACGCGAAATCCGGGACAAGCGCGGTTTTTGGTGGGAGCGGAAGTATGCTCGCCCCCGGTTCAAGCTCCCAGTCGCGTGTATCCTTTGCTCGGCTCCATGCCCGGGAGAAGGCTTCGCGCACGTCATCCTCGCCGACATCCGCAGGGCCTTTGTAGTGGCTGACAAACTCGGAGGTCTTGGAGTCGAGTTCCAGGACAGCTTCGCGGCCCTTCCAGGAGACGTTGGCGTGGAGCTTCCAGGGGGAGGTGAGGAGGAGGCCGGGGAGAAACTTGGCAAGCCTCAGTCCGTACTTACGGGTACCGCCGAAGAGAGAGAGCGGACCGTCTAACAGGAGATGGTAGCCCTTTTTTGTGGGTTCCAGGCGGTAGATCAGGCCTAAAAGCTTCACGTAGTGGAAGACGAGCCGGGCGTCGGCTGCCTCCCCAAGCTCTACCGAGAGGTCTTTGGCAGAGTAGAGGACGCCTTGTACCTGGGCGACGTTGTAGCGGGTTATGAGGTCTTCGGGTAACGGCTTCTCGAATTCGGCGAGGAGCTGCGCCCCCTGCCGATCGGCGTACATCAAGGCGGTAGGATTTCCGGCGCTGGTCTCCCGAGCCACTTGCAAGAGCACATCCTCGCGGGTTCCGGCGGCGAGGAGGCCGCCTTCAGAGGAGGGAAACTCCGGCATAGCAGCAGCGAGCTCGAAGATGCGGGTTCTCAAAGTGTACGGATCAGCTTCGGTCGGAGGCGCCCACACCGACTTCTCTTCGAGGAGCTTCGCCAAGGCTCGCAGGATCTTGAATCCCCGCCGAGAGTCTAGGCGTGGCCCGAGCTCCTCTTCAAGAAGGGCCAACTCGCCCTCCAGCTGCACCCTGGGTTCCCCTACATGGTCGGCGTAGAGGTTGACTAGAGCTCCGGCAACCTCCAGAGCTCTGCCGTTTTCGGACGCGAGCCGGTGGGGAACGAGCTTCCCCCGAACAAGGCGGGCCATGACGTGCTCGCCTCGGAGCACTAGGGACCAGCCTCCGCAAAAGAGCCGCGGCGGCGGCGCGAGACTGCCTCCTCGCCGGTTCCCTCGGTGACTAGCTCGTAGAGTACGGCTCTCTTGCCCTCGCGGGGCCTCAGGACGCGTCCAAGGCGCTGGACGTACTCGCGTTGGGAGGCGCTTCCGGCGAGGATTACGGCGACGTTCGCCTCCGGCACGTCTACCCCCTCGTTCAAGACATCTGAGGCGATGACGGTCCTGTAGCGACCCTCCCGGAAGCGGTCCAGAACCTCCTTACGCTCTCGGGCCGGCGTCTCGTAGGTGATGCCGGGGACGAGGAACCTCTCCGAGAGCGCGTACACCTCCTCGACGCTCTTGGTGAAGACGATAGTCCTATCCTTCCAGTGCCTTTTCAAGAGGCTCTCTAGCGTAGCGCCTTTGCGCTCGGCGGAGGCCCGGATCTCACGCCTCCGCCGCGCTGCCAGGAGCGCGTCCCGTCCCCCCGAGTGGCTCGTAGACGCCACCATGATGAACCGCTGCCAATCCTCCGGAGAGCGCACCGAGAGCCGGTGTTTTAGCAAGAAGTCCCGGTACACCGCGTCAGCTTCTTCGTACTCGGCCCGCTCGGCCGCGGTAAGTTCTATAGGGATGCGAACGACGTCGTAAGGCGCAAGATAAGTGCCGGCCAGGTCCTCCGGCGAGCGCCTGTACACTACAGGACCGACGAGCTCCGGCAGAAGTTCGTGTCCGCCGTCGGGCCTCTCTGGGGTTGCGGTGAGGCCCAAAGCGTAGGGGGCGAGAGTCATCTTTGGGATCACCCGATACTTCTCGGCGGGCAGGTGATGCACTTCGTCGTAGACCACGAGCGCAAAGCGGGCGCCGTAGCGCTCGGTGTGGATGTAGGCTGAGTCGTAGGTCGTGACGGTGAGCGGCGTGACCTCGTGATAGCCCCCACCCAAAAGCCCGACCGTGACCGACGCGCCGAACGAGTCAGAAAGAATCGAATACCACTGCTTCAAGAGGGCGAGGGTGGGTACCACGACGAGCGTGCTCCTCCCTGCGCGCTCTATGGCCCGCACCGCGACGGCCGTCTTCCCGGCCCCGGTAGGGAGCACCACCACGCCCCGCAGCTCCTCCCGGCGCCAGGCGTTCAAAGCCTCCTTCTGGTACGGGCGTGGCTCCATCGCAACGCGGGACTCAAGAGAGAGCTTCTCGAAGGAGGCGGCATAGTCCTTGTAATGCGTTTCCAAGTTGCGTAGCTCCAGCACCGTCTCGCGGTAAGCGTTCGCCGGAGCGCGCCACTGCTCGGTGCGCTTGTCCCAGACAAAGGGTTCTGGGGGCGTACCGGAAAAGGCGCCCGTAGCGAGCAACGTGCCAGCTTCATAGGACAGTTCGATCAAACCTAAAGAAGGATACAACACCCTCTGCAAGCTTCCATCGGAAGAGTGTTTGCGATCTTGTAGACCAGGGAACCGAGCTGGCGAAGGAAGATTTCGGTCCGAAAGAAGCTATCGTGGTTGACTTAAGTGATCCCGTAACGGTGAGAGAATTAATAGGAGAAACTTCTTAGCACTTCGACAAACACCTGGATGTGATCGTTCGAGACCAGCAACCCTTTAACACCGAGCCTCCCCCCATGCTGCTCCGACAGAGCTTCGTGACGCCCAAAGAGCTCTTCTATGTCCGCAATCACGGTCCTACCCCGGAGATCGACCCAGCCAGCTACCGCCTTACGGTCTCCGGCCTGGTAGAGCGGTCATTGGAGCTTTCGCTGGAAGAGATAAAGAACGAGTTTCCAAAAGAGGTAGTCGTAGCTGCTATACACTGCGCCGGCAACCGGCGCGACGAACTCATGGAGGTAGCTGGGATACCGGGTGAGATCCCCTGGAACGTGGGGGCCATCGGCAACGCTCGGTGGGGAGGGGTTCGTTTGCGAGAGGTTCTGATGCCGGCGGAGGTCGAGGCGGAGGCCCGGCACGCAGCTTTTTTAGGGCTGGACGAGCCCAAAGAAGGCGATAGCCCCAACTTTGGGGGCTCAATCCCTATTAAAAAGGCAATAAGCCCGGATGTTCTCCTGGCTTACGAGATGAACGACGAGCCCCTCCCTCTCGAGCAAGGCCCCGGTGCTCCCGACGGTAAACTGATATCCCACCAATATTTCGGAGGGAGAGGTTTGAGACCTAAGACACCTACAAGCTCTTCGTTTCGTCTGGTCTGCGGCGCCCTCTACGCGTTCGTGGTTTCTCTTGCCGGATGCGGAGGCGAGCCGTCTCATGCTCCCAGTGAGGGATCGGGTGAGATTCAAGAGGAGGAAACGACGGAGGAGGTCGGGCGGTTGGCGGTACGGGATGCTGTGGGACAGATGTTTATAGTCAGTATGGACGGGACGGAACCGAACTACTACATCGAGAAGATGATCCGGGAGCGGAATATAGGTGGCGTTCTCCTCTTCGGCCACAACATGGAGTCGGAGGAACAAACGAAGGAGCTCACGGACTCCTTGCAACGTCTCTCGATAGAGACAGAGCCTGCCATACCCTTGTTCGTTGCGGTTGACCATGAGGGTGGGGAAGTGCAGAGTGCCCCCTGGGTATCGGCACGACCCTCGGCGGCGGAGGTCGGAAGGCGGGCGGACCCGGAGGAGGCCTGGCTGATCGCAGAGGAGATCGGGCGCGAGCTCCGCCGCGGGGGCGTGAACACAGACTTCGCGCCCGTGGTAGATACCGAGGGAGGGGCTGCGATCGGGAGCCGCTCCTACGGAAACGATCCGGCGCTCGTTGGCCGCATGGGAGCCGCGGCAGTGGAGGGCTTCAAGCAGGCAGGCGTCGTCTCCGCAGCGAAACACTTCCCGAACCACGGCCCGGCGATCGAGGATTCCCATGTTAGCCGGCCTCGTATCGAGCACGACCTGAAGCAGGTTACTTCCGAAGACCTACCGCCGTTTCAGGCGGCGATCGAGGCCGGGGTACCGATGGTGATGCTCGGCCACCTCGTCTACCCGACACTGGACCCAGAGAATCCCGCGAGCCTCTCGCCGGAGGCGACACGACTCCTCCGCGAGGAGCTGGGCTTCGAAGGCGTGATCGTTACGGACGACCTGGCGATGGAAGGTGCGAAGCGAGGGGGCACGAGCACTCAGGCGGCGGTCGCGGCGGTCACGGCCGGCGCAGACCTCCTCGTAGTCTCTAGCCTTCCTGAAGAACAGGCCGCGGCCTACGATGCCGTCGTGGCAGCCGTGGAGTCCGGGGAGATATCACGCGAGCGGATAGAGACCTCCGTCGAGCGTATCAAGAACATCAAGAACCGGTACCCATTATATTCACCTGTGTAGGCCACGGTTAGGGCTGTGGGAGAAAGGAGTAAAACCCTCACCAACTCAGGATGAAAAGACGACAACATTTCAACTCCGAGCCGCGGCACAACGAAACCCGAGTCTGCTCTATGCTATTGGACGAGAGCTACACCAGATCTTCTGGTGGTGAGAGCTCGCCGAGAGCAGCTAGCGATAACCCCATGTGCTTCCTAGTTCGAGGTAGGCTGCGGGGGAGGATCGTAGCGGTTGCGTGGGGCGTGGTCCCTCTATAACATGCGCGGTGCCACGATCCGGTCCTATACTGGGGCGCCCGAAGCGTCTTGGGAGGTGTGAGGACCACTAGAAAGGGTGTTGCCCCTGAGCCAGAGAGCGAAGGAGAAGTTCTGGGCGCGGGACTTGCGTACGGGCGTGAACTTGTGCGCGACCTTCCTCGCCACCGACACGACCGTGCGCACCGACAGCCGCGGGACGCCCTACCTTTCCTTGAAGCTCGTGGACAAGACCGGCTCGGTGGAGGCCCGGATGTGGCGGCTCCCCAAGGAGCTCCTACATGGCCTGGACGGCCCCGAGTACGTGCACGTCGAGGGGAACGCCCACGAGTATCGTGGGATGCTCCAGGTAAAGGTAGAGCGGATGAAAGTCCTAACAAAGACCGAGGTCGAAGAAGAGGACTATCTGCCGGCTACCGAGAAGGACCGCAGGGCTCTGACCGCTGAGGTCGTGGAGGCCGGGGGGGCGTTTGCGGACGTACACCTCAAGGAGTTGTTCGACCAGATGGTCGCCGACGAGGAGCTTTGGGAGGCGTTCTGTGCAGCGCCAGCGGGCAAGGGGATGCACCATGCTCGAATCGGGGGGCTCTTGGAGCACTCGACGCATTGCTTGAGGGTAGCGAGGGCACTCGCGGAGATCTACCCAGTGAACAGGGACCTCTTGTTCTTCGGGGCCATCTTTCACGATGTAGGTAAAACGCAGGAGCTTTCCTGGAAGGATGGCGGTTTCGCCTACACCACGCCTGGCCGCCTCCTGAGCCACGTAGTCTTAGGCGACCGTATAGTCGCAGCCCACGTCGCCACTATCCCTGGTTTCCCCGAGGAGTTAGCCCTCCAGCTTTCGCACATCATGCTCTCGCACCAGGGCGAGAAAGAGTACGGCTCCCCCGAGCAACCAAAGACCTTAGAAGCTCTGCTGGTTAACCTTTTGGACAATCTTGATGCTCGAGCCGCTATGTTCTTGGAGACCACCCGCAACGTCGCCCCAGGCGGCTGGAGCCACCACGAAAACCCCCTAAAGCGCGCACTCTACATTCCGCACGAATCGTTCGAAGGTTCCAAGGCGGGCCAGACGGGAGGGGAGGAAGGAGACGCCTCTGTAGGCGTCTCTGGGTAAAGAGCCAGCGCTAACGCCGGTTACTGCGCACCCGCTCGAACATCGAGGCCACAATTAGCTATACAGGACTCGAGTTTCATACTTCTGCGTTACAGTCATTACAGGTGTCATGGTGGTGTAGGGGTTAAGAGACGCAAACCCTCCAGTCGGAGATCGTCAGAGCCGAGCGTTTCGAGATATACCGGCAGTTCTTGTTCAGACCCCACAACCCAGCACCGGCACCACTAGCCCGCCAGCATTACGGCAACTACACATTGTCTTTAGGCTTAGTTCGTCTCGTGGGTTGGAGCACTTCCGAAGCCCTCCAAGCTCGCACTCTACTGAAAACATCGTCGCTTTCATCAAAGTAGGAGCTTTTGTTCCAGTGGTTTAACTCACGCCAGAAAAACGCAACCCAAAATCCATCGGTCTCTGACCAAAAAGCGCTGAACTCGTCGATGCTAGGAGCCGCCGGTCTTCCTACCACTCGTTCTCGCTAAATATTACGGACCAACCTTTAGGTTTTATCCTTCGTAACTCGCTCCAGCGACTTTCGAGCTGTGCCCGCTCTTGCGAACTGGGCATTGGCGAGCTTTTAGGAACCAATTTTGCTGTTCCTAGCTTTCGCTGAATACCTCGTATCGAAGCACCGCTGCCACTAAGCCACCACCCACCGTCAAGTAGCAAACATGGCCGTAAGCGCCAGCCTTAAGCCACTGCTGACGAAGAGCCACAGATAGAGCGCGGGCCTGATACGTGAGACCTACGTAACCGAGGATGAGGAAGAGCGGGAACGCGCCGAGCATGTAGGCGAGAAGCCCATGAGCGGGATCAGGGGGCTTGGCGTGAGGACCGGTAAGAGCGTGACGAAGAATGCATACACCGAGGGCCCCGGCGGCAAAGCAGTGAAGCTAACGCCCGTGAAGACGAGGAACAGGGTGAGAAATACGAGGTTCACGACGATGTTAGAGGCTAGGCTAAGAACAGCTTTCTTCTCATATTTTCGCGGGGAGAACCCTATACAAAATGCTTTCTTCGATAGGGACTAGACGGTAGCCGGCCTCCTCGAATCGGCGGCGTTGTTCCCTGAAATCGTCAGGGAACAGCGCGTAGAGCGAGCCGTCTCGGACCTCCGCGGCTATGCGAGCATTCGTCTCCTCTTTAGTTTGGGGCTCCTCGTTGCTTTGGGGATCAAAGTAGCTCAACAGCTTCAGATCCTTCCGGCGGCCTTCGACTAGGATCGCGTAGTACAGCGGGCTCCGGCTTTGGATAACGGTGGCGTCTGGCTCAACGTTGCGCTCCACGACCTCGATGATCCGGCGTCCCTCGTAATCCCCACTTCGGTCTACAGCGCGGTAGGTCTCCCCCAAGCCCCAGAGCGGGACGGCGACCACCAGCAGCGAGAGCGCAGTCAAAACGACCCCTCGAACCTTCGGCGAGGATCGCACCGTTAGGGCTCCCACCTCCCGCAAAAGGGCGCCGAGGCCCATCGCCGCAAAGACAGCCAGGACAAGGTACGTTGGAATGAAGTGGTAATAGATGTCCGCGATGCTGAACTCGAGCGCATACAAAAGCCAACCAAAGTATAAAAAGCCGAGCAGCGCGAACGCAGCCCTGTCCCTCGCTAGCAGCAACAGCGCGCCCACAATTGCTATCATCACGAACGCCCAATGGAACTGCCCAAAGAGATAACTTAGGTACATGTATAGACGCTCGGGCAGCTCCTCGAGCCCGAAGACAAATATAGCGCCCTTAAACTGTGCACCCGAGACCAGATCCCAGAACCGCTCCCAGTTCGAAGGGTCCCCTACGTTTAGTGGCGGGTTCATCCGGGCCCTTACCGGCAGGAATACATAAGGTAAGAGCCCGAGAAGCAAGAGCCCACCACCCTTCAGAACCAGCCTCCACTCAATAAGCTTGCGAGGTTCGACGAGGAGCACGAATAGAAAGCCGGCCAACAGCAAGAGGCCGCTCGTCATGTGGTGGGTCATCGAGAGGCCCGTAAGGAAGGCCGCTACAAGGAGGTACTTGTCCTCCCGCCGTTCCCTCCAGACGAGCAAGGCGAGGACGACGAGTGCTATGAAGAGGGTATTCAAGGTGTAGACCTCGGCGATTATTGCTTGCGACCAGAAAAGCCCGCTCGTCCCGAAAGCAAGTGCTCCTACCGTCGCGGCCACAACCCTCCCGCTGAGTGCGAGCCCAACGAGGAACACCGCGACCACCCCGAGGGTGCCGAAGACTGCCGAGGCGAGGTTCACTCGGTAGGCAACCTCCCCGATCGGAAGGTAAGTAAATAAGTGCGTCAGCACCGTGTAAGTTGGATACCCGGTGGCCTGCGGGATACCCAGCACGTACGCCGACGCTGGTAAGATGGGCGCGTCCTGTGTGGCGACGCTCCAAGACAAGACGGTTGGGGTTAAAGTCATGAGGTACAGCCCAAAAACGAAAAGGCCTACCCCTACCCCCACTAGCATTGTGATCAACTTCCGGCGGTTCTTTGCTCGGCTAGCAAAAGTCAGGGTCATCGACTGGTAAGGATACCATGCACGTTCGCGCGACTAGGTCAGAACCGGCGAATGCAGTGGGAAAAACGATAGCAACAAGCACGTATCCGCTAGCGATAGATCTTCGCCACAGAGCTGTCGATTTGTCGGGTTTTAGTTTGAACTACTTTCCGACCGAAGGAGCATTAAAAGGACTGCCCCGAGGCGCCTAAGTACTCGCCTGTCTAGAAGAGAAGACCAACGTCCCGTTTTGCCTCATCGACGACTTCTACGCCAAACGCAACCCGCAAAGAGGGGCTACGTTTCCCTCAAATGACTCTCGGTCTTCGAGGTACTTTGCGGTCGAGCCAGCGTCTACCTTGGCCGGTAGACAACTGTGCCGGCCACCTCCTCCGTGGGCTCATAACGCTCGTTGATTCGATCGAGCATTTCAGGGGTCCACCGGGTATTTAGCACATCGTAAGCGTAGTAGGGCTGCCAAATGAGTATGGTGGCGAATTCTTCCTCCTCGAGCGCTCGCAAGAACGGCCTCTGGTCCCACTTCCCGTCGTGGGCGAGCTGGGTCAACTCAAACGGCTGGAAGTAGATTTGTCGTCCATTTAAGGGCAGCAATCCCATGTACTGGTCGGCGAGCACCGTGCCTTCTGCTCCCTGGACTACCTCATTGAGCTGCTCGATCTCGCTTCTTTGAACCTCAGAGTCGTACACACCACTACCGTTGTAGTACGTCTCGGACCACTGCGTCATTCCCACAACCTGGAGCGCTAAGATCAGGATAAGGGCGGCTTGTAGCCAGCGACGGCAAGCCTGCCAGGCTACGAGAGCCCCCATAGCCAGACCAAGCGCCGCCGAGAGCTCAAGCAGGTAATTCGAGGCTGAGCCCACCTTGCCGATCAGCAAGGCGGAAAGTACAGCCCCGGCTATATACGGCGCCACGAGCCAATACGACTTGACCTGCCACCAGGGCGCCAAGAGCAAGAACGCGCCGCCGCTCAATAGTAGATATGGCATTAAACTCTGCACCTCGGAAACGTAGTAGGACCAACGCTCCCACTGGAACTCGTTCATGTTGGAGATCACCGTGTTGAAGAAAAACCCGCCCTCCGTCAGCGTACTCAGGATGATGAGCAGCACCAAGCCGAGTCCCCAGACCACGCAGGCGAACTCACCTGCTCGGCGACGCGGCCCTTGAGCTAACAGCCAGACGAACGCCGTGAACGGTGCCGCTAAGGCGTAGGTCTGGCGCGTGTACGCGGCCGCCAAGAGCAGCAAGGCCGCGAGGATGACGGCCCTGCGTCTCTCCGGCCAGCGAGCGACGGCGAACAAGCCGGCCCAAGAGAGCGCTAAGCCCAACAAGTCCACTCGGGCGAGCGACGACCAGAGCAGAACGTAGGGGACTGCCAGGAACGTCAGGCCGCCGACCGCAGCCCCGATCTTGTTCTTGGTCAGGGCGTGCAGGGTCAACGCGATGAGGAGGGCCACAGCTAAGGCACTTACGAACGAAATCGCCCGCCCATACCAGAACGCCGGGCCGAAAAGCCACACGAACGGTGCTTGGACCAGCCCGAAGAGTGGCGGATAGCTCGCGACCACATACGGTGGCGTCGCGAGGTCGGCCCAGTAGATGTTTTTCAAGTCCGCAAGCCTCACAGCCTGGTCCAAGAGGGGCCCCTCGCCATAGTCTAGAGGGTAGGAGAACGCGAGTGCACTAATCCCGTGTCGGACTAAGATCACGACAGCCCATCCCTGCGCGACGAGTAGGATCAGCAGAGAAACGCCAATCGCCACTTGCGACAACAGCTCCCTCGACAACCATTGTCCTAGGCTCACTTCGTTCACCTCCTCAGTACCAGTGAACAGACTCGAGATGGCGTGCCGATGGCACCTCGAGACACAGGGCCAAGAGGGAAAAAGGCCGTGCTCTCTGAAGTGCGTACGCTGTAGCCCTCGGCCGCGATTTCCGAATACCACGCCCCGTCCCAGTGGGCCCAGTAGTTTAAAAACCCCGACGGCTTCAGCGGGCTACCGGCCGGCCTCGCCCAGGGAAGCGTGACCGCTGCGATCGCCCCCACCCCGAGGAAAAAAACGCGCGAGAGGGCAAAGACCACGACTACGAACGACCAGGCGGAGGCGCTGCCGGGCTCTGTTTTAGTAGCGGAGATGCGGCCCCCTGCTTATCGACCACCATGCTCCAGAGAAGGCAAGGGTAGCGAGAACGAAGACTATTGTCAGGGTTGGATACGGGTTCAGGTCGGAGGCGCCTAAAGTCGCGTAGCGGGTAACGTTCACCATGTGGAAGATCGGGTCAAAGAGCGTTGCGACACGCAAGCCCTTGGGCAGCATCTCTACCGAGTAGAAGACCCCGCCCAAAAAAGCCAAAGGCTGTACTACCACGTTAGTGAGGAAAGAGATGTGGTCTATCCTCGTCGCCAGAGCTCCGACCATCGTCCCTAAAGCCGAGAAGGTAAAGGAGGAGAGGATACCTATCAGCAAAAGCAGGCCCAGATGCTTCACGCTTACCCCGACGAACGGCGCCCCCACCGCAAAGACCCCAACCGCCATCAAGATACCTCGCAACATCCCACCCAAAGAGTAAGCCAGGGTTATCTGGAAGTCGCTCATCGGGCTGATTAGGAGCTCGTCTATGTAGCGCTCGCGCTTGGCGTCGAAGACCGACCAGGAAGAGTTCATGTGGGAGCCGTTGACCAGGCTCATCAGCGCGATCCCCGGTAGGATGTACTCGAGATATGGTATCCCGTCCACCTCCCGAATTCGGGTGCCCAGAGCCACCCCGAAAACGACCAGATAGAGCAGCGAGGTAAGAAGCGGCGGGACCAAGGTCTGCATCCAGACCCTGGTAAAACGCAGTAGCTCACGCGACAAGAGCGTCCGGAACGACCTATCTGTCAATAACACGCCCCACCACCTTTAAATACACCTCTTCGATGCTCGTAGCCCCGAATTTCTGTTTCAGGCTCGCGCTCGTGCCCTGGGCGGCGATCCTGCCGTGGTTGATGAGCGCGATCTCCTCGCACAACTCGTCCGCCTCCTCGAGATAATGCGTAGTCAAAAGTATCGTCAGCCCCCCGCGGTTCAGCTCCCGGATGTACTCCCAAAGGGAGTACCTGAGCTCCACGTCCACCCCCGCTGTCGGCTCGTCTAAAAACAGTATCTTCGGGTCGTGCATCAGTGCCCGGGCGAAGAGCACCCGCCGCTTCATCCCGCCCGAGAGTGTGTTCACCCGCTGCTTGCGTTTATCGACAAGGGCAAACCGTTCCAACATCTCTCCGGCGCGCTCGCGAGCCTTAATCTTAGGTACGCCGTAGTAGCCGGCGTGGTAGAGGAGGACCTCCTCGACGGTCAGAAACTTGTCGAGGTTTATCTCTTGCGGGGAGACCCCGATCATGCGCCGCGCTTCCCTAAACTCCTCGAAGGCATCCCGCCCAAAGACCTTTACGCTCCCCGAGTCCGGCCGCGCTAGGCTCACGATGCTGTTGATAAGCGTCGTCTTCCCCGCCCCATTTGGCCCCAGGAGCCCAAAGAAACGCCCGGCCTGAATATTCAACGAGACCCCGTCCAGCGCCAGGAGCCCGTTCGAATACGTTTTCCTTAGCTTCTCGACCTCGAGGGCGAGGATTTCTCTATTCATCGAGCGCGCATCACCTCTTCTGCCGCCTTCTCCCCAGAGAGCATCGAGCCGTTTATCGACGAGTCCTCAGTGTACTCCCCGGCGAGAAAGAGCCCCGGCGTCTTTGTGTGATTCTCCGGCAACCTCTCGTGGATACCGGGTCGTTGGAAAAATTGGGCGTAAGGAATACGGTAGATGGCGAGCGGCTCAAGGTCGGCGGTTGGGCACCACCAGGATATATCCTCGGCGCCGCGGCGGTAGATCTGCTCGTCCGGAAGGTCAAAGCCCTTAAGGGCCACTACGCTCAGCAAACGCTGCCCTCGCCGGGCGTACGCCGGCGCGACGTTGCTGATCTCTACGGCATTGTTCACGAACCTGCCGCCTTCGGGATTTAACAGAACCTTCTTCCCGCTCCCGACCCCGCTGGTGGCATAGTAAACACAAACTTGCCCGACCGACTCCTCGGGCGCCGCTACACCCGTGAGCCGTCCCGCCGTTGGCGCATCCGTCGCCACCACCACCGCGTCCGCCTCATGTTCACCGCCTGCGGCTTCGACACCTGCAACCCGGCTTTCGTCCCAGATCAACGAGCTGACCGGGCTACTTGTGCGCATGGTGTCGAGCGGCAGCCGGGCAGCGAGTTGTTTGGGGATCTCTCCTATCCCACGGGCGGGCACGGCCGTCTTGCCTGTGGCGAGCATCCTGAAGGTGAACCTCAAGACGCGCGCCGAGGTCGAAAGAGAGCGGTCTAAAAAGATCCCACCATAAAAAGGCCGGAAAAAATTGTCTGTAAACCCCTCCGAAAACCCCTTGTCCCGCAGATAAGAGAGCGCCGAAACGTCCCGCTCCTCATCTAACCGGCTCGCAGATTCCGACCTTTCTAAAACGCTACCCGCCGCGAACTTCAAAATCCGCACCTTGTCTGGAAAGGTCGCCGCCTCCGAAAATAACGACGGCACGAGGGACTTGGGGTCCCGTAACGGGTCGGAGAGGACGTTCGTTCTCCTCCCGCGCTGAATGATAGCGCCAGGGTCGAATGGCTTTAGGTCGAGCGCTCCATGATCTAGGTGCCGCTTTGAGACCGGATAGGCGGTGAAGTACACCTGAAAGCCCCGGTCCAGCAGAAAGCCATCTAACGCGTCCGTCCGCACCCTCCCCCCGACCCCGTCCGACGCCTCGAAAACAGC
>DATHAB010000011.1:0-7818 GCA_035296885.1 Rubrobacteraceae bacterium
CTCGGGCGACCCTTCTCTTTTGGGCTGCCTCCTTTGCTTGCAGGGAACAGAATAGGAGGAGCCTCTTAGCTGGTTCTTAATTGGAGTACTTAGTTAGTACCTATTTTTGAGAAATTTGGAGGATCTTAGTTCTGACGCCAGCCGAACGGGTTGCGACTAAAGCGTCAGGAGACAGGTTGACTCTATTCACCAGAATGCCTAGAAGGAGCGTTCTCGGAAACCGGGCTTCCGGTGTTCGAAATTCGTGGAAGTTTGCTCGGCAGGGGTCACTGTACCCTGGGCTGGACGTCGGCCCCTACTAGCTGTCTCGAAGGTTTGCGCATCACACTACAGGCCATCCACCCCCCGCCTATCACCAACAGCAACGCGCCTACCAGCACCGTTGGTGGGGTGCTCCGGGCGCCGATCGTCATCGCGTACACAAGGCCCAGCGGGTACATCACCACGGCCGCGGCTGCCCAGAGGACTCCCGCCCATCTAGGCAGCATCCCCGAGCGCCAGACCGCTGCTCCTAGGAGCACGTTGCCCACGAACAGGAGTGGGATGAGAAGCAGGGAGGTCGCCGTCTGTGCGGACCTCGCGAAGGTGGGTGGCAGCTGGGAAAACTCCTCTATGCCCGCCAGGTACGCCTGCCCATCCTCGGGTGCAGCGAAGGTAGAGACCCCCATGGGCATCAGGAACAGGGCGTAACCCAGAACGGTGATGACCATAGCCACCAACCCCAGACGTCCGGCACTACCCTTTGCGAGGTAGGCGCCTAAGGCAAAGGTGCCGAAGATCGCAAGGATCAGGCCGAGCCCACTGCCCAGCAGGTGCTTTAGCACGTAGTAGTTGGTGCTGACGTAGCGAGCCCAGGCCTCGTAGTCCGTGTTCGGGTCGGGCTGTGGATCGAGGCTTGGCCAGAAGGTCAGCACTCCGTAGAGGGGCAGGCCTAGCAGGCCGGTACCGATCCACTTAGTGGTGTTCGGTGCGCTCATCAGTAGCTCCTAGTAGGTTCGACCACAAAGGTATGATGCCACTCGAGGAGGCCTCGCGTACTCCACAAGGCTTACTCACCGAGTCGCTCACCGAGTCGCCGAGAGTAGAAGTTCCCGGAAGCTCAACAAGCATGATGAGGGCATAAAGAAGGACCGGGGTCCCTTAGAAGGCCCCGGCCCTCTCGGTCTAGCTATACGACGTAACTCAGTCCACGCAGATGCCAGGGACGGCCACCTTCTTGACGAGGTGGGGCGACGCCGCTGCGCTTGGAGGGTAGTCCTTCATCTTCGACTGGAACTCGGGGTTGCTGAACGCTCGCTTGAAGTGCTCGACCGATGCCCACACGGCGTAGTTAAAGAACACCGAACTTCCCCCGATGCCCCGGCGCCTTCGTCCAATGCTTATTCACTGGAATGCCTAGAAGAAAGAGGTGTTCTCGGAAACCAGGCTTCTTAGCTACCGCGAGGATGGAGAAGGACCTCCCGAAGGGTCAGGATTTCTTCCTCCACCACTCGGAGCGCCTGGTCCAGGTGAAGCCCTTCGATGAGCACACGAATGTCGTGACCTTCCGGATAGGCCCTCGCGCTCTGGTCCAGGCTCTCCAGCCTATCGCGTACTAACCCCGCCTTGCACACATCCTCCACCATCGCCTCTCGTCGCGCTATCGCTTCTTGTCACCGTCTCTCCACGGTTACTACCTCCCGATCGACCACCGCAAGCGTTCATTCTACGCTTGCGGTGGCGTGGTGCGGCGTGACCGAGATGCGCAGCCGGAGGTGCTCGCCTACCTTATTCACCGAGATGCCAAGAAGACGTGTTCTCGGGAACTGAGCGTCCGGCATCAGGGATTCTTGGAAACTCAGTTTCCGCTTGGAAATCTCCCCGGCAGTTCAGCGGCTGTGCCTAATGCGCCACCACCAGACCCCTAAAACTAATGCCACGCCCGCTAGTAGTACGAGGACGACGTTAGAGACGGAACCGACGACGCTGGCGACTCGCGACCAGTTCTCCCCGAGCAGCCAACCTACCCCGATCAGGAGGGTATTCCAAACGCCGGAGCCCAGTACGGTCAGCAATACAAACCGTCCAAGAGGCATCTCCGAGAGTCATGCGGGGATAGAGACGAGGCTTCGCACCCCCGGCACCATCCTCCCGAACAGCACCACCAGCCCACCGTACCTACCGAACCACCTGTCGGCGCGATCCAGCTCTGCCTCCTTTAGGCGCAATACTCCGCCGTAGCGGAGGATAACTCCCCGACCACCCCATCGGCCAAGCGCGTAAAGGACGAGTGCCCCGGCGAGCGAGCCGGCGGTGGCAAAGGTGACCGCCAGGAGGAACGTCAGGTCACCCTGCTCGACGAGGAAACCGGTGAGTGGCAAGATCACCTCCGATGATATCGGCGGCAACAGGTTCTCAGCCAGCATCAGGAAGGCCAGCCCAGCGTAGCCGAAGGACTGGATCACGCCAGACAGCCAAGCGGCCAGAGACTCACCCACCGAAGGCTCCTACTGCGGCGCCCAGTGGCGCGCTACCAACCAGGATCAAGATCGGGTATGCCTGGACCATAGGGCAAGCAGCAAAGCCGCTAAAAAGACGTAGGGCCATCCATTGGTGAAAGCGCCCGAGATGTTCGCGGCCTGGTAGCCGACAAACGTGGCGGTGATGAGTCCATGAGGGCCACAAGATGGGCTCGAGTCTACCGAACGCCGTGGCTCCGAGCTGTAGAAAATTCCCTTCACGCACCGAGCGATAGTAGTACGGACCATAGCCGCAACGCCCTTCCATCCCACAGCTAGCTACAACACTCACAATATTGGGGAACATAAAAATTTGTAGTACAACCCGCGTCTCCTAAGGACCTCGCTCAAACGTTGGTCTGGGCCCGCAGCATCAGCCTGTCAGGCCCCGGCACCCGCGCTTCATAGCACGTCTCCCCTCAGGTGCTCTGAGTAGTCCTTAAGTAAACTCTACCTAACGTCTCGGCGGCCTAGTCAGGGGCACAGAGGTTTCTTCTACAAGCTTCTTCTGGCTGGTTTCCGCTGCCTTCACCGAGGGTATATCCGAAAGTCGGTGGTCGTGCGTAGAAGGGGAGTACGGTAGATCATAGCGAATTTATAAAAGGGGCTCAGAGGCGCGCCAACATCGGCTCGCCTGAAGAAGCGGAACGCATCATCCAGGCCGCACTCGGGAGCCTATCCGAACGCTTATCCAGTGGCGAGATGAAGGACCTAGCTACCCCACTACCGCCGGAGATCGCGCAGTATCTTCGGCACGAGTGGGCGGGGGAGCCAGATGAAGCCTTCGCGCTGGACGAGTATGTAGATCGTGTCGGCGAAAGAGTTGACGCGAGAGATCCCGAGCAAGCAGCTTCCTATACCCGGGCGGTCATGCGTACGGTTGAAGAGGCGATCGCGGCAGGCGAGGTGGGAGACGAACACTCGCCACTACCCCAAGAGTTGGCCCCACTGTTAGAGAGGGGACCGGGTGATGCGGGTCTGCCCGGATCTGGAGGGTAATCAGCACGCGAGCCCCAGCGCATCATCTTCTAGGCCAGCGATGCCTCACGATGCCTTAACTCAACCGGCTTGAGAGTTTGCGCCTACCTAGGGGTTGTGGTGCCCCTAATTGTCCTCTCTAGGTCGAGACTACCAGCACTATCCCGGGTGACATCGGCGTTCTTAGGATTCGCTCGCTGGCTCTGTGACCTGCCTCTAGCTCGACGCTTAAGCCTCTTCCTCACCCTGCTCAAGCTGGGCAGCGCCGATCTGCCACATCAAGCTCATAAGGTCGTAAACTTCCCAGTTTTCTGCGATCTTGCCCTCCTCGATGCGGCCTATGTGTATCCCCGCGAACTCCACCTCTTTGCCGGTAGGGGATATACCCATGTACTCCCCCTGGTGGGTGCCCCGTGCCGTCCAGCGGTTAACCACCTTGTCCCCTTCTCCTACCTGATCCTCGAGCGTCACCGTAAGGTCGGGGAAGGCGCTACGGTACATGCCGACGTATTCTTTCATCTCTTCGGGACCGTTCATCGTCTGAGGAAGAACGAGGTCGTAGTCGACGAAGTCGGACGTGTAGATCTCGTTCGCTACATCCAGCTTGCCCTCGCTGAAGATCTCTTCGACCTCGCGGCGGGCTAGGGCTTTGTTCTCTTCTACTGACATTCGATATATCCTCCCTCCCGCTTTACGTGACGGGTTATTTAGGCTCTGGCTACCTCCTCATGCCCCGACTACCTACCCAACCTAGAGGAAAGGGATGCTTGCGACCATACTCGGTATACTACGTCGTTATCAATATCCTTTAGCTCGCTCTGTGCCGGATAACGAGAGCTCGCCCCTCGCTTATCAACCACAAACTCCGGGTATAAGCGTCACCAACGATAGTTCTGCGCAGGAGGCCAGAAGATGAGTCTAAGGGCGATACCGACACAGGTTCACGGTGTGCTCGACTACCTTACGGGAGGGGCCCTGCTCGCAGCTCCGGGGCTGCTCGGGCTGCAGGATGAACCGCGGGCGGCACTAGCCCTGCGGCTTGCGGGCGGGGGAGCAACTATCTACAGCCTGCTTACAGACTACGAGCTCGGCTTGGTAAGGCTGCTACCGATGCCCGCACACCTGGCTCTAGGCGCTATGAGCGGCGTCTTGCTTGCATCTTCGCCTTGGGTATTACCTTAGCAATCAGAAAATATCTAAGGACACCTGCAGAAAAGGGCAGTAGTTCTTAGGTGCTATCGAGGATCCGGCAGGTCGTCTCGGGCGGCGCGCCCCCGCACAGGACAAGCGCGGACTCGAAGCTCTTACCCAGTAGAGAGTTTGCTCCTGGGGAGAAAAGTTTTGACGTTTCTCCTGCCACCCCTATACCTTAGCTACCCCCGCTTCGGGTACTGCCAGAACCGCCGGAAAGATCCCCTTTGGAACCGAACCACTCCCGCGCCATCGCGAACACCTCTTGCGGGTCATTGATTATGGCATTGGCCCCGGCTTCCCCCTCAGCCTCTACACCTAGACTACTACCAGCCTCCTTACTCAATGTCGCATCCACGTCTTCTACGACTACATTCTGCGACAGCTGCGGACGACCGGCCACAACGCTCTCGCTCGCGGTCTCCCCCAAGGCTTTAGCGCCGTCCGCACCAGCGACCCGGAACTCCAGGCGCGGGCGAATACCCAGCCGTTCTTCAAGGACCTCCTGCAGGTGTTTCACACGCTTGGGCTCCGCAGCGAGCTTCACGTAGATCGCCAGCTCCTCCGGGAAAGCGAGCCTCAGCACGCCGTCGTCGAAGCCCTCTACCACAGCCTCGCTATACACCGCCGCGATCGCGGGCCGCCGGATCTCCAACTCCCGCACGACCGAACCCCAATCGAGGTCGAACTCTGGTCCTCCGTCATCCTCACCGGCACTCTCCTCAGGTGACTCCTCGCCCTCCTGATCCACTTCGGGTACTGCAGCTTGTTCCGCGATCTCGGGTCCCGCTTTTTCCTCAAGCGGCGGCGACGGTGACGACATAACAGCTCCGTTCGCGACGGCCTTCTCCAACACTTCGAGTCGGCGCATTAGGGCATCTACGGAGGGTTCTGTGTAGTCGCGTGCGAGCTTGAGAAAGGTCAGCTCGAGTTCCAGCTTTGGATCGCCACCACGCTTGGCGCGCGAGAGGGAGTCGCCTAGGGCTTCGATGGTGCGCACCACCTCGGTGGCTGGGATGCGCCCGGCCTGCTCTTCGAGGTCTGCCCGCTCCTCGGCCCCGATCTCGGCGAGCGCGACCTCGGGAGCGTGCGGCAGGAGCATCAGGCGCCTGAGGTGCGCGACGAGCTCGCCGGTAAAGCGCGAAAGGTCCTTGCCCTCATTCTGGAGGCGGTCCACGACCCGCAGCGCATCCGCTGCCCGCCGCTCGTAGAGCGCGTCCGTCGTCTCCAGCAGCGCCTCCGAACCAACGCTACCCAAGAACTCTCTTACCCCCGTGGCGGTTATGGGACCATCGGTGAACGAGGCGAGCTGGTCGAGGAGGCCCTCAGCATCCCGAAACGAGCCACGGCCCTCGCGTCCTACAACCGTCAGGGCTTCAGGCTCGACTTCTATACCCTCGGCCTCGGAGATCTCGCGGAGCTTCTCGACGAGGACCGGTACCCCGGGCCTGCGGAAGTCGAAGCTCTGGCAGCGGCTGACGATGGTTGGCAGGACCTTATGCTTCTCGGTCGTCGCCAGAACAAAGACCACGTGCTGGGGGGGCTCCTCGAGCATCTTGAGGAGGGCGTTGAACGCCTCGGTGGTTAGCATGTGGACCTCATCTATGATGTAGACCTTCATCCGCCCCTGGGCTGGCGTCAAGTTCACCTTGTCCCTAAGGTCTCGGATCTCGTCTATCCCCCGGTTCGACGCCGCATCCATCTCCAGCACGTCGAGCGAGGAGTTGTTGATGATCGCCCGGCAGCTCTCGCACGTCGTATCGGGCTCCGGTGTCGGTCCCTCTACACAGTTCAGACCCATCCCCAAGACCTTCGCGGTCGAGGTCTTTCCTGTGCCGCGCGGTCCTGAGAAGAGGTAGGCATGGGCGACACGAGCGGTCTCTATGGCGCGCCGGAGGGTACGCACCACAGGATCCTGCCCGACGATAGCGTCGAAGGTGCGCGGGCGCCACTTGCGGTAAAGCGAGACGTGAGGCATCTAGAAAGTGATGGTTCGGTGAGACTCCACACCGTTAGTATAGCGGAGGCTTCTCCGAAAACACGAATAAAAAATGCCGCGCACCCCGCCCTCGACGGACCCGAACCCGACGAACTTCCGGCCGTCGGCTCCGGCCCGGTTACCCCGTAGCACATGGGGTAACCCGCTTAGTGCTGCTACCTCCCGGTCCTGACACGGTTCGCGGGGTCCCATTGCCCGAGACCGGGCCTTCGACGCCGACTGCACCGGTTTCAACCGAACCCGGGCCGCCTCAGGCGGGGATCTAGGCCCTGCTAGGCGATCGCAGGTTCAGGGCATCGCCAGCTCCCCGCTTAGCGCGGCTGGTATATTGTATCAGGGAGGGGAGGAAGGTAAAGGATACCAAACCAGCGAAGAATCACGACAGAAGTATTGAGAATCCCTCAACGGCGAGAAAAAGCATCCCACACACTACGCTTGCCCTCGGGATGAATCCCCGCCCCCTACGTCCCCCCACACTAAGGCACACTCGCGCTGGAAGTAGATAAGAAGGAGCCCCGTTACAGAGTAGCCAAGAGTGGTAGTAGCCAGAGAGCAGGGAAAGCTATCTCCACGAACAACGCCACGCCAAATGCCAGCTGCGTATAGCTCAAAGAGCTATGTGGCCACGACGAACGAATCGTACCCTTATTCAATCGGAGTTTGACGCCTCCAGTAAACTCCCACTCTATCCTGGCGCAAGCTCTAATAACAGGACGCTGGCGGAGGCCGAGCATTGGTGAACCCTCACGACTCTTCGGGCCCTTCAAGCTCGATGGTCCCCAGCATCTCCGCTACTAGGACAGGGTCGGGCTCTTCGCGCAAGTAACCTCCCCTAACGAGATCCTTAGATAAATCTTCGGCCTTACGCTTCCACACTGCGGGCTCGTCGCGGACAGCTCTCTTCAGGGCCTCGAGGATCTCGTCGGGGTCGGGGCCCGCAGGCCCTATCTGGATGGGACCTTGCGTCATTTCTCTCCTTTCACCGGGTGGTTGACAGGGGGATAGTGCCGTAAACACTTACCGCGCCCCTACCGCGAGGACCCAGGGTTCGCGTGCGATGTTGATACCAAGCTCCTACTGCAGCCGTCGGGTCTCCTTCACAGAGTACCATTATCGTACTACCTACCGTACCAACCACGAGCTATTGAACAT
>DATHAB010000012.1:0-3678 GCA_035296885.1 Rubrobacteraceae bacterium
AGGTCTCCCTTTTCGGGGAGGCTGGGTAGCTCCAAGACCTTGACGCTGCCCGCAAAGGGCAGAAGCTCCTCGGCGACCATCTCGGCGTGCTCGCATCCAGCTCCATCGTTATCTGCCACGACGACCACGTGCGCCCCCGTCAAGAAACTAGCGTAATAGGGCTTCCAGTGCTTGGCACCCTGCGGGCAGGTCGTTGTGATCAGCTTGAGGCGCTTCTTGCCGTTGTCGGCATCCTTCTCTCCCTCAACCCAAACGACTATCTCCCCGCGTAAGGACGCCCGCACAACTTGTGGCAGGTTGTAGATGATGGTCTGGACGCTGTCGAGGCCGTAGATGTAGCCTCCGTTCTCGTCCGGTCGGGCCTGCAGAAAGTCCTTGTCTTTCCTCCGGCTGTTGAAGTGGTCGCCCAAACAATCGGGGTGATGCACCTCGCCTTCGGGCGGCGGTGCAAACCTTAGGGTGTTGTGCCTGATGAATTTCCCGTCCGGCGTTTTGTAGTCGTACGCCCTAGTGAGGCACATGCGCATTTTCTTGGCCTTGTTGCCGCTGGTACGGTTAGGACCTTTACCGTCCTGACGAAAGAGGTCGGATCTGTGGATGCCCCTCTGCTCCAACGCTCGCAACACCTTCTCCTGATCCTTGCAGCGTGGCAATGGAGCAGTACCCTGCGGCTGCCGTTATCACTGGCCTCTTTAATGTGGAGGCTCGGGTCGTGGTCGTCGTGGCCCGGACAGCAAGCTACGTAGTGGCCGTTGCCCTGCTCTTCTACGCCCTCCAGATTGTTAAGTAGCTGCTGCAGAGGATCTGGGACGGTGCTACCCATGCTTACTACTCAAACGCTCTAGGTTCACTTTTATCGTCATCGCTTTGCTGATCACTAGAGTCGGGTGGCGCGAGAAGAGGTGCGCCACCCAGCCATGTCGTTAGCTAGACCGAGAGGGTGCCCAAGTCCTACTCGTCTGGGTCGTCCACGGGACCGAGCACGTCGGCCACGTTGTCGAAGACGCGCCCCTGGCTATCGGGAACGGTATTCTCGACACGGATCGTGTAAACCTCGCCGATCAGATCGTCCGGGTCCACTTCCTCGCCCGGCTCTATTAGATGCTCCAGCATGGACTCAAGCCACCTCCTCGCCTTCGCCTGGGGGCCAAAGTTCGTGGATGTGTTGCCGAAGACCAGCCGGTTCGCGAACTTGCCGCCCACGGTGCGCCATCCCCACCGGACGTAACTGCCCCGCTCGCTCTCGCGCTCCTCGGTACCTTCGAACCGCCCCTTATAGATTCCGGGCGGGACCGGCGTGTAGTCCGGGGCTCTGAACTTCGTCATTTATCCTCCTATCTGTTCCTGGTCGTTTCGTGCCTGTACTTGTCTAGCTCCGGAATCATGTTTTTCTTTACTCCATGTCATCTCCTTCCGCTTCTCCTAGATGGCCGTAACGTTCAACTAGCCCCGGTAACCTGAGTCGGGTAGCACCGTCTCTTTGAATGAGGCGCTCTTCAACATCCCGGCGCCGCGCCTTATAGGGCTTTATCCCGTCTTTCCGCGGCCGAGACGTAGAGGGACACCGTAACTCCGCTTGCTCTTCCCGGCTCAATAAGCTCGGCTGCTCGGCTAGATTAGCGTTGTGGTTGTGTTCGGTTTCGTGGGACATCTTTAGTCTCCTTCCTCGCGTGTTCTTCGTAGCCGCCGTCCTCACCGGCGGCTTTCTTTTGCTCCCAGCGGTCGAATACAAAGCGCCAGGCGCGGGCACGAGCGTCGCGGGCCTGCTCTGGCGTGATGCCGGCAGTGGGCTTGACCCCAAGAACCGGTGCGTCGTTAATCTTCACCGCGCACCAGTTCCACAATCGCTGGCCGCTTCTCTTTATTCAATTCTTCGCTTTCTTCTGTGTGCTCCCCGAGAAGCTCGGCAAAGAATCGGCCGACGAGCCGGGGTTCCGCCGACACCGCGACAAGCTCGGCCTCCGAGACCGTCCGGCCACGGTAAAGAGCGACGAAATCTGCCAAACCGCGCTACCTCCGCGTAGGGGATACTTGCACCCCCTATGCACGCGGGTTTACAAACCTAAAGCGTTGGTTGAGAGTTCGAGAAAACTAAGCGGCGAATATTTTCTTCTTCGTGCGCGACCAGAGTGATTTCGTCGTACCAACAGCGACGCCCATCGCGTGCGCGGCTTCGCTGTGGTTGAGCTTGCCGTTCTTCAAGAAGCGCCCGGGATCTCCCGCGACCAGTGCAAAAAGCTGGTACTCCTTCGGCGTTAGCCCGGCATCTTTAGCCCGCTTTAGCAGCTTCTCGCGGTCGGCGAACGCGGCCAGCTCCTTTACATCCGATCGTGGGTCTCGTTTCTCTAGCCGCCGAGCAACCTCAGTGCGCAGGTCCATGAGGTCACCCCAGTCGCGAGACATCTTGTCGTATGCCGCTGCGACCTCAGCCGGTAGCTCTTTGAGCAAGCGTTCGAACCGGCTTTCGCCCTCCTCCCGTAACTCATCTATGCCAGCTCTCAGCCGCCGGTTCGTCCACATACTCGTGTGTGTTACTACATGGCTCGTAAGATATTCTTCCAACCCTGTTTCGTTAGTCACCTGTGGCGCAGCCTTCACGAAGGCCTCTATCGTGGCCGCCACCATACCGGGTATCCTGCTCCACGCTAGGATAAAAGCGGCGCAAACAAGGCGTGCTAACCTTTCACCCGTCTCTTCGGTATCACGAAGCATAGTCATGTACGACAACGCGCTATTAAACGTGTCGTACTTTAAGGCAAGTAGGGCGTATTCCAATGCCTCTGCGACGTTGGCCCAGCGCTGGGCCTTCCTTTGCTCGCGGTCTTCCAAATCTACCCCGAAGCGAGATACAGTGTACTGCCGCCACACGTCCAGTTGCGCGGGTAAGGAAAGTAGTAGTGCTTGTGCTGCTCGGCGCGGGTTCGCCTCGAAGTACGCCTTGAGTTCCTTCCCCGTGTTGTCGTACTGGCGCTGCTGCTTATGGGCTTGTCGCAGTCGAGCATCAAATCGGTCTTGCATCTCGGACATTCTAACCAACCGCCGCACGCCCGAAGCGCACCTCTCTCGCGCCGTCGGTTAGCAGGGCATGGAATCTCACCCTAATCGTGTTAGTAAGCTGAAAATCACTGGAGGCGGAACAGACAGACAAAGGATTGGTCAAATTAATCACACACGCAGCCGAACAGCCTTTGCACGGCGGAGATCAGGGGTTCGGATCCCCTCGGCTCCACTTACGCACCCTGCCCCCGACGACTTAGAGGTTCGCAGTGTAGCTAATCCGAGGTGCGGGTTTTGAATCGGTGAGGAGTTCTGTACACCGTCCACGCTAGGGGTGCCCCACCTCACGGCCGTTAAGTACAAGGGAGGCGTGGCTGTCCTACAGGCGTAGGCGAGACGGTGGTTTGCGTAGTGGAGCTCGCGACGCTCTTAATAGCCCTCCCGAACTTTCTGAAAATAGGGACAGCGTGGCACACGAGTAGTGCCAACCTTGGCGCTAGAAACCGTACGATTGGTCTGAGTCATAGGAACTCATATCGACGTGACCTCCAGGCGCGACTCTTCGAGGTCGAGGTCACGCTCGATATGGTGCATGGCCTCGTCACCGATCTTGCCCTCGTTGCGTAGGCGCATGAGGGTCTGGCGCTGCGCTCGGAGCAACTCTCTCATTAGACGCTGGTA
>DATHAB010000013.1:0-2507 GCA_035296885.1 Rubrobacteraceae bacterium
ACGCGTCCTCGAGGTGGGCACGGGCTACGGCTTCCAGACGGCCCTGCTCGCCCACCTCTCCGGCTTCGTCTGGAGCGTCGAGCGCTTCCCGGACGTCGCCGCGACCGCGCGGGAGAACCTCGCGCGCCACGGCGTCGAAAATGTCGCGGTCATCGCCGGTGACGGCACGCGAGGGCTCCCGGAGCACGCCCCCTACGACGCCACCCTTGTCTCCGCGGCGTTTACCTCCGTCCCGCCGCCCCTCGCTGAGCAGCTCGCCGCGGGCGGTCGGCTCGTCCAGCCGGTGGGCTCGGGCGGCCGGGAGGCGGTGGTCCTCTTCGAGAAGGGGTCCGAGGGTCTCGAGTGCCGCTACACCGTCACCGGCGCCCACTTCGTCAAGCTCTACGGCACGCACGCCTTCCCGAGCCGATGACGGACCACACGCAACGCTTCACGAACAGGGTTGATCACTACGCGAAGCACCGCCCCTCCTACCCGCCGGCCGTCCTGGATCTTCTTGAGGCGGAGTGCGACCTCACGAGCGCCTCCGCCGTCGCGGACGTGGGGTCGGGGACGGGCATCCTGAGCGAACTGTTCCTGGAGAAAGGTAACCGCGTCTTCGGCGTCGAGCCCAACAAAGGGATGCGGGAAGCGGGCGAGCGCCGCCTGAACCGGCATCCCCGCTTCACGAGCGTGGCCGGCACGGCGGAGGCCACGACGCTCGAGGACGGCAGCGTAGACCTCGTTGCCGCGGGCCAGGCGTTCCACTGGTTCGATCCCGAGCGGGCGCGGACGGAGTTCGCCCGCATCGTCAAGCCCGGCGGGTGCGTTGCCCTCGTGTGGAACTGGCGGCGCAAAGAAGAGACGCCGTTTCTCGCGGCGTACGAACGGCTGCTTAAAGCTTACCGGACAGACCGCGGCGAAGCCGAGACCTGGCGCCGGGGCGACAAGATGGCAGGGGCCTTCTTCGGCCCCGGCGCCTTCGAGCAGGCAACCTTCGACAACGAGCAGGTCCTCGACCTTGACGGCTTCAAGGGCAGACTGCTCTCGATCTCCTACGTGCCCGCAGAGGGAGAGCCCGGCTCCGAAGACCTGTTGCGCGATGTGGAGGAGATCTTCCGCAGGTACCAGACGAGCGGCAGCGTCAGGATCTTATACGATACGAAGGTCTACTACGGACGCCCGGCGCCGAGAAAACTAACACCCAAGACCGATAGTTAGCCAGCTAAACCTCTCCTAGCAGCGGCCCATCAAGGAGTCTAGGCGTCGCGCTGCACCGATCCCCGATGGGAGCGGCGCGCTCGACGTACTCTCGCAGCCGTGCACGACGGCCCTGTGGCCGACGATGCAGTCGTCTCCCACGACAGCCGGGTAGCCGGGGTCGGCGTGCAGGATGCAGCCGTCCTGGACGTTGATGCGGACCGTGTTCTCCCTGCAAATGGACAACTTCTTTCGCTCCTGACACCACAGGAGGACACCAAACCTCCGCCACCGGCGAAGAGAACAAGCTTGGCCCAGCAGGGCTGAGGGGAGTAGGGGGACCGGCACCTGCATGGCCTGCTCCGATTCCTTATCGTGCTGCCACAACTCTATTCACCGAAGGGCCTAGAAGGTAGGGGTTCGAGGGGAAGTTCGAAGCCGCTAGCAGCCTCCGGTAGCTGCCTCCGCTCGCTCTTTGAGGGCCTGGTTCATCTCCTCGAACCCACCTAGCGTGCTGTTATCCAGGCTGCGGGCAAACAGGGGAACGAGCAAGCCCCTGAACGCTTCTCTCTGGACGAACCGAACACGATCCTCTCCTAACGGTTGGATAACGAAGGAGTGCTCGCCGTCGAATAAGCCCGGCACGAGCAGGTGTCCCAACCAACGCAACTGATGGTTAGGCTCAGCGTTGAGCACCTTAGGTCTAAGGGTTATACCTCTGGACTCGGGTGGTTCTAAGCGCACTTGGAGGTGCTCGCCGGTAGTGGGCTTGCCGCTGATCCGGCGGATGAACGGATTCCATTGGGGATAGGAAGCGAAGTCGGTGAGCAGGTGCCACACGCGCTCCGCACTAGCGTTAATCTCGATCTGGGAATGCAGTTCCTTCATCGGTACCAGCTCCTCTGAGGCTCAATATTCATTCTACGGCTTAACACCCCCACAGGAGCAGTTAGTTGTGACTTCAGCTGGCTCCTGTACCTACTCAGGCATCTAGCAAGCGAAAGTCGGCTTATTCACCGAAGTGCCTAGAAGAAGCGTGCTCTCGTAACTTCCGCCCTCAGAAATTCTCGGACGTTGGCAACAGCCAGCAACGCTAAACAACATTAATATAGATAGTACTTTCCCCACCAAAAATAGTCCTTTTGGGGGATCCAAACTAAGAGGTTGAGCCGTAATAATAATGGGCGCAGGGTCCCCGGCGGGTCTGAAGTCGTGCAGGACTAAGGAAGGCCCCGCCGGGAACTTACCCTATTATAACTTAGCGCACAAAGTTCTGAGCAGTGACGTTCTTGCCCCTACTCACCCAACGTCCGAGAAGGGGCCTTCTC
>DATHAB010000014.1:0-3237 GCA_035296885.1 Rubrobacteraceae bacterium
GTACGTCGAGTCCTCCGTATCGGTTCTCTATCTCGCCGGCCATGCGGCGCACATCCCCGGAGTCCGACACGTCGCCCTTCACCAGCAAGGTTTCTCTACCGAGCTTACCGATCTGGTCCGCAACCTCCTGCGCTTTACGCTCGCTACTGTTGTAGTGCACCACTACGCGGCAGCCCTCTTTGGCGAAGCCCAGGGCGATTGCCCGCCCGATACCGGTGCTGCTACCCGTAACCCACACAACCTCGTTAGAGGACAAAGCCACCTCCCCTTTGAATCACAACGTCTAGGGTATTCACAGGCTTCTCCTTTCCGCTTCGCCGTTGTTGCCGAACACCTTCTCCCGTACTAAGGGGCTACGGTAAGCTAACCGGTATAGGTGCGAGCGCAGCGGCAAAACGAGGGTGCTCAGAATGCCAGAACCGCGTAAGTAAGTTGGAGAACAGGTAGAGTCGTATAGGAGACTTGGTAGTCGACGTAGCCTAGGCCCCACGCTACACCCCACTAAAGGCGCTGAAGCCCCCATCTACCGGCACCACCACTCCGTTGACGAACTTCGCCGCCGGAGAGCACAACCAGATCACCGTGCCGGTGAGCTCTTCTGGCTCCCCGAAACGCCCGGCCGGGGTGTGCTCGATGATGGCGCGTCCCCGCTCGGTGAGGCTTCCGTCTTCGTTCACGAGTAGAGCCCGGTTCTGCTCCCCAAGGAAGAAACCAGGCGCTACAGCGTTGACCCTTATGTTGCCATACCGCCGAGCGAGGTCTACGGCCAGCCAACGGGTTAGGTTATCTACCGCAGCCTTGGCAGCCGAATAACCCGCCACCCGGGTGATCGGCCTTGCAGCCGCCATGGAAGACACATTGACGATACAGCCCCCCGTCTCCCGCGTCATCGCCTCACCGAAGACCTGAATGGGGAGCAACGTCCCGACCAGATTCAAGTCGAAGACTTCCCCGAAGGCCTCCCGCGGCAGGTCAAAGATCGTCGCGTCATTACTTAGGGTGGCTTCCGGAACGTTCCCGCCGGCGGCGTTCACCAAGATATCCATACGTTCCCAACGATCCAGTACGGCTTCCCGGGCAGCCCTTAGCCGCTCCTCGTTCAGTACGTCGGCCAGCAAGGGCATCGCCTCGCCGCCGGAGCCTAAGATCTCCCGCACGACCGCCTCGGCCCGCTCCTCGCGCCGGCCAAGCACCCCAACCCTGGCGCCGACCCGCGCAAGCCCCAGCGCCATCGCCCCGCCAAGAACCCCCGTTGCGCCGGTGACGACAGCAACTTTGCCCGACAGTGAGAAGAGGCGCTCCAGGGAAGCCCGCGTGCCCGTCTCCGCAGTCATGGAAGCTCCCCGAGGTGGTAGGTACTCTTTGCCTGCCCGTAAGCGAGGTCCCAGGCCATCTCGCGAGCGTCGTCGTCATCGACCACGCCGGTAGTAACGAGCCCGGCGAGCCAATCGCTCACCACCCTGCGCCACACGTCGTGCCGTGCCGGGATGCTCGCGAAGGCTCTCGTGTCGTCGTTGAAGCCGGCGAGGTTGCGGGCGCCGGCGGTCTCTACGACTGCGTCCAGGTACCGTCGCATCCCCAGCGGGCTGTCGAAGAACCACCAGGGCGCCCCGAGAGAGAGCCCGGGGTAGTGCCCGGCCAGCGGAGCAAGCTCACGCGAGTAGGTTGACTCGTCGAGAGTGTAGACCACGAGCCGGAAGCGCGGGTCGTTCCCATACTCGTTGAGGAGGGCTCCGAGGTTCCGCGTCCACTCTGTCGCCACAGGAATGTCTGCTCCCATGTCGATTCCGAACCGGCCGAACACTGTCTCATCGTGGTTACGGTGGCTGCCGACGTGTAGCTGCATCACCAACTCGTCCTCGACGCTCATGCGCGCCAGCTCCACGAGCATATGCGCCGTGAAGCGAGCGGCGTCTTCCCCGCCTGCCTCGCCGCGAAGAGCGCGGGCGAAAATTCCCTCCGCCTCGGCGTCGGAGAGGCGCTCCGCGTGAGGCGTCAGGGCCGCGTGGTCGGTAGCGACGGCCCCCATCTCTTTGAAGAAGGCCCGCCGCTTCTCCAGCGCTTCGACGAAGGAGAGGTAGCCCATGACCTCCACACCGGAAACCTCGGACAGCTTCTTCACGCCATCTCGCCAGCCCTCCGCATCGAGGTTCACGAGCGCGTCGGGCCGGAAGGTCGGCCGGACCCTCTCGCCCCAGCCTTCGTCACGCAGCTTCTTGTGTTGCTCCAGGGTGTCGGTGGCAGCGTCCGTGGTGCAGAGCACCTCGACGTTGAAGCGTTCGAAGAGGGTGCGGGGAGCAAACTCGGGGCTAGAAAGCTTCTCTACGAGGTGGTCATAGACCCTTTGCGCACTCTCGCCGGTCAGCTTCTCCTGGACCCCGAAGACGTTGACGAGCTCATCCTGAAGCCAGAGACCGGTGGGGGTGCCGCGGAAGAGATGGAAGTTTTCAGCGAAGCGCTGCCAGATTCGGCGGTGATCTGTCTCGACCGGTGTCCCGTCACGAGTCGGCACTCCGAGGTCCTCCATCGGCACGCCCTGACTGTAGAGCATGCGAAAGACATAATGGTCAGGGACGACAAAGAGCTCCGCGGGAGTGCCCAATGAGGCATTCGGGTCGGCGAGGAGCACAGGCGGGACGTGGCCGTGGGGACACACGAGCGGAAGGTCGGCCACGGCCTCGTACAGCTCGCGGGCCACGCTGCGTCTGGAGGGCTCTGGGTCGAAGAGGCGGTCGGGGTCGAGGGTCCATGGATTGATCACGGTTCTAGCCTCCTTGCCTAAAAGGCCGCAGGTGCTTCACGAAGTGTGACTCCAGACTCTTCGCGTAGTCCTCGGGGTGGGCTCGCAGCAGGGTAAATAGGCGCTCACGCAGGCGTGCCTCCTTTAGCACCGAGCCGAAGGTGACGTGTAGAATCTCCCGCTCGTCGAACCGCTCCAGTAGCCCGGCCAGTTCGTCGTCGGTGCATCCCTCCGGCGGAGTCGCCCTTCTCAGGCTCGCCGAGACGTGGTAGCTTACCCGGTCCTCCTCGTACCGCTCCCGGGCACAGGTGTAGACCTCCCGAAACAGAGCCGGGTCGAGCACAGCGACTGTCCTCAAAGCCTCCAGATAGCTCGTGCCGGCGGTCTTGAGATGCACGAGCCCCCGAGTTTGTCGAACGGCAGGCTCGTAGATGGAGAGCTTGTCTGAGCCGGAGTGCAGGCTGAGCTTGTACGGTCCGTTGGACGAGCCCGCACGG
>DATHAB010000015.1:0-6044 GCA_035296885.1 Rubrobacteraceae bacterium
GGTCCGCCAGCTACGCCAGGAAGGGACAACCTTATCGAGTGCCGCCACCCTGTCCTCCGCCTCGGCTATCGCCTCAAAGATCGGGGGTGTAGGCGGCCGCTCCTCGCCCCCGTAGTCAGAGCCCAAACAGCTCATATAGTAGAGGGAGAAGGACTTGTACAATTCGTGCGGCTCGTACCAGAACCTACCGCCGCCTCGCAACTCGATGAAGTCACTATCGGGATCGTTCTCTAAACGAGTCAAGCGACTGTCTATCGAGCCCATCTGCCGCTCCCAAAGTTGTAGCCATCATCGGTTGGGTTGCCCTTGCGAGCGTACATCTTCTCGACCTCGGCGAGCCTGCGCTCCAACTCCAGGAACTCCTTCTGCTTCTTCTCCACCTCAAAGCTCCTCAGTGCGGTACCTATAATGGTTGCGGCTACCTGCCCCTTACCCGTGGTGAGCTTCCCGGAGAGCACGTCCTCAAGGATCTCATCTAAGCGTTGACGCAAGCCGACTATCTCCTCTATGGGGTTGCGCTTACGCGATAGCTTGCCCGCTTTGGAGGCGGTAGCCCGCCGGGCTTCTTTGTGGGTGGGATCGTGGCTATAACAAAGCTCGCCCTCGTGGCTAACAACGCGCTCGCAGCGGGTGCCATTAGCTGTTATCCCGCTACAGCGCGGTAAGGTTCTGTCCTCGTCACTCATAAACCCCTACCCCCTTACTTAACAATGGTCCTACCTAATCATCCCGGAAATGTTGGTGTCGCTCTGGGCAGCCCCTAGGAGGTTAACGGCAGACTGCGGAATCATGCTATCGAACCTCTGACCGATCTCCGGCTCGTCCAAGATAAAAGCATTGCTTATAGATTTGCTAATGAACCGACGCCCCTCTCAGGTAAGCGGGCGAGGTGTTGATGGTCAAACGGTCTAAGGTCTCTAGGTTTTCTACACCTACGTGTCGTAGAGACATCCAAGCCTAATCGGCCTTACTATACAACTAGTCTAAGGTGACGATTAGCGGCCTCACTAACGCTTGCCTGCTCAGCACTAGGCTCCTTGGAATGCCTTGCCTGCAACGCTGCAGCCACTTTAGTGGCACGTTCCTTAGCCTCAATCATACTCTCCATGCGTTTGTCCAGCTCTGCCAACAAGTCCCAATTCACGTTGTCGCTGACTTCTTGATAGGCAGATGTCTTTTCAGTGAATAAGTCGATTAAACCGAGGGCGGCCAACTGTATTTCCATGCTACGCTCCCACGGGAAATCGCCTTCGGTAATGCGGGCCCTAGACTCTTCTTCCCACCGCCTAGCAAAATCTTTTGCGACCATTGCTATCGCTGCCAGCTCCTGCAACAGATGCACTTCGGATAAGCCCCGCTCTTCTTCTAATAGCTCTTCGCGCCGCTCCTTGCTTTCTTCTGCTTCTTCAGCCGGTTCGGACGAGGTAGGCGCTTGCCCTAAAGGGACGGGCGGACTCTCCAGCAAATCGGTGACGGAGATATTTAAGGTGTCTGCGACCTTTTTGGCAGTACGAGGAGTGGCAGACTCCCCGTTCTCGATACGTACGATCGTGCCTTTCGCGACCCCAGATTCCTCGCTAAGCTGCCTTTGGGTCAGGCCCGCGGCCTCCCTCCACTCTCTTGTTCGCGGTAGCTGCACACGCCTCCTCCTGTTTCTTTAGCCAGCTAAATATTTAGCTGGCTAACTACCTACCGCCAAACTATACCTCAATACCAATCAAATTTCAAATTTGGTACAAAAATTAACTCGCAGTTGGAATCTTGGTTCAATTTAGGTACAATAAGAGAGCAATGAGGCCTAAGGCTAATTGACGCCGTAAAGACACAGGAGGTAGGCACTGTGCCTATAAGACAACGGAAGCCCGGGCTCGACCGGTGTTTCCGCCGGAATTCAGGTCGAGTTCGAGATCAAGGGCGCGACGTTCTTCGCGTGCTGGCACGCTCGCTGTTTGGCGAGGACCTGGCGGAACTTCAGGCGAGCCCTCTCGTCCAATACCCCCAAGAAACCGCCCGTAAAGAGGCTGAGTGACTTTATGGAGGTGAACCTAACCCATGCCTAGCGGCGAGCCGAAGATCACCATGGAGATTCAAGAGGACAGTTCCGTACTCTTCAAGGCCCGCGACAACGTAACGATACGGGTCTCGTTCGAGTCGCCGACGCAGGTTAGGGTCGAGATGTGGCGCGAGACCGATACGACCTTCGAGAGGGTCGCTCCCGACACCGGGAACATCGGCTCAAGGAGCTTTCGGGATAAGCTTCTCAAGCAGGCGAAGGAGGTCTTCGACCCGCAGCCCAAAGAGCAGGATAAGAAGCCCAAGACAACCATACCCAATCTCGAAGAGGACCTCGGCGATGTGGCGGTCGCTATGGGCGTTCCGGCCATCTCCGACATGCTCAAGTTGGAGAAGGGGACCACGATGGTTGATCGCTTGGTCGAGGCCGTCGAGGACGCCGGGGAACTCTTCACCACGCCGGAGGGCGAGCCTCACGCCCTCCTAGAGATCGAGGGGCACCGCGAAACGCACGAGATACGAGGGTCGAGGTTTCGGCGTTGGCTTCGTGGCCACTTCTACGCTAAGGAGAAGGCCCGGCTTGACGCACAGGCCGAAGACCGCTACGAACAACTTGTACAGACCACCGGAGCGATGACAAAAGGCAGCGTGATCCCCATCCCGAAGCCGCCCGTGGTTCGAGACCAGACCTTGAGCGATGCCATCGCCCAACTTGAGGCTAAGGCCGACTACGAGGGGCGGGTCGAAGAGGTTTACGTGCGGGTCGGCCACCACGAGAACAAGCTCTATGTAGACTTGGGCGGCGCCGACTGGAAGTCGGTCGAGATCGACGCCGACGGCTGGCGTGTTGTCGATAACCCACCTGTGCGGTTCGTGAGGCCCAAGGGGATGAAAGACTTACCAGAGCCGGTGAGGGGCGGCTCTATAGACCTTCTAAAGGGCGTTCTGACTCTCGGCGAGAGCGACGAGGATAAGAGGACCTGGGTCCTCATAGCGACGTTCCTAGTGAACTCGCTACGGGCATGCGCCCCTGAGTTTCCAATCCTGATATTGACCGGCGCACAGGGAAGCGCCAAGAGCACCACCAGCCGGATACTTCGCGCCCTCCTCGACCCGAACGTCGTCGAGGATACTGGCGAGCCCCGCTCAAAGGAGGAGCTACACATCGACGCGGACTGTAGCTGGTTGCTGGCCTACGACAACCTCTCCGGCCTCTCGCCCTGGCTCTCCGATGCCATGTGCCGGATCTCGACCGGCTCGGCGTTCACAAAGCGGGTTTTGTACAGCAACAGGGACCGCGAAATTTTCAAGGCGGCGCAACCGCAGGTCTTGAACGGTATAAGCGATGTAGTCTCAAAGGGCGACATTATCGACCGTGGGCTTTTGGTAACGCTGCCGGTGATAACCGAGTACCGCGAGAAGGGCGCGGTGTGGGAAGACTTCGAGAAGGTTAGGCCGCTGGTGATGGGCGCTCTCTACAATGCTGCCGCCGCCGGTCTAAAGAGCATCGCTGAGGGCGAGGAGATTACGGCAAAGCTACCGCGTATGGCAGATTATGCGAAGTGGTCAATAAGGGTAGAGAGGGCACTCGGGTTTAGCGAGGGGGCGTTTTTGGAGGCTTTCACAGGCAGCCGAGAAGAGGGGGTCGATACGGTCCTCGAAGCCGAGCCTATCTCCTACAGGGTCTTCGAGTACGCCCGCAACTTCGACGCCGCCGACCCCTGGCAGGGCACGACCAACATGCTGCTAAAGATTCTGAACGAACGCGAGGGTGACGAGCGGGTAAAGCGTGATCCAGCCTGGCCGAAGGCCGCCAACAAGTTGAGCGGTCTCCTCGGCAGGATCGCGCCCGCCCTCGAACAGAAGGGCGTGGTGTGGGAACGCGCCGGCGGGTCCAACAAGAGGGGCAAGATCTACAACCTCTACTACGTATCGCCGAAGGGAGGGGACGATACATCCAAAGGGGGGGACGATACCGAAAAAACCACCGTCCCCCACGAGGCCCCGATAGATAAGCCGGATTCTAATCAGGGGACGGTGGGGGACGGTGGGGACGATAGAAACCCCGGCCCCGAAGACGACGGCGAGGAGATGGTGTTTTGAGCACCGCCGAGGCTCGGGCGCTGCTCGAAGAGCTTACGGGGTTGGGGATCGCCGTTCACGCGGCCCCCGATGGTTCCCTTCGCTGCAAACCCAAGAGCGCTATAGGCAAGGAGAGGGCGGAGCGCATCAGGAGGAACAAGGCCGATCTGCTAGAGGTTCTTTCGGCTAACGATACTGAGAAGAAGCTATCGTCCCCCATCGTCCTATCGTCCCCCGTCCCCACTAACCCCGATACCTATCGGGATTCTGAAGGGGACCATAAGGGGGACGACACCGAGAACACTATCGTCCCCCCGTTCGTGCAGACCCGCCAGGAGCGCATCAGGGGCCAGGCCGCCCGGCTCGGCTTGATAGCGGCCTGGTCGCACGAGTTCGGTTACGTCTCGCTGCACGATTCGATCACGGGCGAGTGGCACGACCTTCCGAACGCCGAAGCGCCAGACTGGGCGAAGCGCGAGGCGTTCAAGCGCAAGGAGCTAGGGAAGCTCGGGGGCGTGGCCGACCTCCTCACAAGGGCCGAACTCGAAGAGGTTTGGGATAGGGAGAAGATGACCGCAGACACCAGGGCCATAAGCAGGCGCGGCCTACTCTACGAGGACTACATCGAGGGGGACTGATAGGGCTGGGGTCTTGCGTGCAAGACCCCAGCCCTATGGCTTTGCTACTTGTTTCTAAGCTGGCGTCTTCTCACGCTTGCGCCTGGGTTCCCTCTCCGGTTCGCGCCTGGGTTTGGGGTCCCGGCGCGGCTCGGGTTCCGACCTCCTCTTCGGCGGCCACTCCACCGGCTCGAAAATCTCGCCCTCGCGCTCCTTACCGTGCCGTACGGCTGTTATCATTGTCACCTCCTTCAGAACCTGATCAGGTCGTACTCCTCGCAGAAACCCTCGAAGTCCTCGTACTCGATGATGGGTACGTTGTAGACTCTGGCGGCCTCCTCTTTCGTCGGCAGGTACACGCCCGACCCTTCGAGGACCTCCTCGGCGGGCGACGGGTACGGGTCCCGAAAGAACGCCAGCACCACCACCCTCTCGGCAACCCAGTAGCCCATATCACCCCTGATAACCCGACCAGCGCCGGCGACCACGCCGGATACAACCCGATGGTCGTGCGGGTTGTATCCGTTCTTGAACATACGTTCGACGTTTCGCCAGGCGTAGACCCCACAAGAGCACCCCGGCGCTGGTGCGGGATGGCCCGCATCGCACTTCGCGACGATCTCCTCGCCGTCGCGCCAGTGGTTCAGCATGGCCATAGACCAGAGGATGCCGCCCGTACGCGCCCACAAGGTGGGAGCCATCTGCCACGCCCGCGCCCCGGCTATGGCCTGCGAGTAATCCGGCACCGGCCTATCTTCCACTCTCCTCCTTCCCGCTCGCCCGAACAGCCTCGACGCTCTTGGGGTCTATGAGCCAACCCAGCGGCGTCTTCGCCGCCCTCAGCTTCTTGTTCTCGACCATCCAGGTAACGCCCTGACGAGTCTTGTTCAGTTTACTTGCTGCTTGACTAGTAGTCAACCAGTTCTCTAGTTCCTTGATTGTCGGCACGAACCTCCAATATATACGGTTTTATGCTGAATCCACTATACCATGGTACTTTACCATGGACAAGTTATTTGATACAATGAAAGCGTCATAGAAAAGCCCCGGCGGTGCTACCAACACCCCGAGGCACGGCCCATAAGGAGTAGACTTATGGACAATCGAAGGATACTTCGTCGGGCGTTATCCAACGAGACCCGGCACACGATCTTGAGGGAATCTCTTTCCCGTTACCGCAACGAGTTGATGGACGACGAGGAGAGGATGTTGCTCCTCGACCGGATCAGGCGTATCCGCAGACAACTTAGGCTAGTGTAGCCTGGGATCCTTACTAGCCTTTTCCAATCGTTTACGTTTGTTACAATCTGAGAAGAAGTTGGAAGTGTGTGT
>DATHAB010000016.1:0-12256 GCA_035296885.1 Rubrobacteraceae bacterium
TTTTGGCTATACGCTCTGTATATTGTTGGATTGACGTACCGAGATCTAACGAATCCTACTCCCGAAGCTTTCGTTGCTCTCTCCATTACCAGGTACTGTCGAGACAGGCCAACTGGACCGGTGGCTTAGCATCGACCGCACGAGGAACCCGGCCTTACGGAGACCGTGCGACCCTCATGGTAATTCACCCTCATTGGTGACCAGAACTACGTAAAGCTAAGCACTCCAAGTTGAGAGCAGACCTCCACGGCTTCCAGCAAGCTCGAGTCAGTAAGGACTGCTCGCTTTGGCTCGACCAAGGAGTCATAGAAACGCCTCGGCATCAGAAACATAATGCCGGCAACTTGTACGGTTTCTTCAGCCCCTTCGCCTCCCAACCGGCCTGCTTCTAACACACCACCTCGGCTTTTGGTAAGGATGGCTCGTCTAACTCGCGCTTCTACCCGGACCGTCCTACGTTAGGATGCTCTTGTAGAGGGCCTGAGTCTCCGACGAAGGTGTCGTGAGGTACTCATGCCCAAGCGCCTGCTCGCACAGGTTGTATTGGCGCAGTGCTCGGGCCCGCTTGCCAAGGCGAGCGAAACACTCCATCAGCAGGCGGTGAGCATCCTCGTCACAGCGGTCCTTCTCCAGAACTAGGTAGCAGATCCGCACGCTACCCCGGAGTTTCCCAGTCTCTATATAACGGGTGGCCAGCCTACGCAACAGGTCTATGTACGCGTCTAGTAGCCGTTGGCGTTCGACCGTGGTCCAGTCTTCGTAGAGGTCCTCGATCAGGTAGTCGCCCCGGTACAGCCCCACGGCCTTCTCGTACTCCGCGACCGCCTCCGGCACCCGGCCGGCCTCCTCCAGGCGGCACCCCTTCTCATAGCAAGAATCGAACTCGTCGGTGTCCGCACTAAATCGAACCTGCGGCGACAACCGGTATCTGCCTCCCTCCAGCAGCACAGTCTCCGAAGCGGACAAGGAAGGCAAACAAACCTTTAGGAGCTTGCGTAGGGCGCAAATGGCAGAGTTTAACGACCAGCGGGCCTTCTTGGGCTCGGACTCTGGCCACAACCAGCCCATAAGGCAATCTTGTGGCACGGGGTGGGTCCGATGAGCCAGCAGGTACTTAAGGATAGCCAGTGCCCTAGCGTTCCGGCCTAAAGACACAACCTCGCCATCTCGCAAAAATTCGAAGCGACCAAAAAAGTTAACCCGTAACTTGGGTTCGGTGAGCGAGGTCGCAGTAGCTACCTCCCCGGCGAGTACCTCTCCATCTCCGGCTTCTTGGGCAGCTTGCCCGATGGTCCCCGACGTGGTGCCCCGGTTTCTGAATGCGGCGACCAAGGAACCGTCAACCCGGTGCAGGGTCGCCAGGTCCTGATCACGTTCTACGTAGTACCTATGTAGATAAGGTGATACTTCACCCACAATTTTCTCCCCAACCGTCGACTATAACCGAAGAAGTTCCGATAGCCTTACCCCATCATACGTTTTTCTCTAGTCTGATTAATGACCGTTGAGAACGCCGATGTCAAGGTCTCGCGAGGATCCCGAGGCGCTTTTATTACTAAACCTTGAAGGCTGAGGGGCAAACGTGGTTCAGGACACAGTTCGGGCAATCGGGCTTGCGGGATTTGCATATGCGGCGGCCGTGGAAGATGAGGAGGTGGGAGAAAAGGGTTCTCTCCCCTTCGGGTACGATCTCCAAGAGGTCCCACTCTATCTTTTCGGGGTCGCGCTCGCCGGACAAACCAAGCCGATTGGACAGGCGGCGGACGTGCGTGTCGACGACAACGCCCTCGTCTATGCCGAAGGCGTTGCCCAGGACCACGTTCGCGGTCTTGCGGCCCACGCCGGGGAGACGGACGAGCTCGGGCATGGTGCAGGGTACTTCTCCCCCATGCTCTTCGACGAGGACACGGGCCATGTCTCTTAGGGCGCGGGCCTTGTTGCGGAAAAAACCTACTGACCGTATCTCCTTTTCCAGGCGCTCAAGGTCGGTCGTCGCGTAGTCCTCCGCGGTACGGTACTTCTCGAACAGCCCCTTCGTGACCTCGTTCACCCGCACGTCGGTGCTTTGGGCAGATAGCATCGTCGCCACCAGCAGCTGAAGAGGGTTATTCCAGTCGAGCTCGGTTCTCGCGTCGGTATACTCCTCCATGAGGCGCGGTATTACCTCGGAGATGGAGGCGGGAGGACGTTCGGCGTGATCCGGCGTCGTTCGCAAGATGTTGGGGATTATACGCGGCTCTACTAGTGCATGTTGAGCCGTTCGGCGTGGGCAACCGGGACATCTGCCTAGACGAAATCGGGACATTCGCCCAGACTCCCATAGGACACATTTCCTATTTAACGGCCGTAGGGCGAAGAGTATCTTGATCCCCGTAACAAAGAGAAGGGATCGGAGAAAGATATGGAACAAAGGATCGAGCAGACACCAGGTCCGAACAAGACCAGTGGGGGGCCGGACGTTCTGGGCCTGTACCTGTCGCGGGCCCGGCAGCATAGGATCTTGAGCCGTGAAGAAGAGGTGACGCTCGCCGCAAGGATACAACAAGGGGACGAAGCGGCCCGTGACGAGCTTGTCCAGTGCAACTTGAAGCTCGTCGTCTCCATCGCACGCAGATACGTCGGACGCGGCCTCGAGTTCTCTGATCTCATTCAGGAGGGTAACCTGGGGCTTATGAGAGCGGCACAGGGTTTTGACGCGGCTTTCGGCAACAAGTTCTCGACGTATGCCACGTGGTGGATCAAGCAATCTATAGGTCGGGCTCTCTCCAACAAGGCCTCCCTGATCCGGATGCCCATTCATGCCGCCAACGCAGAGAGGAGCGTGAACGTCGCCCGTGACCACCTCCAGGCCACGACCGGCCGCGAGCCCTCCCTAGAAGAGGTCTCGGAGTTTGTCGGCAAGAGCCTCGAGGAGATTACAAGCGTCCTCGCCGCGCGCAAGGCGGTCGTCTCGTACGATGTGCCCGTCGGCTCCGAGGAGGAAGGCCCTCTCTCGGACCTTCTCACCGACGAGACAGAGGCCGAAACGGAGAAGCTGTTTATAGAGGATGCCCTCAAGGGCTCCGTTCGCGGTCTCCTCAAGGCTCTTTCCGAGCGCGAGCGCTACGTGGTCGAACGCCGCTACGGCCTAGACGGCGGCAGGTGCGCCACGCTCGCGGAGATCGGCCAAGAAGTCGGAGTAACCCGCGAGCGGGCCCGCCAGATACAGAACAGCGCCCTTCGCAAGCTCCGCTTGCGTGCTCACGAAGCCGAGCTCGAATCCTTCCTCGAACCGTCCTGCTATTCTGGGTAGGGTAACGTACCGGGGCCGCCGGAATTCAACGTCGGCGGCCCCACCCCAACGGATAGCCCGAAGCCCTACGAGCCACTAAACTACCCCTTGTCATAAGCCTAAGGACGCCACAAAGGGGAACGCGCATGGCTAACGTCGTCTTCGACTATACGAACCTCACAGAGGTAGAAGGTGGCGTCGGCAGCGGGGAGTTGCAGGAGCTCAGGCCCCGCCTCGAAGAGGCCATCGACGAACTCCTCAAAAACCCGCCCGGCTTCATGCGCCTCCCAAAGACGACCGAGTTCTCACACCCGTCAAAGGCTTTAGCCGAAGAGTTGCGCGCCTCTGGCGCTACAGATTTTATACACGTCGGTATTGGCGGTTCGGCTCTAGGTCCTATCGCCCTCCACCGCGCCCTCAACCACCCTTACTACAACCTCCTCTTAGAGAACCTAGAGAACCGTCCCGGTCCTCGCCTCCACTTCGCCGAGAACCCGGATCCCGCATCGTTAAGCGCCATGCTCGATGTGGTCAAGCTACCAAACACCTGGGTCAACGTCGTCACCAAGAGTGGCTCGACCGCCGAGACCATGGCAAACTTCCTCGTCATCCGCGGTGCTTTGATAGACGCTTTGGGCGAGGGCAGATATACGGAGCGCATTATCTTTACCACCGACCCCCAAGAGGGCTACCTCGTGCAGATAGCCAACCGCGAGACAATAAAAACGCTCCCCATACCGCCCGATGTAGGCGGACGTTTCTCCGTTCTCACACCGGTCGGCCTCTTTCCCACCGCCGTTACCGGCATCGACATCGACGCCCTCCTTCGTGGGGCCGCGCAATGCGTGGACGAGGTAACAGAGAGGGGCGCCAAGCACGCGGCCGTAGAGGGGGCGGCCTACCACTACCTTTCGAACGCGTCGAAGGGGCGAAACGTGCGGGTAATGATGCCCTACGCCGACTCTCTAGACCGGCTCGCCGCGTGGTTCGTGCAGTTATGGGCGGAGTCGCTAGGCAAGGAGGGTAAAGGATCGACCCCGCACGCCGCCGTGGGAACGACCGACCAGCACTCCCAGTTGCAGCTGTACATGGAGGGGCCACAGGACAAGGTCGTCGAGTTCATCGAAGTCGAGGATCACCCGCGTGATCTGCTCATCCCGAAAGCCTTCGAGGATCTCGAAGGCGTTGGCTACCTCGGCAGCCACACGGTGGCCGAGCTTCTAAACGTCGAGTGCGATGCCACTCGAAAGGCGCTCACCGAGGCGGGGCGTCCGAACTGCACGATAAAACTTGGGGCGACCAACGAGGAACATCTCGGGTACCTGATGCAGGCTTTAGAGGTGCAGACGGCGGTAGCTGGTTCGCTCTACGGGGTGAACGCCTTCAACCAGCCCGGCGTGGAGGCGGGAAAGCGGATCACCTACTCCAGGATGGGACGCCCAGGTTACTGAGGAGTGGCCAACCCGATCTAAAACAGCGCGAGGGTTTCTGGTTTACGAAAAATGATACTCGTAAGAACAACGTAAAACCGGGCAAGATAACGAACTCGTACCATGATGAATAAGAGCCGAGGAGGTCACTCGTACCGCTGGCACCTGGCTTCTATACTAGCGGTATCTCAGGAGCAAGTGGTGCTGTAGATCGGCGTATAGTCTAGACCTCAGACACATTGTGTACTTTTCTTAACCGTGTCATTACCGTCGTGTTATCTGGGCTAGATAACATCTTGTACGTATAACTGGAAGGAGATAAAGATAGAGCTGTACATCAACAGCACCTGGACCAAGCTTTATGGTAACGCCTACATAGCCGAAGCCATTGCCTGGTCCGAAAACCGCAACCACGTGGCGATCTACGCGATGGGCGTAACCGCTGAGGAAGCGGACGCCAAGCTCATGGACGCGCTACGCGAGCTCAAGCTGATACCCGAAGTATCCTCCCCGAAAGGCGAACTAGATAAAGTCCGGCAAGAAGAAGACCTCGATGGTGTGTCCGGAACCTCCTAAGAGGATCGGACCTACGTTACATCGAGCTTCATCTCCTTTCGTGCAAAGGGCCTATGCACACCTCGGCTCCTTTCCTCTATGACCTTCTGCCACTGCACCCCGGGCTACGATTCGTCCTCCTGCCTCCCCGACTGGGCTAAAGACCCTATAAGAGCACGAAAAGTATGGGCACGAGTACACCTACACCCGCGAACAGCTAGAGAATTACCAGATGCACGACGAGTACTGGAACGCCGCAATGAGCGAGGTGCACTACACCGGCTACATACGCGATGGCATAAGAATGTACTGGGGCAAGAAGGTCCTGGAGTGGAGCAAGCCTCCCAAAAACCTACGAGACGTAGCTCTACCTCAACAACAAATACTTCGTCGACGGCCGCAACCCAAGCTCCTACGCCGATGCCGCCCCTCCTTCGATCAGCACGATCGGGGCTGGAAGGAGCGGAAAGTGTTCGTCAAGGTGCGCTACATGTGCACAGAGGGCTTAGAACATAAATCCAAGCCCAAAGAGTACGTCGAAAAGGTGAGCGCCTGTGTATCCGGGGAAGGGGTAAGACCGAGGCGCTCTGATCCGGTTTCCGCGAGAACGCGTAGTGTAGCCCGACGGTATAATCTGGGGAGGCGAGCAGCGTTAGCTATTAGGGAAGGATACCGGTTCAGCTATGAAGTGGCTCAAGGTCTATGGTCTACCCCGTCTCCCGCTCTTTCTCGCGCGCCTGGCGCTGCGTCTGGGATTACCGGGACCGACGTGGTACAAGTGGAAGGCGGCCTCGGCGGGAACGGGGATTATTCTGGACGAGATGATCCGGGCGGCCGACGATCTGGGCTACGACGGGCAGAAGATAGCCAAGCTTGCCATGAGCCGCATCGGTGAGAAGGAGGGCAAGGACCTGCGCGAGCAACTCGGTGTCAAGACCATGAAGGACACGGTAGACGTCGTCACGCTCGCCAACCGCTTCTTTGACATCGAGATCACGCTGACCGAGACAAAGAACGGTGAGTACGTAATAAACGCCGACCGCTGCCCGTGGTTCGGCGGAATGGGCCACGCAGGCGTCCCCGGCTGGGACGTCAAGCCCTGCGCCGCTTTCTCCACCTACGAAAAAGCGATGGTCGAGGCCATAAACCCGAACGTCAAACTCTCGTACTCAGAGAAACGCACCACCGGCGGCCACACTTGCCGCGGCGTCTACCAGTACAGGGACAAGGAACTCGGCGACGACGTACCCACGCAGGCGGAACCTATTCAAGTTAGCAAGAAGCCGAAGAAGGTCGAGGCGTCGGCGGAGTAGCCGTAGCACAGAATCTTGGCGGGTGAGCGTTTCTCTATGGTGGTATCCTCGCTCGCCCCGTCTGTACAGAAGAGCGTGCTAGACTCGTTTTGTCATTAGCCGTTGGAGGCCAGGTTTCAGCCGTTAGCTCTTTCTTGTGGCGCTTAGCCTCTAAGCACCGAAGAATTTCAACGTTTCTTCGAGCCCGGTGGCGAGATCCGTTTCGGGATGCCAGCCAACAACCCTCGCAGCTTTCGTAGAGTCTACAGAGCTGCGTAGCTGCTCTCCAGGCTTAGCAGGACCGTGCTCGGGCGGTAGGTTTTTGCCGGAGAGCTCGTGCAGCAATTCATAGAGGTGGTTAACGCTCGTCTCGATGCCGGTGCCGATGTTGTAGGCGCCGGACGGCGCATCCCCTTCGAGGGCGAGAACGTTCGCCCAAGCCACGTCCTGCGCGTAGACGTAGTCACGGGTTTGTTGGCCGGTGCCGTTGATGGTCGAGGGTTTGTCTAAGGCCAGGTTCCCAGAGAAGATAGCGACGACCCCTGCCTCCCCGTGTGGGTCCTGACGGGGACCATAGACGTTGGCGTAGCGAAGCGCTGCGTAGGACAGCCCGTACTGAGCGTGGTAGAAGTGTAGGTAGCGCTCCCCGGCGAGCTTCGAAACCCCGTAAGGGGAGAGCGGGTAAGGAGGGTGATCCTCGGTGGCAGGAAACTCGCGCTGCTCCCCGTAGATCGCACCACCCGTCGAAGCGAAGACAACCTTCTTTACGCCGTGACGAACGCAGTTCTCGAGGAGGCTGAGCGTACCGATTATGTTAACCTCCGCGTCGAAGTACGGCTCCCTGACCGAGCGCCGTACATCCATCTGGGCCGCCTGGTGACAGAGCGCCTCGGGCCTGAAACCCTCGAAGACGTTCGCGCACCCGTCCCGAATGTCCTGTTCGTAGAAGACAGCCCCCTCGGGGATGTTCTCCTTTTTACCGCTTGAGAGGTTGTCTACCACGGCGACCTCGTAGCCACGAGCGAGGAGATGGTCTGCTACATGTGAACCTATAAAGCCAGCCCCGCCGGTCAGGAGTACCCTCATCCTGTGACGCGCTCGGAGCGGCGCCGCTTAGTCTCCAGTTCTACGAACCAGCGGAGGGTGCGCGAGAGGCCTTCCTCAGCGGGGATGCGCGGCTTCCAGCTCAAGACCTCGCGGGCGCGGGAGATGTCTGGACACCGCTGCTTGGGGTCATCTTGGGGGAGGGGTTTGCGGACTAGTTCGCTCGAGCTGCCCGAGAGCTTGAGGACGAGCTCGGCGACCTCTCGGACGGTATACTCGATCGGGTTGCCGATGTTGACGGGGCGCGTCTCCTTGCTATTCATGAGGCGGAACACGCCCTCTACGAGATCGTCGACGTACTGCACGCTACGCGTCTGGCTCCCGTCGCCGTAGACGGTCAGCGGCTCCCCAGATAACGCTTGCTGGATAAAGTTCGGGACCATACGTCCGTCGTCCGAGCGCATCCTCGGGCCGTAAGTGTTGAAGATGCGTACGATCCTTGTGTCCACTCGGTGGTGGCGGTGGTAGGCCATGGTCATGGACTCCGCGTAGCGCTTCGCCTCGTCGTAGACACCGCGGATGCCTATCGGATTTACGTTCCCCCGGTAACCTTCCGGTTGCGGGTGTACGAGCGGGTCGCCGTAGACCTCCGAGGTCGAGGCGAGCATAAAACGCGCGCCCTTCGCCCTGGCAAGCCCCAAAGCGTTGTGAGTACCAAAAGCGCCAACCTTTAGGATAGGGATGGGGATGCGCTCGAAGTCGACAGGACTCGCAGGGGAGGCGAAGTGGTAGACCTCGTCAAGCTCGCCCGGGCAGTTTATATACGTGCTCACGTCGTGGTCTACGTACTCGAAGTCCGGGTTGTCCCGAAGGTGAGCGATGTTCTTAAGAGAGCCGGTGAGAAGGTTGTCCACGCAGACTACGCGGTAACCCTCGCCGAGGAGCCGCTCGCAGAGGTGACTACCGACAAACCCAGCCCCGCCCGTGACCAACGCCCGAGGTTTTCTCATGAGGACCTCATGAGGTCTTAGAGTTCCGCCCGAAGCCACGGTAGAGAAGCCCTGCCTCCCTGGCCGCCTCGGGCTCTACGGCGTTACGGCCGTCTATCAGGAGCTTCGGCGGCTCCATGAGGGCTGCGGCCCTCTCCAGATCTAGGGAGCGCACCTCCTCCCACTCCGTCACCACCACCGCCGCGTGTACCCCACAGAGGGCTTCGTACGGGTCGAAGACGACCTTGAGGCTCGGCAGCAGCTTGGCAGCCTCCTTCCCCGCTACCGGGTCGTAGCCTATGGCCCGCGCCCCGCGCTGGTCTAAAGCCCGGGCTACGTCGAGGCTTGGGGCCTCTCTAAGGTCGTCGGTGTTCGGCTTGAAGGTTAGGCCTAGAAGGGCGACGCGCTTGCCCTTTAAGGTATGGAGGTCCCGCTGCAGTTTAACCATAACCTGCCTACGCTGGCGCTCGTTCACGGCGACCGTGGCGTCGAGGAGGGCAGGCTCGTAGTCGTACTCGCGGGCGATGGCGCGCAGGGCCGCAACGTCCTTTGGGAAGCAAGAGCCGCCCCAGCCGATCCCGGCGCTCAAGAAGCGGCTCCCGATGCGCTCGTCCAAACCAATGCCGGTCGCGACGTTCGAAACGTCGGCACCGACCAACTCGCAGATCCTCGAGATCTCGTTTATAAAGCTGATCTTGGTAGCCAAAAAAGCGTTGGCCGCGTACTTGATCATCTCCGCGCTCGCCAGGTCCGTCGTCACGAACGGCACCGCGGCCTTGGGCCTCGGGTCCATCTGTGTCGGGAAGGTCTGCTCGATGACCGGCTCGTACAGCGCCCGCATGGTGTCCAGGGCGTCCCGCTTGTCCGCCCCGAGTACGATGCGGTCTGGGAACAGCGAATCGTAGACCGCGCTCCCCTCTCTTAGGAACTCTGGGTTCGAGACCACCCAGTATTCGACCGCGCTGCTGTTCGGGCCCTCCGCGGCGCCTTCTTGTATGAGCATCGAGACGTAGTCCCCCGAGCCAACCGGCACCGTGCTCTTGTTGACCACGACGAGCGGGCGGTCCCGCCGCGCCTTTAGCGAAGCTTCATTCAGCGAAGCTTCATTCAGCGAAGCTTCAGCTCCGCTTGGCGAAGCTCCGTTCGGCGAAGCCTCTGCGAGCGCCCTCCCTATGCTCCGGGCGACCTCCCCTACGCTCGAGAGGTCCGCCGCCCCATCGTCGCCCTGAGGGGTGTCCACGGCTATAAAGACGACGTCCGCCTCTTGCACCGCCCCCGGCAGGTCCGGCGTGAAACGCAGACGCCGCCGGCGTGCGCCTGCTTCTACAACCTCTTCGAGGCCCGGCTCGTAAAAGGGTATCCGTCCCTCCACCAAGCCCGCGACACGCTCCTCATCACGGTCCACGCACGTCACCCGGTGCCCCAGGTGCGCCAGGCACCCCCCGGTTACGAGCCCCACGTACCCGGCTCCGACTACCCCGACGTTGAACACCTCAGCCAAAGATTTCTCCCGCTATCGTCCGCTCTTCTTTGCTATATCTTATAGCAATTATAGCAACTTACTAACTAAATCCTTCTTAAAGTCTTCTCTTGCCCTCTATTATTCACTCTCAACCCTACGCTTCAGGCCGGTCGCAACCGTCTAGGGTAGACCTCTGCCCTGGCAGTAGGGTGCCGACGCGTAAGGGCACCACCCCTTATGACCTCGCCCGCTCGTACGTCGTACCCGTGGCCGACTATACAATCTTCCAGATGAGCGCCCCTACCCACGCTTGCCCCCGGGAGCAGTATACTCCTTCTTAGGACGCAGCCCGGTCTAATCCAGCAGTCGCTTCCCACGGTTACGTACCCCGAGAGAACAACGTCCCTACCGATCACGGCGTTCTCCCCCACCACTATGCACCCTTTTAGGGTTGCGGTGGGGTGAACTAGGGCGTTCTTGCCGATCCATATCCTCTCAGCCCTCTTCTCACCGGGCACCTCTACCTTGACCTTCCCCGAGAGCACGTCGTACTGGGCCTGCCGATAGGCCTCAAGCGTCCCTACATCCGACCAGTAGAAGTCCCCCTCGTAGCCGACGAACCTCTCTTTGGCCTCGAGCAACTTCGGGAAGACGTCCTTGGCGAAGTCAAAGAAGGTGTTCTCTGGTACGTAATCTAAGACCTTGGGCTCGAGGACGTAGATGCCGGTGTTCGCTAGAGTGCTTATGGCCTCTTTAGGGTGTGGCTTCTCCTGAAAGCCTACGACGTTCCCCGCATCATCCAGCTCTACAACCCCGTACTGAGAAGGGTCAGAGACCCTCTGTAAGGCTATGGTAGCCAGAGCGCCCTTCTCTTTGTGGAAGGCGACGATTCTTCGCACGTCCGCGTCGGTCAGGGCATCTCCCATAACTACCAAGAAGGTCTTCTCGAAGTTCTCTGCTAGACGCTTTACACCCCCGGCGGTACCCATTAGCTCTTCCTCTCGGCTGAAGCGAACGCTCATGCCGTTTCTATGAGCTTCTTCGCCGTAGGCCTCCAAGAAGGCGTCTGCTAGGTAGTGGGCGTTGACGTAGAGCTCGCTTATCCCTTGGGAGCCAAGCAGCTTGAAGAGGTGCTCGATTAGGGGAACGTCCGCAACCGGGGCTAGGGGTTTTGGGATCCCGCCGGTGAGCGGAAAGAGCCTCGTGCCCTTCCCGGCTGCTAAGACCATCGCCTTCATGAGATTCGAACCTACTCCTAGCTCTCCAAAAAAGTTATAAATCGACCACATTAGGGGCAGTTGCCCCCAAGTAGCCGGTTGCATTAGTGGCTCCCTCTGTTCCTTATGCCCACACCAAGGACAGAATTCTTAGCCTCTACTCAGCAGTTAAGCGTCTCTATGCTGTGGTGTAGCTTTATCTCGGTGCCTAGCAGCAGCCTCCCCCTCCGTTACCCTTTCGAGATCGCTAATTTTACTTAAAGACGCACGAACGCGTCAAGCACGCTACGTAAAAATTTGCACAAGCCTTAACACCTACTGCCTTAGGCTGGCCAAGTACGCACAGGTCCTAAGACGTCAGGCAGCAGCCCTTACTCAAGAAGCGGCGATGGTAGAGACGCAGGGTTCTCCTACGCAGAGCACCTACCCCCAGAGAGAGCCACCTACCGAGGTGCCCCCTCGCGCTCTAGGCGCCCGATGACCCCCTCGACGCACTCGAGGAGTTGTCGCACGGAGGCGCGGTAGGCGGTCATGGTGTGCCCGTAGGGGTCCGGGATCCCTTCTGCGGCAGAAGCGCCGAGGGCGTACTCCGGCAGGGTGTAGAGCTTGCCTTGTAGCAGGTCCCCAAAGCGCTTGTTGAGCGTTGCTACGTGGCGCGGGCCCATAACGAGCACTAGGTCTGCCTCTTTTAGCATCTCCTCGCTCACCTCTCTTGCGCGGTGTCCTTCGGCGTAGATACCGGCCTCTTCGAGCGCCGCGCGCGCGTCCGGGGCTATCTCCTCGTCTACGAGAGCCTTAACGCCCGCGCTCTCTGCCCTAAAGGCGAGCCCCTTATCCTCGGCTAGGGCGTTGAACATCGCCTCGGCCATCGGGCTGCGGCAGATGTTCGCCGTGCAGACAAAGAGTATTTTCTTCTTCCTCTCCGCTGCACCCTCGGTCAACTACCCGTACCTCGCCTGCCCCAAGGTCCTTATCTCGCGCCCGTTCAACCCTCTT
>DATHAB010000017.1:0-6033 GCA_035296885.1 Rubrobacteraceae bacterium
TCCTCGAGACCCCTGTCCTAACCCCCGCTGTCGAGGTTCTCACAAAGGAGCCGCAGGTCGAGGACACCGTAGTCGCCGGGATGCCGACCCTTGTTACCAAGCCAGGGGGAGAGGGGGCGTGGCCCGCGCTCCTCTTCGTCAACGGCACGACCCCTGAGGGCCGCGAGCTTCCGGAGGTCAAAAGCCTGGCTCGCGGGCTCGCCCGGGCCGGGTATCTCGTCGTGGTACCGGACCTTCCGGGGCTTAGAACAGACGAGATCACCGAAGAGACCGTCTTCTCGACCCTGGAAGCGACGCGCGCTACAGCCGACCGCCCCGACACCCGCGACGGACAGGTTGGACTAATCGGGATTTCCACCGGAGCCACCCTCGCGCTCCTGGCAGCCGAGAGCCCTGAAGCGGAAGAACGCGTCTCGGTCGTGGCCGGCATGGCTCCGTACACCGATATCCGAACCGTGATCAGCATCGCCACCACCGGCTACTACAAGAAGGGCGAGAGCTACGTACCCTACGAAGCAGACCCCTTTCTCTCTTACGCCATCGCCCGCTCGTTGGTCGCTGCGCTCCCGTCTGGGGAGGACCAGGATACGCTCCGCGCGGAGCTGGAAGAGGTGAACCGGCTAGACCCCAAACCTTTAGCTAGGCTCCGCGGCCGCTCCGCCGACGACCTCGGCCCGGAGGCTCGCAGCGTAGTCGAGCTGCTCGCCAACGAAGAAGAAGCGCGCTTCGACGGGCTCTACGCAGCGCTTCCGCCCGAGATACGCGAGAGGATGGACCGGCTCTCACCGCTCGCCGGAACCGAGAAACTCGTGGCGCCCGTGGAGCTAGCCTCAGGACCCAAGGACAAATACTTCCCGGTCTCCGAGTCGTTCGCACTCGCACACATCGCCTCTAAGCAGCGGGTCACGGTTACGGAGGCTCTAGGTCATTCGTACCTAGATCCCTCTCTAGGCGACATCCCCGCCTTCGTCTCCCTCGATGGCTTCGTCGTCCGTTCCCTGCGCGAGGCACGCCGTACGGAGCCCGCCGGTTAGCGAAAAAACGGGGGCGGAGGCGGCACAAGCTCTCCGGCTCGTCCTTATTAGCACCGTAACCGCTCTTTGTGGGCTAAGATTCAGACATGCAAAAAAGGTTTTGGGCGATAGACGTTTTGCGTGGTATCGCGGTGTTCGGGATGGTCTTGTACCACTTTTCGTACGACTTGGCCTACTTCGCCGGCCTCTTCGACGTGGGTTTCTTCAGATCCGGGTTTGCCCTGAACATTGCGCGCCTAGGCGGAGGATTATTCATCCTCCTGGCCGGGCTCTCGCTAACGCTGAGCTACCGGAGAGCTATCGAGACGCGGTTGTCCGGGTGGGAGCTATTTAGGAAGTATCTAGTACGGGGGGTGTGGATCTTCTCCTTCGGACTGGTTGTCACCTTTTTGACCTGGATCTTCGTGCCACAGGACATGATCGTGTTCGGCATCCTGCACCTGATCGGGGCATCCATCATCCTCGCTTACCCGTTCCTCACACTCAAATCCCCGAACGTTGTTCTGGGCTTCGGCTGCATTATCGTCGGGCTGTACCTGCGTGGCTTTGACATCGACCACTCCTATCTGGCGTGGCTGGGGGTCAAGCCGGACTTCTTTATGCTCGACTACTGGCCGATCTTCCCCTGGTTCGGGGTAATGCTGCTTGGCATCTTTGCCGGTAACACCTTCTACGGCGGTGAGAGAGGACGAATTACCCCCGGGCCAGTCCCGAAGCTACGCGGTATCCGTTCTATAGCCTTCCTCGGCCGGCACTCGCTCCCCGTCTACCTTCTGCACCAGCCGATCCTAATTGCGGCCCTTGTACTCCTCGGCGTCGCAAACGTCGAAACGCTATAGGACTCGTAGTTTGGAAGGAGAATGTAGACCGTGTTCGCTATCACCACCGAGGAACGTCGCTTAGACCCTCAACCGCTCGATACTCGACCAGGGCAGGAACTCGTACCCGCTGGGATCTCCGCTAGCGTCACGTATATCTAACAAGAGCCCCGAGCCGTCCCTATCACAAATGTAGCCTGATACATCGTTACCCACCCGGGCGCTCACCGAAACGAACCGCCCGCGCGCCAAGGCCTCCGCGATCTCCGGGCTCCCCTCCCTCAATCCCTGTACGCCCTCACCTGACCTGCCTCCAAAACCCTCGTTTCCGAGCATTTCGTCCTCCTTTCTGTCCAATTGTCCGGCAAGCTCCCCCGCCTCTCAAGTACGCCGGGTATCACGCTCCCCAGAAGAATAGTCTGTTTGTCCTATATTATCGGCGCAAAAAAACCAGCAAAGCACGAGCTTTTAGAAGTTGATTATCCGGGTTTAGCTTTCCTGATCCTCTCTAAAAGTTAGCATTCTCAAGGGAAGCCAAGAGTAACTGTTGAAGTTCTTCTCGGGGCTGACGGAGGGACATCTGCGCCGTAGAATAGCCTTATGTTAGGACACTATGCTGAACTAAAAGCCCAACTGCCAGCCGAGACGATCCTTTTTTACCAAGTCGGCACCTTCTTCGAGACGTTCGAGGAGGACGCGAAGACCATCTCGCGGGAGCTCTCGATCCGGCTGACGAGCCGGGAGGCCGCTGGAGAGGGCCGCGTCCCGCTTGCAGGCGTCCCGGGCCACGCCTTAGAGGAGCACGTGGCGACCCTATTGAGGAAGGGCCACTCTGTGGCGATCGCTGAACAAAGACAGCACCCGACAAAGTCAAAGCAGTTCACGCGTGAGATCTCGCGCATCCTCACTCCTGGCACCGTGATCGAGGACAATGTGCTTGCCGCCGGGGAGTCGAACTACTTAGCGGCGGTGGTGACCCGTGATGGACGTGCGGGGGTCGCGGTCGTCGAGGCCTCAACGGGCGAATTTACCGGGACTGAGGTACTAGAGGAGGAGCTGGCAGGCGAGCTCGAACGCTGGTCACCAAAGGAGATGATAGTTCCTGAGCGCACTGCCGCCGAGGACTTGCCTAAGATAAGGGCTACCTTCAGCCCCGTCCCCCGCTGGACGTTCGAGCCCTCCGCGGGTGAGCAGGCCCTAAAACGCCACTTTGGGGTCTCGAGCCTCAAGGGCTTCGGCCTCGACGGGCGCGACGCGCTCGTGGGCGCTGCGGGGGCGCTATTGCAGTACCTCTCCTCCATACGCGGGGGGAGCCCGCCGGAGCAGATCGTGAACTTCAGGCCCTACTCGCCGGGCCAGGGAATGGTGTTGGATTCGGCGACGAGGCGCAACCTGGGGTTAGACGAGCTCATAGAAACCATAGACCGGACCCGGACACCGATGGGACAACGGGCTTTGCGCCGCTGGATCGAGCGCCCCTTGTTGGAGGTTGACCGGACAAACCAGCGTCTTGAGGCTGTGGACGCTCTTGTAGCCGACTACATGCTCCGCGAGGAAGCCCGAGAGTACCTCTCACGCATCCCCGATGTAGAGCGCATCGCCACCCGCATCGTCCGCCTCTCCGCCTCCCCGAACGACCTGCTGGCGCTCAAGAGCGCGCTGGAGGCTATCGGTCCCTTGAAAGAGGCACTCGCGCCCGCCGCGCCCGAGGGGTCCTTGCTCGCCCGCGTGCTCGCGGCGATGGAGGAGCCTCCGGGGGTCAGGGAGCTCGTAGCGACCGCCATCTCCGAGGAGTCGGGCGAGATCATCCGCGCCGGCTACTCGACGGAACTGGACGAGGCCCGCGAGTTTCGCGACGGCGCTCATGAGTGGCTTACCCGCTTTGAGGCCGACGAGCGTCTCAAGACCGGCCTGAAGAGCCTCAAGGTTGGCTACCGGGACGGAGAGGGCTACTTTGTAGAGGTGGCGGGCAAGGAGGGGCGGGCGGTGCCCCCTCACTACGAGCACCGCAAGGCCCTGAAAAACGCTGCCCGCTACGTAACCGTCGAGCTTAAGGAGCACGAGTCGCGGATGCTCACCGCGCGCGACGAAGTCGAGCGGTTGGAGCGCCAGATCCTCACGGAGATTCGGGCCGCCGTCAAAGATGCCGCCCCACAGCTTCAGCGTGTAGCGCGCGCCGTAGCGGTTGTGGACGTGATCTCTTCCTTCGCTACAGCGGCGGGCGAGCTCCGCTACTGTCGGCCCGTGGTTACGGAGGAGCGGGGGCTGCGCGTAGTCGGCGGTCGACACCCCGTGGTTGAGCACAATTTGGAGACGCCGTTCGTCCCAAACGACTCGCACATAGATGGGACTTCGCGGCTCCAGATCATCACCGGTCCCAACATGGCTGGTAAGTCCGTCTACCTCCGGCAGATCGCCATCATCGCTCTTCTGGCTCAGACCGGCTCCTACGTCCCCGCCGAAGAGGCTACTCTGGGGGCCGTAGACCGTATCTTCACGAGGGTTGGAGCAGAGGATAGGCTAGCGAGCGGGGAGTCTACCTTCATGGTCGAGATGACCGAGGCGGCAAGCATCCTGAATGCTGCAACGGAGCGGAGCCTCGTGATCCTGGATGAGGTAGGACGCGGTACCTCGACGTACGATGGAATGAGCTTGGCCTGGGCAATCGCTGAGTATTTGCACGACGACGTGCAGTCGTTGACGCTCTTCGCCACGCATTATCACGAGCTCACGCGTCTGGCAGAGATATTGCCCGGCTGCGAGAACTACAAGGCTGCTGTCGAGGAGGTGGCAGGCGAGATCGTGTTCCTCCATCGTATTGAGACGGGCGCTGAGTCTTCCTCTTATGGGGTCCACGTCGCGCGTCTCGCAGGGCTGCCCAACCAGGTCGTCGGCCGGGCCGATGAAATCCTCGCCCGCCTCGAGGCCGAGGGCGTTAAAGACTTCACCGGCTGACGCCATGAACCTGTTCCCACGGCTAGTCTTTGAGGCCCAGGCTCCTTACGAGGGACGGGTACACGTTTTGCCGACAGAGGTTGCCCACCCGATCGCCGCTGGCAAGGTGATAGAGTGCCCGGCCCCCGCGTCTAAAGCGTTCTCTACGACCGCTTTAGATGCGGGGGCCACGCGAGTAGAGGTCGAGATCAGGGTGGAGGGGTGGCCCTGATCTGGGTCCGCGACCACGGTTCGGGGATGTCCCTGAGGACGTGGAAAAAGCCATAGGTCGCCACCAGTAAGATCGGGTAACTTTCTTACCATCTCGTATGTGCACATGAAGAAAGCAGCGAAGATAGCCGAAAGGTTCGAACCCTACCTCTACGAGGTTTCGTTCGTCGACGAGGCTTAGCAACGTTGATCGAGTTTACTAGAACAGACCTTCTAGGAGGCTCGTGAATAGCCTACAAGCCCCGGCGACCATAATGGGTATATTGGGGCCAAAGAGAGGCACTATGGGTAAAGCTCATACTCCCGGACGACGTCCACCCCTTAACCAGCCGGGTGAGTTATGGAGCCTGCAGCGAAAAGCCCGGCCGCCTTTCGGGGGAGTCCAAGCGGCCGGGCGTTGAAGAAGTTGTGAAAGGAGGAGAAGCTTCCCTTACGCTGCCTCTCGACGATTCTGTCGCGCATTGGTCCTATAACGCCAGACCTTATCGGTGAGGTAGCCGCAGAAGTATCCCCCAGTTTCTTCCGTGCCAGGGTCTCTACGGTAGAGGAAGCCGCCAGGGGTAAAGTAGTAGAGCTCGCCGCTCGCGGCAAACCTCTCGTACGGGACGAGAGTCTCCTGTGGGTTGTTCTTCAGGTCGCTGAGGCGCTCTAGGATACCCTCGGCTGTAGTGTCTTGCGACATAGTTTGTACACCTTTCCTTCCCCTTGTGCTTTCTTGTGCCCAAAGAGAGGATACCAGTGCTTTACAAAATAATGGCAAAACGGGGCTAACGCTTAACTAAACGTAACAACTTTGAACAAATAGTGACAACTCCAGGAGCGCGAGATGTATAAACGGAAGCCGGAATCCCCCACTGCTTTATAAGAGGTTCATCAGGAGGTAGATGAGTACGATGATGACGATGAGTCCTACCAGAAGCCCTATTATGTTCTGCACTTCTTCTCCTCCTCTATCCGGTTTGCTTGTTGTATTAGGCTAGTTATGCCCAGTCCCCCTTAGACTTATGCCCAGTGCT
>DATHAB010000018.1:0-9815 GCA_035296885.1 Rubrobacteraceae bacterium
CTCCTGGTCGACTGCCACGAAGGTAGATAACCGACGACCTACTCCTGAACGATACGGTAAGAGAGCGGCCGCCACTCTGGTAAGCCCCAAGGGGCGTGTACGAGGGACGGATCGAGGATGCCCTCGGGTTCGGCAGCTAACTGATTGATGGAGTGGTCGCTTACAAACGAATGGTAAGGAGGTTTTGTCGAGTGAGAACCAGATGGCTATGGGTGCTGCTATTGGTAACCTGCCTGTTGCTTGCCGCGGCCGGCGTGGCCTGGGCCCACGTTAGGATCCTGCCAGAAGAGGTTCCCGCAGACAACTTCGAGGTATTCACGGTGCGGGTACCTACTGAGAAGGACATACCTACAACCGAGGTCAGGGTCGAGGTGCCGGAGGGGTTCACGGTCTCTCGGGTGCAGCCGATGCCCAGCTGGGACTACGAACTCGAAGAAGAAGCTGGCGCCGTTAGGGCTATCACCTGGTCGGGAGGGGAGATCGGGGCAACCGAGTTCCAGCAGTTCGATGTCCAGGGAAAGACCCCGGAGGAGCCCGGAGAGTACCCTTGGAGGGCGTTCCAGACGTACGACGACGGTAGCCTTGTGGAGTGGGTTGGTCCGGAAGACTCTGAGGAGCCGGCGTCTGTGGTCAGGGTCGCCGAGGGTGGCGCCGAAGGCGGACATAATGGTGCCGCACTGCAGAAGTCAGGCTCTGAAGCTCTCTCCAGCACGGGCACGATCACCCCGATCGTGGCCTACGGCGGCCTCGGCGTCGGTATCCTGGCCCTGATCGTGGCGACGGTGGCGCTGCTACGCAGGAACAAGTAGTGACCACAACATCAGGCACGCGGCGGCTGGCAGCCCTTCTAGGGCTGTCGGCCGTCTGGCTGCTTCTGTCATGTGGTCCCGCTTTGGCCCACGCGAGGTTGGTGGAGACGTATCCCGCCGATGGGGATGCACTTGCAAAACCCCCGGAGCAGGTGCAAGTTCTGTTTAGTGAGCCTGTAGAGGCCGAGTTCGATCCCATAAAGGTGCAAGATCAGGGAGGTGACCGTGTGGACGAGGACGACGCGCGGATAGCCCCTAACAACCGCAGGCTCTTGGTTGTAGATCTCCTTGAGGAGCTGCCTGAAAGCTCTTATATAGTGGAATGGCGCGTAACCTCGGCCGACGGTCACCCCGTCAGTGGGGTGTACGAGTTTGTCGTGGACGCTTCCGTAGCCGGTGCCGGCGAAGCCACCCAGGAACCTATAGAGCCGATAGAGCGGTCCACAGAGCAAGAAGGAGCGAATTCAGTAGGTCACTACATACACTTTGTAGGCCTAGGGCTTGGCGCCTTAATACTGCTGGCGTTGACGCTACTGCGCCGACGCAAAGGCGCAGCGTAGAGCTAACCGCCATGAAACTGTACGCGCGCATCGCGGTTGTTTTGGGGTGGGTATCTATACTTGGGCTGGCAGCCACGTGGCCTGCAGGCTACGCCAGGGCGCAAGGAGCGCACCACGAAGCGCACCCGTCCATATCACTCCCTTCACAGGAACTGCTGGCGGGCTTAGCCCACGGTACAGCTCAAGGAGCCGTCGTGTTCCTCGCCGGTCTGGTAGCTTTCACGGTGCTGGTCTGGCTCCCGGCCAACTGGGCAGAGGATGATAAAGGGGAGAGAGTCCTCCCCTTGTTCTTGCGCTGGATATGGTTGCTGGTCGGCTTGCTCGTCGTCGCTGGGCTGGTCGAACTCCCCGTGTACGCGGTGCGCGCTTCCGGCGAGACTTTAAGCCTCGGGCTGTTAGCAGAAGCGCTGTTCGGCACGCGGGTAGGTTTGCTCTGGATCGCAAGGCTCGGGTTGGGCCTACTCGTGGCTGCTGTAGCAACGTACGCGCTTCAGCGGCGAAAACGCACCTATTGGTGGGCCGCAGCCGGCGTCGCAGCCTTCCTGCTCGTGACCCTCACCCAGCAGAGCCACGCGGCCGCCGAAGGGTACCTCCTCCCGTTCGCCGCTGACTGGCTCCATCTCGTGGCGGCTTCGGTGTGGATGGGGGGCCTGCTCGGTTTCCCGGTACTCCTGATCGGGCCGTTGCGAGCGGTACCGACCGAGACGCGGGTGAAGCTGCTTGGCCGTACCGTGCGTCACTTCTCCAAGATAGCCACCCTCGCCGTCATGACCCTCATCGTCACCGGCACGTACGCGATCCTGCTTCATGTACCAGGCGTGGAGGGGTTGCTAGGCACACCATACGGTCGCGCCCTGATGATAAAGCTGGGGTTAGCGGTGTTCCTGTTCGCAGCCGGTGGCACGAACCTGCTGCTACGGGGGCGAGGACCATTCGGTCGCGTCGTGAGTATTGAGCTGGTTCTGGCCCTTTGCATTTTCGTGGCTACAGGCTTCCTGACGAGCCTGCCACCGGCGGATGCCCACCAGCAGCCAGGCGAGGAGACCGGAGTGGCTTCTACCGAAAGCATACGCCAATCGCCCAGCCCGGCTGGTCCTGCATGGCCGACCGAAGAAGCGGCGAGCAAGGTGGACGTGGTGGTGAGGGTGTCGGCCACGCCGAGTACTCGCTACTCCGGTGGCTACGGAGAGCCTGCCAAGGCGACGCAGGCTCTAGACGGCACCCTCGGGACTGAACCCACGGATTACGAGTTGAAGGTCGAGGATAGCGTCTCTGGTAGCGTGTCCGCCGCGTTCCGGAAAACGCTGCCCGCCGAAGGAACCCTGAAGTTGGAGATCGTGGCCGACGGCGAGGTCGTCGCCGAACGCGAGGCTTCCGCGGAATCGACTTGGGTAGCCGCCAGCTGGTCCTCATGAGGTAAGGAGCCTGGAAGGAGCCCCAGAGAAGAACCCAGCAGGGGTACGATCACTTCCCGGCATCACTAGAGCAGTTGGTGAGGAGCGAGCGTCGGCACCTCGAACCGCCCGAAGCGGCGAATAGTTAAGCACTTTAATAATAAGGAGCGTCGCCTCAGACAAACCCTACCTCTTGCCGCTCTTGCGTCCCACGATCTGTTTGGTTGTTTTTTGCGCGACTGCTGTTACACCTACGGCTGACCCGATAGTTATAAACTGACCCGATAGTTATAAACTTTCAGGGAGCGCGTTTTTGAGAAGGATGCTTGTCGTGGCGCTGGTAGTTGGGATCCTGAGCTCTTGCGGTGGTAATCAACCCGTGATAACCCCGGACGGCGCCTCTCGTGAGGAGGGCGTTGTGGAAGAGACTACCTCCCTGCAACAATGGGAGGAAGGCCTGGACAACGAGAAAAGTAACGAGCCTACTACCGCCTCGACGCCCACCGTCGCTTCAACCATAGAACCTACCGAGAACACCTTGAGCAGCCCGGCGCTTGGCAGCTCTGGCATGGTCAGTAGCGCCCATCCGCTCGCTACCCAGGCGGGGTTAGAGGTCCTAGCCGAGGGGGGCAACGCGTTCGATGCGACCGTTGCAGTCGCCGCTGCCTTGAACGTTGTGGAACCGTTCATGTCCGGTATCGGCGGGTACGGAACCGTCATTATTTATGACGCTGAAAAAGGCGAGGCCCGTTCTCTTGACGCCGGCAGCAGGCAGCCTGCGAGACTAGAGCCAGACGCGTTTCATCCTCCAACTTCAAACTATCTATTAAACCGACGAGGTGCTAAAGCCGTCGCTACGCCGGGCAGCGTGGACGCTTGGGAGACCCTTTGGGAGGGTTACGGTGTTCTCCAGTGGCGACGCCTCTTCGATCCCGCCATCGACCTCGCCGAGGGAGGGTTCGTCCTCGACGAGATCGCCGCCGGATGGATAGGGTCGGAGTTTTCCGCCTTCCCCGAGCACGCGAGAAGCTTCTACGGGAGCAACGGGGTACCTTTGAGAGCGGGAGAGCGTCTCGTACAGAAGGATCTGGCGAGATCCCTAACCCTTATCGCCGAGCAGGGTGCCGAAGCAGTATACGGCGGTGAGTTGGGCCAAGCTATCGACACTGCCATGCATGAAACCGGTGGCTTCTTGACCATAGACGACCTGCGCAACAACCGCGCTAGGTGGCAGGATACCATCAGCGTAGATCATCGGGGCTACGAAGTAGTCACGTCATCCCCCCCGATTACTTCGTGGGGCGCGCTCCTCCGGCTGGGAATGATGAGTCAGTTCGATTGGGAAGCACCGGATCACAACAGCGCCCAGTACCTACACACGTTCGCCGAGGTCACAAAGCGGGCGTATTGGGCGCGTCTCAGGTACTCCGCCGACCCGGAGGAACAGCCAACGCCGCTGGACCTGCTGCTCTCGGAGGAGTACTGGTCCGAACAAGCCGCGAGGATAAATCCTTCGCAAGCAACACTATATGTACCGCCCCCGACATTTAATACGCTTGCAAGTTCCTCCAACCGGCAGGAACACACCACGCACTTCGTCGTGGCGGACAAACAGGGGAACATAGTCAGCGCGACGCAAACCATAGGCAACGTTTTCGGAAGCAGGATCATGCCGCGGGATACGGGTATCTGGCTCAACGACTCTATCGCGTATTCTACCTTCGAGCCGAAAGGAAACCCTTTAGATGCCTTTCCTGGCCGTCAAAGACTCATCGGAGTCGCTCCGGTACTTATTATGAGCGACGGGAGACCCTGGGCCGCGATAGGAACTCCCGGCGGCTATAACATCCTGCAAACTACGCCACAGATGCTGATGAACCTCGTAGACTTCGATATGGACATCCAGCAAGCCATCGCCGCTCCCCGTGTAAGTTTCATAGAACCGGATGTGCTTGCGGTCGAGAGCAGCATACCGGGGCCTGTTCGTAGCGAGTTAGCAGTCAAGGGTCACAACGTTCGCGTAGAGAGCGTTCGCGCGCAGAGTGGGCTCGGTAACGCTCACGGCCTTACTGTCGAGTACGATACCGGAGGCAAGACGGTCCGGTTCACGGGAGGGGCAGATCCGAGGGGTGAAGGGGTAGCGGTTGGATATTAAGCATATATCGGGAAACACAAAGAAGGTAGAGGAGAAGAGGTAAGAGGGCAAGAAGAAGTATAAGAACGTTGCCAAAACTGGCGGCCTTGATTCGCTAGATGGACCCGGTGCTGTTCGAGATCGGAGCGGTTCTCTTGTGGTATTACGAGCTGTCTTACGCGATCGGACTTCTGATCATCAACCAATGGATACGCCGAAGAAGGGAACGCTTAGGTTGGAGCCCACGCGATGTCCTCGGCTTTTCTCTGCAGTTCGCGGTGAGCGTTCTCCTGGGCGGACGGGGGTTTGATGTCGTTTTCTACGAGTAGGATTACTACAAGGAGCATCCTCGGCAACTACCGAGTTGTGGCAAGGAGGCATAGCCACTTAGGGAGGTTTTTTAGGAGCCGTTGTCGGAACAACTCTTTTCTGCTGGTCGCGAAACAAAAGCTTTCTGGGGATCGCGGACGAAATCGTTATTCCTGGAGCTATTCTCCTGGCATTGGGGCGAGTCGAGAACCACATCAATGGCGAGACCAAAGGGTCGGTTATAGACCTGGGCTGGGCGGTAGAGTTCCTGTACGCGACGTACTACAGGCATCCCGTTGCTCTTTATAAGGTGTCAAGGATCTATCGATCGTTCCCATTCTGCTTTACGTGCGAAGAGATCCACATCGTCCTCCGGGACTTCTTCTGGGACACTTCGTGTTCTGGTATGGCTTGCTCCGGTTGTTTACGGACTATTTTCGTGACTACGACTCCTACTGGTTCGGCGTCGGGACGGCTCAGTACTTCAACTTGTTGATGTGGATGGTAGGTTTGGGCCTCATCTTCGGCTTGCGAAGGGTTGCGAGGCAAGAACCCGAAGAGGGTGGGGAGCGTCGAAATATCCGAGAAGAAGGTCGCGCGTCGTGGACCAAGAGAGTTTCGTTCTATGCGCTTGTTGCTTTCTGCCTTCTTATTCCGAGCGGAACTACACAATGGGTTCTGAAAGGCTTTACGAGCTGCCATACGGCGCGAACCTGTGTGATGCTGAGGCGCGCAAGCGGTCCAGATGACCAATGATCTATAGCTGTAGTGATATAGCTCAAGCAGAGCCGGCAACGTCGGGCTAGATGATAGCGGCAGATTATCTCTTGCGGTAATAGGGCACGTCTAAGAGGGCTTTGGGGCCATGGTCACGAGGAGTACCAGGGGCTCGTCGAACGCATTGCGGACGCCGTGAGACTCTCCGGCGGGAGCGAGGACGGCGTGACCTCTAGGTAGGTCCCGCTCGTCGTCGCCCACCGTGAAGCGGCCGGCGCCTTCGAGGACATAGTAGACCTTGTCGGAGCCCTCGTGTGCGTGCACCTTCTGGTGCTGGCCGGGCAAAAGACAGTACACGTCGTAGAAGAGATGCGGGGAATCGAAGAGGCTGTTCTTCTTCATCTTCTCCTCTGAGAAGGAGATAGCTTCGTTTATGGGCTTGCTGTTCAAGGTTTACTCCTGACTGGCTGTAGTACTTGTTCAACTCTAGCATCCCGTCGAGCGCTCGTTGGGATCTTGCTACGATATGCTCTCCTCAAGAGTGGTCGAGCCTCGTTTTGGCTTCACGGAAGGAGGTGACACATGAGGTTCCCGCTGGTTAAGCAACCCTTACCGGAGTGGGTTGGGGAGCTAGAATGTCCCGGTATCTCTGTCGTGCGGGACGTGTGCTGCGAAGAAGCCGCCGAGGTGCTTCGTTACTACGTCGGGAGTGGTGGCGAAATCTAAACGCCCGTTGTGGTTAGTCACAGATCCAGGATAGTTAGCACCTCTCTGCGCCTGTCGAGACACAGGAAGCACGCAGCTCCTCCGTGTCAAATCTCCACTCAAGAGCGGAATACGGGCGAGAAGCTCGTGCGGTGAAGCATATCGTCTAGCAATAACTCCTTGAGTGCTGTCCGGGCTGCTAGTCTGAGTTCGCAGAATGTGCTCCAGCATCATCTCGCGTTGGCCTGGGGAAAGCAATGCCGACTCGACGTTAGTGATCGTCTCGGTAAGCCCCGAAAGCATACCTTGCTTTTCTCCGCTGGGATACGAAGTAAAGGTTCGTACGCACGCTCAAACTAGGTTAGCAAAACTGGCCACTCAGATACCAGGTCTCCGGGGTAAGTCACCCTGCTGGCGGTCCAGAGTGTATCCCGCCTCATTAGGGCTGTGGCCTAGAAGTTCGGTCGTAGATGAATCCCGATCCAGTACGAATCGTGTAGCGTGTACTCTGAGAGGAAAGCAGGCATAGACGCTTCGATTGCCCGGTACCAGTGTAGGTCCTCATTTACTAGACCACGCCCGAGCTAGTACGGGAGTAATCCTTCACCCCTAGATCTTGAACTCCTTCGGGAAATTTGTGAGGTTGCGGCAGCCGTCTTCCGTCACCACTACTAGATCCTCGATGCGGACGCCACCTACCTCTGGGTAGTAGAGGCCGGGCTCTACGGTAACGACGTCGCCGGGGACGAGTTCCTCGTCGACGGTAGAGACGCGAGGGGCTTCGTGGACCTCTAAACCCACCCCATGACCCGTACCGTGTATAAAGCCCTCCTGCAACGGCTCTCCGGGCTTCTGGTCGTGCTGAAGCGTCTTGTACCCGGCCTCGTGCAGACTGTCGGAGACCTTTTTGTGGACCTCGCGGCCGTTTATGCCGGCCCGAAGCGTGGAGAGGGCCGCCTCCTGGCTCTCGAGGACCGCATCGTACATGCTCTGTAGCTCGTCACTCAGCTCGCCCTTGACGAAGGTGCGGGTCATGTCGGCGTAGTAGCGGGTTTTTTTGTCGAGGGGAAAGATGTCGAGGATGATAGGTTCGCCGACCTTGAGTGGACCGTGTCCCCTCTCGTGGGGGTCGGCAGCCTGAGAGCCCCCGGCGACTATCGTGCCGTCGGCTACGCAGCCACGCTTCAAAAGCTCGATATCTATCTCGGCGCGCAGGCGTTCGCTGGTAAGGGTCTCGTTTCCATAAAGTAGAGTGCCGTCCTCCGCTACCCTCGAATCTTCGAGGAGCTCGACGGCGCGGGCGCAGGCTTCTTCGACGGCCCTTTGTGTCTTTTGTATGTAGGAGATCTCTTCCTCGGTCTTTGAGCGTCGCAGGTTCGCGAAGAGCCTGGCGTCAGGTGACACCGAAAGGTCGCGGGCGCGCAACTCGTCGGCGTAGAGGATGCCTAAAGACGGTGGCACGGCGATCTGGGAGGATGTGACCTTAAGCTCTTTGAGGAGGCTGGCGGCCGCAGCGGCTAGGGCCCGACCCCCGCTTTTTAGCTCCTTCGCGAGGTCCATAACCCCGAGCTCATCGAAGGATAGGACCTCATCCGCCTGCGCCTCCCTTTTGGCCCGGCCGTACTCCATCGAGGAGACTGCCAGATATTTTCTGTTCGCCACGCGCAGACAGATCACGGGGTCCGGCGCGAGAAAGCCTGAGAGGTGGTATGCCGCAGCATTGTGCTCTGGGGCATCGATGACGAGGAGTGTCTGTTCTTTCTTACTGTCCACGTGAACGTCCTTCCGCGAGGCGCTCTAAGGCCTGATCTCTCTCCTTGCGGGGGTTATTCATACTACCAGCCCTGTAATCGCCAGTCGTACACTTAAAATACTCCTCAGTCGTACACTTAAAATACTCCTATATAATCGGAGATCAGATGAACGCCTCAAAGGACATGCGAAGCCGCATCGAGAAGGCCCTTGATAAGGTGCGCCCTGCCCTCAAAGCCGACGGTGGAGACGCCAAGATAGTCGAGTGTGACGAGGCGAGCGGTAAGGTGAGCATTCAGATGCTAGGGGCGTGCGGGGGATGCCCGCTCTCACAGCTAGACTTTGTGTACGCTATAGAGAGTTTGATCCGTCGCGAGGTACCCGAGGCTCGGGACATAGTGGCGGTTTAAGGTTGCGGCTGCGGGTGTATTAACGCACCCGGTACGCGAAGACTCGGACCTTGAGGTCAGGATCTTCGAAACGCAGATGCGCGTAGGGCTCGGTCATCTCGACCAGCTGCCACCTTTCCTCTCTTTCGAGTGCTTCTTGCTTCTCTTTAAAGCCTCCGTCTAGGTACACGTCGGTGCGGACGCTGAAGACCAAGTGCCCGCCAAGTTTGGTGACCCTGATCAACTCCTCGAAGGACTCGGGCGGGGCGTGGCCTGCGGCGAAGACGCCTGTTGCTATGACGGCGGCGAAGGCGTCGCTTGGGAGGTCCAGCTGCCCGCCGAGCTCCATCTCGCGCAAGTCCTTATATACGCCCTTCTTGCGGGCGAACTCCAGCATATTGGGCGAGACGTCTATGCCGGTTAGATCCCTGTAGCCGAGCGGCGCGAGGATCTCACCCATTATCCCGGTGCCCGCACCGGCGTCGAGCAACATCCCGTCTTTAGGATTCACATAGCGACCAAGGAACCAGGTTGCAACCGCAGGGGTAGCGTACCCCCAGCTCAACACGCTCCGCTCGTAATCCTCTGCCCAGGAGTCGTAGAGCTCCGCAGCCTCCTGGCTGTCACTAGCACTGTACGCACTCTGCAGGCGCTCAGACCTATCGGTATTGCTCAAACGACTCCTCCTGGGTACTCGTGGGGTTGCCCTAACGCGCAGCTAGCAATGCTCAAGCATCCCTTGCACACTACACTACAGCGTCAGATCCCGCAACGACTTCAGCAGAGATCCGATAAACGCCAATATCGCCGTAGAGCCACCGGTGCTTGGGTAGTACCGCCACACTTAACAGAGATTCAACATAAAGTTAACGGCGATGAAACCATGTCATGAGAGTCGTAACGTAATGTTACGAGAGTCGTAACGTATTATCTCCTTTTTTGGGTGAGGTTGGCGATGAGCACTAATATGGGAGGGAGAGTATGTCTAACATCGAGACCTTCGTCTTCGCGGAGGTGGGCAGGACATGAGCACCGACGGCGTTAGG
>DATHAB010000019.1:0-6300 GCA_035296885.1 Rubrobacteraceae bacterium
GACACGAAGTTCGTGTGTTCGGTGTGCCAGAGCGTGTTTCCGGAGCACCAGGCGAGGATGGATGCCCTTCTTGACTTTGGAGAGGAGCAGATCAGGTGCCCCAACTGCGGTTCGACCCTTGTTGAGCCGGATCACTTTGACCCAAACGAAGCGGTAGAGGACCTGATTGAGGAGCCCGAGCAGGAAGGATTCAGCCCATAAAACTTGAAAGAGCCGAGCGTTTCGAATGATGATCCGTATGCTGGATCATACCGCGGATGTAGGCTTCGAGATAGAGGCCCTGACGCTCGAGGCCCTGTTCGACGAGGCGCGGCGTGCGCTGCTCCTAACGGGGTTCGAGCGACCATCGGAGCAGGGAGAAGAAGAGCGTTCGATGCATATATCGGCCCCCGACCTGGAGACGCTCCTGGTGCGCTGGATAAACGAGCTCATCTATCTAGTCCAGGATGCCGGATTCGTTCCGGCAAGCGCGAAGGTTTGGGTCCGGGAGGACGGTGCCGAAGCCTTCTCTGCAGATGCGCTCCTTGCAGGCTCTCCGCTGGACCTCGAGGGCTGCGGATGGCAGGGTGAGATAAAGGGCGCGACGTTCCACGGACTGGCCGTGGTACGCGAGGAGGAGAGATGGCGAGCCCGGGTGATCCTGGACGTTTGATCGCCTACCGAAAGGAGCCGCCTTGAAGATCGAACACCTCTCCGGGTTCAAGTACCGCATCCCCAGGGAGGGGAAGATGCGGGTAGACGCGACGTTCTATGCCTCCGAGAGTATTCTGGAGGACCTCAAAGCCGAGGAATACGCCTCGTTGCGCCAGCTTCAGAACGTGGCGACGCTGCCCGGCATAGTCGAACCAGCGTTGGCCATGCCCGACATACACTGGGGGTACGGCTTCCCAATAGGCGGGGTTGCGGCGTTCGACCCGGAGAAAGGAGGTATGGTCAGCCCCGGCGGTGTGGGTTTCGACATCAACTGCGGTGTACGGCTTTTGGTCTCAGAACTGACCCGGGAGGATCTTGATCCAAACAAGGAGCGTCTGGCGGACGCGCTCTACAGGAGCATCCCGGTGGGGGTAGGCTCGAGCCGTAAGGACGCTGCTTTCGGCAGGACAGATCTTAAAGAGATACTGGTTAGAGGGGCTGCCCCGCTCGTGGAGCGAGGGTATGGGGAGCCGGAGGACCTAAGGAATATCGAAGCGGGTGGCCAGTTTCCCCCAGGCGCGGACCCCGAGCGCGTCTCCGAGAGAGCGTATGAGCGTGGCGCCTCCCAGCTCGGAACGCTCGGTTCGGGCAACCACTTCCTCGAGGTGCAGTATGTAGACGAGATCTACGACGACGACGTGGCCCAAGCCTTCGGACTCGTTTTAGGGCAGATCACCGTCCTGATCCACACCGGCTCCCGCGGCCTCGGGCACCAGGTTTGCCAGGACTACGTCGAGCGCTTTATAGAGGCGGCGAAGCGTTATGGTATCGAGCTCGTGGATCGCCAGCTCGCCGCAGCCCCCGTAGAGAGTCCTGAAGGCGAAGCTTACCTCGGAGCCATGTCCGCCGCGGCCAACTTCGCCTTCGCGAACCGGCAACTCATCTCCCACCTTACGCGGCGGGCTTTCGAGGTGGTGGGCTTCGACTCGGAGGAGCATCACCTGAAGGTGCTCTACGACCTCGCGCATAACAACGCTAAGTTCGAGGAGCACAACGGCAGAGAGGTGCTGGTGCATCGCAAGGGCGCTACCCGCGCGTTTGGCCCCGGAATAGAAGAGCTGCCGGAGCGCTACCGTTTGGTAGGGCAGCCGGTCCTCGTGCCCGGAGACATGGGTCGCTACTCCTTTGTTTTGGTCGGCACCGAAGGGGCCATGGACGAGACCTTCGGATCTAGCGCGCACGGGGCCGGGCGTAAGATGAGCCGGAAAAAGGCGAAGAAGGCGGCGAAGGGCCGCAACTTAGTGCGGGAGATGGGGGAGATGGGGATCCTGGTTCGGGCCGTCAGTAGGGCCACGGTGGACGAGGAGATGTCCGAGGCGTACAAGGACGCAGCTGAAGTCGTCGAGACGACACACGGTGCGGGGATAGGGCGGAAGGTGGCCCGTTTGCGGCCTCTGATCGTGGTTAAGGGTTGAGGTTCACCGCTTGAGATGGCGGGTAGAGAGAGCGATCTGCGCGGCCGGTGGGTACGAGGCGCGACGTGGCAGGTTTCAAGGCTTGCGGTTGAGGTATTAGAGAGACCATTGGCTGTGAAGAGAAAGCGCTTTAGAGATCGAGAAGACGCCGGCCGACAGCTAGCCGAGCGGCTGGCCTGGTACCGGGACGAAAACCCAATAGTCCTCGCCTTGCCGCGGGGCGGTGTCCCGGTGGGGTACGAGATCTCCCGTTTATTAGAAGCGCCGCTCGATGTCTTTATAGCGCGCAAGCTCTGCGCGCCAGGACGCCCAGAGCTTGGCATCGGCGCGGTCGCGCAAGGGGGGGTGCGTGTCCTCAGCGCGCGTACAGTCAAGGCTCTAGACATCCCCAAAGAGTACATCGAGCGGGTAGCGGAAAGGGAGACGGCAGAGATAAAACGCCGCCTACGTCTCTTACGCGGCGACCGCCCCGAACCCGAAGTTCAGGGGCGGACCGCAATCCTGGTAGACGATGGCCTCGCGACCGGCGTAACAGCTTGGGCGGCAATCCGAGCCCTCATCGAGCGAGACCCACGACGTCTCGTCCTTGCCGTACCCGTATGCGCCGCGCAGACGACCGAAGCCATTAGCTCAGAAGTCGACGATCTAGTCTGCATAGAGACGCCTTTCGACCTTATGGCTATAAGTATCTGGTACCGAAACTTCCAGCAGGTACCGGACGAGGAGGTCATCAAGCTACTCAAAAATGCCCAGCGTAGTACTGCAGAGTAGTGGGTACGCCGATGGGTAGAACCTCAGGATCCGATACAGGAGAGCTGCCCGTCCGGGTTTCTGTGGGTTCCGTCGTGCTCGAGGGAAGCCTGGACGTCCCCGATGAGGCGCGGGGGGTCGTGCTGTTCGCGCACGGTAGCGGTAGCGGCCGACACAGCCCCCGCAACCGCTACGTCGCACGGACCTTGCGCGAGGCGAACCTGGCGACCTTGCTCATCGACCTACTCACGGTTGAGGAGGAGGAGATGGACCTGCATACGCGACAGCTCCGATTCGATATCGGGTTGCTCGCCCAAAGGCTTGTAGGCGCCACCGACTGGATCGCCCAGAATCTGGAGACGCAGAACCTTCCGGTAGGCTACTTCGGCGCCAGCACCGGGGCCGGGGCCGCGCTGGTCGCGGCGGCAATCCGGGCGCAGCTCGTCGCCGCGGTCGTCTCGCGCGGCGGTCGCCCCGACCTGGCGGGAGACGCCTTACCCCGCGTCGCGGCGCCCACGCTTATGATCGTCGGGGGGAACGACCGTCCCGTGATCGACATGAACCGGGAGGCTTTGGGGCAGCTGCGCGCGGAGAAGAAGCTCGAAATCGTGCCGGGGGCGACGCACCTGTTCGAGGAGCCGGGGGCGCTGGAAGAGGTCGCGAGACTGGCCGTCGCCTGGTTTGTACGCTACTTGGGGCCAGCGGGCGATACCGGGTAAACTGAGATCTGAAGGAGGTGCCCGAGATGAGGGCGAGGCAGAAACGATTGATTGAGCGCGATACGCGAGGCGTTGCGGAGTTGGCCGAACTGGTTCGGGGGATGGAGTATTCGCTCCGGGGGGCGGAGGATCTCGGCCCGCTCCTAGACCGGGTCGGTGACGCGCGGTGCGTACTTTTGGGGGAGGCCTCGCACGGCACATCAGAGTATTACACGTGGCGAACCCGCATCAGCGAACGGTTAATCCGCGAGAAAGGGTTCTCGTTTATCGCCGTCGAGGGAGACTGGCCGGACTGTTACGAGGTCAACCGCTACGTAAAAGGCTATCCTGGTTCGGGAGAGAGCGCCCGCGAGGTATTGAGCGTCTTCGATCGCTGGCCGACGTGGATGTGGGCTAACGAGGAGATCGTCGAGCTTACCGAGTGGCTCCGGCAGCACAACGACGGGCTGCCGGAGGAAAAGAGGGTGGGCTTCTACGGGTTGGACGTCTACAGCCTGTGGGAGTCGATGGAGGCGATCATAAAGTATCTCGAGCGCGTCGACCCCGAGGCTGTTGAGACCGCGCGCCGTGCCTACAGGTGCTTCGAGCCGTACGACGAGGATGCCCAGAAGTACGCCAGGGCGACGGCGTCCGTTCCGGCTTCGTGCGAGGACGAGGTCATGGAGATGCTCTCGGAGCTACGCGATAGGCTCCCGGAGTATCGGGACGACCCGGAGTCTCGCTTTAACGCCGAGCAGAACGCGCTGGTGGTGAGGGGCGCAGAGCGGTACTACCGCTCCATGGTGCGCGGTGGTTCGTCATCCTGGAACGTGCGCGATCACCACATGGCCGAAACCCTCGAACGCCTTATGCAGGGGCCGGAGGCCAAGGCGATCGTCTGGGAACATAACACTCATATAGGCGACGCCCGGGCAACCGATATGGCTGATGTCGGCATGGTGAACGTCGGCCAGCTCGTACGTGAGCAACGGGGGGACGAGGACGTGGTGCTGGTCGGCCTCGGTTCGTACCAGGGCAGAGTCATAGCCGGTGCGCAGTGGGGCGCTCCTATGCGGCCTATGACAGTTCCTCCGGCCCGGGAGGGGAGCTGGGAGGACGTCCTCCATCGTGCGAGCGAAGAGGATAAGCTGCTCATCTTCCCAGAAGCAAAGGACAACTCAAATAGCCTCTGGGAGCCGCGGGGGCACCGCGCTATCGGCGTGGTCTACGAACCCGCCTACGAGCGTTACGGTAACTACGTATCCACGGTGCTCCCCCGCCGCTACGACGCCTTTCTGTATCTTGACCAAACCAAGGCGCTACACCCGCTCCGCATACAACCAAGCGACGACGGCGAGCCGCCGGAGACGTTCCCCTCAGGGGAGTAACATCGAAGTATACGAGCGCGAAGCCTGGGTGGAAGGGCATCCTGTCCCCGACGAGGTAGCGGGTGATGGCCACCCGGCGGTCCTGGTACACGGGCTCTCCGGCTTCACCCGCTGGTGGAGCCACAACCTCCCAGCTCTGATTAAGGCGTACCGGGTCTACCTCGTGGACCTTCCAGGCTTTGGGACAATGCCCGCCTCCGTCGCCGCTTCGTACTCACCGAGACCGCTTCTTGGCTGGTAGCCTGGATGGAGGCCGTAGCTCTAGAAAAGGTTCATCTGATTGGCCACTCGATGGGTGGCTATATCTGCCTTTGGCTAGCGGCGCAACAACCCGAGATTGTGTGGCGGCTCGTCCTGGTCGCACCCGCCGGGACGCCGGCGGATCGTTCACTGTTTGGACACCTCGTTCCGCTCCTCCTGACGGCTCGCTACGCGGCGCCGAGCTTTTTGCCGGTCCTCGCGTACGACGCCTTAAGGACCGGACCTGTCAACCTCCTGCGTGTGGCCAGAAACCTTTTATCCGAGGATGTGAGGGAGGATCTGCGATTCATCGAAGCACCAACGTTACTGATCTGGGGCGAGAACGATCCCTAATCCCTCCTTCGATTGGCAACCTGGCGCTACTCACGGCATAATAGGACAACTTTTTAAGTTAATCGCAGGGAGGTAACGGAGTGGCGGTAGCTATCAGGGGTGCGGAAATAGTCAAGGACTACGAGGGATCTCATACGAGCCTGGTTACTTATAGGAAGCGATGTGATATCTGCGGATATGTTAGTCCTGAGCCTCCAATCGCTGTCTCGGTCTTGTTGAATAGCACCGAGGTCTATGGCGCCTATCATGCGGAGAGCTTCGTCTGCCCGTTCTGCGAGAACCATCAGGTGGTGGAGATCCAAGGATAACCCTCTCTCGGAGAGTTTTACTCGACGGTTTTAGGAGCAGTGAGCTTGCTTGAGCTTCCACCTCGAGGCTCTTCCGGCATGTGATGTTTAACACCAGCGTCTTTGTAGGGGCTACGGAGAGAAGCCAAACCGCCATCGTAGTGCTTGGTCTATATCTCCTATAGCGGTCGGGCGGAAAGTTAGCGAACGTTATAAGGAGCTAAGTCGACAATGACTCCTGAATTATCTCATCGTTGAATATATTCAAATACAGTAATTTGTACTCTGCCAAGTTCCGCCGTCATAGCGTTAGCATTGTCTAGATAGGCTGCGACCCGCCTGAAGGATGGTCTTTGTGGAACTTACCTACCGTCTTCAGAAACGCCCGGCTAGCGCACGCGAGCTTCGAAGGCGCACCATAGTTCGCTACGTGGGCCGCCTCCGGAACGACGACGAGCCGGCCTTCCGGTAATAA
>DATHAB010000020.1:0-2393 GCA_035296885.1 Rubrobacteraceae bacterium
GAGGGACCGCAGAGAGGATCGTTACCTTCTATTGAGCGCGTTTTTGGTAGGTCTATCGCTCACCCACCATCTAACGTGCGGGCTGCTCATACCGGCTGGAGTGGCCTTCGTGTACCTGATCAACAAGCGGAGGCTGCCGAACGTAAAATTACTGCTTAAAGGTGTGGGGCTTTTTCTGGTGGGCTTGATTCCTTACGTCTACCTCCCCGTAAGAGCTGTAATGGATGCACCTTTGAACGAGTCGGATCCCTCCAGCCTCGAACGCTTCCTGCTCCTTATCACGGGGGCAAGCTACCTACCTGTGCTCTTCGACAGCGACATACAACACCTCGTCTCCTCGCTCGAGTTCGAGGGTTTCTTTTCTCGGGCGCAACTCTATGGGGAATATCTCTTCGGTCAGTTCCCCCTGGTGCTGGTATTGATCGGAGTGCTGGGAATCCTTCACATGCTCCTTACAGATCGCGCGACAATGGTCCTCCTCGGCACACTCTTTTTAGGGACCCTTTTGTTTGTACTCGCGTATCTCAAGTTCGGTGTCGAAGATTTTTATGTGTTCTTCATCCCCGCCCATCTGGTCTTTAGCCTCTGGATCGCGGCCGGCCTCGGCTTTCTGCTTAGATGGGCGGGGGATCTGGAAACTAGATCTCCTATGCTCAAACGAGCTTCTTTGTTCGCGCTCTCGGGGCTGGCGCTCGTTGCTCCTCTTGTTGGCCTACAAGAGACCTATAAGGCGCAAGACCGCAGCCAGGACTACAAGGGACGCCAGATAATCGAGGCCGTGGCCCAAAATACTAAGCTCAACGCCACCGTGTTGCACCACCGTAGCCCACTGTGGTACATGGTCTTAGTAGAGCGACAGAGGCGGGATCTGAAGCTAATAGACCCCTTCTATACTTCTTGGGTTCGCTACAACGATATAGTCTGGCCCGCTCCTTTGAAATTAAAGGACTCGGACGCTCGCTATGAGACCGACGATTCCACAGGGGTCGGAGCTGCACGCAAGGCCGCGAGAACAGGCCCCGTCTACGTGCTCGACCAGGAATTTGACCAGAAAAAAGCCGACCACTTCCAGCAAGCCGGTTTCGACGTGGTCCAGATCGAAGAAGACCTCTACGAGCTGGTCCCTTTGCAACGCCGGTAATATAAAGAAGAGAGCTGAGATGCTGACAGGCTGATCGGGCTGTCGACGAAGGAGGCACACGTTGGATTTTGTAAAGGTAGAGCGCGAAGAGGACGGGATCGTGGTTCTAACCGTCGATCGCCAGGAGAAGCTCAACTCGTTGAACCAGCAGGTCTTGGAGGAGATCCGGCAAGCCCTCCTCGGCCTCGAGGAAGACCCACCGCGGGTTACGATCGTCACCGGCGCTGGTGAGAGATCTTTCGTGGCGGGCGCGGACATAGCGGAGATGAACGAGATGAGCGCTTTAGAGGCGAAGAGGTTGTCCGAGCTCAGCCACGAAGCGATGGGGCTTCTGGACCGGAGCCTCGTCCCGACTATCGCCGCCGTAAACGGCTTCGCTCTGGGCGGCGGCTGCGAGCTGGCTTTGGCCTGCGACATCCGCATCGCCGCCGAGAATGCCCTCTTCGGCTTCCCCGAGGTAACTTTAGCCATCCTTCCCGGCATGGGTGGAACGCAGCGCTTGCCGCGTCTGGTGGGGCCGGGAATCGCCAAAGAGTTAATCTTCTCGGGGAGACGTATAGATGCGGAGGAGGCTCGCACGTTTAACCTCGTAAACCGCGTGGTGCCGGAGGGCGAGGCATTAAACGAAGCCCGTGAACTCGCCGAAGAGATAGCGTCTAATGGCCCCGTGGCGGTGCGGCATACCAAAGCCGCGGTCAACAAGGCGCAGGATGTAGACCTCGCGAGCGGCCTCGAGTACGAGGCAGACCAGTTCGCCCTCCTCTTTGGCACCGAGGACGCCAGGGAAGGCATGGGCGCTTTCGTCGAGAAGCGCGAGCCCGAGTTCAAGGGCCGCTAAGGCCGCTGGAGCGGACCCTACTGGCACACGAGACGAAGATCTGCGTCCGCTACTCCGAGACTGACGCACAAAGGGTGGTCAACAACGCCAACTACCTCTCCTACTTCGAGATCGGTCGCGTGGAGTGGTTCCGCGCTGCCGGTCTCTCCTATAGAGAGCTCGAGAAGCGGGACTACGGCTTCGTCGTTACCGAGGCGCACGTCTACTACAAAAGACCGGCCTTTTTCGACGATGAGTTAACGCTCCGTACCGAGCTGGCGGAGCTGAAGCGCGCCTCCCTCTCCTTCGGATACACGGTGCTTCGTGGGGAGGAGGTGCTCGCGACGGGCTACACCCGTCATGGATGCGTGAAGCTTGGGAGCGGACGGCCGAGTCGTATTCCCGAAGACGTCGCCGCTAGCGTCTCCGGGGGCT
>DATHAB010000021.1:0-26083 GCA_035296885.1 Rubrobacteraceae bacterium
ACATGTCAGTATATACGGGCCCCCGGGGTTTCCTATTAGCCTGGTTCCAAGTACAGGGTGCCCCTTGTGCACATGCCTAGAGAGCTTGCGCCTATCCTCTAGGGGACTCGCCCACTAGCTCTATTCACTCACCTTCCTAGAAGAGAAATTCTCGGAAACTCGTATGCAGCACCTTGAATAGACCCACGTAGACCTACGTCGCAACACACGATTAACACCCAATCTCAACCGTAGGAACCGAGGCCTCGACCACACCATCTAGGGGTACTGCATAAATATTCTCCCCGCCGCATAGTAAGGGTCGACGGGGAGGATGGGGGGCCTAGGAAGCGAAGTGCGGCTGAGACTAGTCGCGCATCCTCTCAAGCCCGCTCCAAACCGCGTCGAGGTATCTGTGCTCCGGGTGACAGAAAAGGCACCACATCGGTTGGTCCTTACCCCTGGCGTTCTTAAGGCCCATGAGCGCCCTGCCCCCCTCCGAAGGCTTGCCAGAAGGCTCTCCGCACCCCTCGCAGCGCTTACGGGGTCTGTAGCCCGACCCGTCGCAGCGGGGGCAATCCTCATCCTCGTGCCGGGGGCACTCAACCAGCTCCGAGGACTCTTGGGCAGAACGCGCTAAACTCAACTCGATCACAGAAGGTCCTTTCTGTGGTCCGGGCCTCGGGGTGTTACCAGCACCGCCGGGGCCATTTCTTTATCGATGCTTATATTCTACCACCTTTGTCTTTTAACGTCAACTTATGTTGTATAATATTCGCGTAAAATTCTCAGCTGTGGAGGTGGATGTGGACAAGCTTCAGGAACTGCGGATAAACCAGGGCCTCAGTCAGAGGCGCTTGGCGGGTCTAGCAGGGGTGTCTAATACAAGCGTCTGGAAGATCGAGCAAGGTGGGGGCGCTAACCCGGCCACACTCAAGAAGTTGGCCGACGTTCTGGGAGTGCGCCCTGTAGACCTTCTAAAGGAGAGGCGCTAGAGATGCCCAACACCAACGGTCACGGCCCCAAGCAGGTCGTCCTCTACGCCCGGGTCTCCACCGACGAGCAAGCCCACAGCGGCTACTCTTTGCGCCAACAGATAGAGCGGCTGCGGAAGCATGCGTCCGACGAGGGTTACGAGATCCTGGAGGAAGTGACCGACGCCGGATACAGTGGGGCGAGCCTCCAACGGCCGGGCATGGATCGGGTACGGAACCTGGTGCAGAATAGCGAAGCTGGCGGTGTCTCCGTAGTTTTAGCGCAGGACCGAGATAGGTTCGCCAGGGAGCCGGCTTACGTGTATTTGCTGCGGGAAGAGTTCGCGGAACGCGGCTGCAAGCTACGCTCCCTCAACGACCGCGGCGACGACTCGCCGGAGGGGGAGCTTACGAACGGCATCCTAGACCAGCTCGCCAAGTTCGAGCGGGCGAAGATGATGGAGCGCACCAGGCGGGGCAAGAGGCGCAAGGCGCGGGAGGGCAGGATCACAACTACCCGCGCCGCGTTCGGGTTCGACTACAACGCTACGAGGGACGGTTATGTTGTCAACCCGGACCAGATGGAGGTCGTGCGGCGCATCTTCTACATGGCCGGCGTCGAGAAGACGACTATCTACGCGATAAAACAGGACCTGGAGCGCAGGGGCCTGAGAACGCCGTCGGGCAAGACAGGTTGGGACCACAACTTCATCCGCGGGTTCTTGTTAAACGACCTGTACAAGGCCCACACCTTTGAGGAAATACGCCGGATCGTGTCCCCCGAACTCGCCAGCTCGTTTGGACCCGGAGGCGCGATACGGCGTGTGGTGGTTTGAAACGAAGGCCTTCGAGCGCAAGCTGGTATCCAAGAACGGACCCGAAGGGCGCCGCTACAAGTACAGCTACAAGGTCAAAGAGCGCGCACCCGAAAACAGGATAGGTGTCCCGGTACCCGACCCGGGTATACCCCGCGGGTGGGTAGACGTCGCGAGGAAGGCTCTTAAGAACAACCGGAGGCCCGCCCGCGCTGGAGACCGGAAGTGGGAGCTTTCCGGCGGCTTGCTGCGCTGCGCGGAGTGCGACCGGGTCATGAGCGCCCGCACGTCCTCCAAGCCCAAGATCGGGCGCACCTACCTCTACTACGTCTGCGTTGCTGGGGCCTACCACAAGCGCGACACCTGCTCCGCCCGAAAGCACCACAAGGCGGAAGAGGTGGAGACGAGGGTGTGGGATGCGGTGTCGAGGGTGCTCAAAGACCCGGAGCGGCTGCGCGCCGGCCTAGACCACATGCTTGAGCAGGAAAGTCGCGGCACGTGCAGCGATCCCGCAACCGAGACGGAGAGATGGTTGGAGGAGATCTCGGAAGTGGGCCGTAAACGCGCCCGTTATCAGGAGATGGCCGCCGAAAGGCTGATAGACTTTGAGGAGTTGAGGACGCGGCTAGCGGCCCTCGAAGACACCCGCAAAGCGGCCGAGAGGGAACTGCGCACCATGCAACGTCGTACAGCGCGCCTGGCGCAACTGGAGCGCGACAGAGACAGCCTACTGGAAAGCTACGCCGGTCTTCTGCCCGAAGCGATCGACGCTCTGGGATCAGAAGAACGTCACCGAGTGTATAGGATGATCGGGCTGGAGGCGCATCTGGCGTCCGACGGTTCTTTCGAGATCAGCGGAGACGTAATGAGCTTCTCTAAGATGAGAATTTCATCGGCATGAAGGTTCTTATAGCAAGGGATTTAGTTAAGTACCATGGGGGGGATCTAAAGATCCTCTCGGGGGCTTCGCTGGCGATCGAAGCTGGAGAGAAGATAGGCCTCGTAGGACGCAACGGCGTCGGGAAGACGACCTTGCTGAACGTTCTTAGTGGCAGCTCAGAGCCGGACGGAGGGGTAGTCGAGCATGTCGGCGGGGCGAAGGTTGCGATGACCTCCCAGAGCCTCTACGCGGGCGCGGGCGAAAAGGGCTCTGTGGAAGAAGAGATGCTCTCCGCTTTTGAGGACTTGATCCGTCGCGAAAAAGAGCTTAAGTCTCTAGAGGCGGAGCTCTCTGGAAATCCTTCGCCTGTACTCCTGGAGCGCTACGGCCGGATGCAGGCCGAGTTCGACCGGGACGGAGGCTACGAGTACCGGGCTCGGGCGGCCTCCGCCCTCTCGTCTTTGGGATTCGATCCCGAGGACTGGAAGCGCCCTGTGAACTCCTTCTCTGGTGGCGAACAGAGCCGCATCGCCCTGGCCCGTCTCCTCCTCTCGGAACCGGCCCTCGTTTTCCTCGACGAGCCGACGAACCACCTAGACCTGCGAGCCATCGAGTGGCTGGAGAACTTCGTTAAGAACGCCAAATCCGCCATCCTCGTCGTCTCGCACGACCGTTACTTTCTGGACGCGGTCGCCGGGAGCATTTTGGAGCTCGAAGGCGGCAAGCTCACCCGCTACCCCGGAAACTACACCAAATACGTTGTCGAGAAAAAGGCTCGCGACGAACAGCTAACTCGCAAGGCCAAGGCCAACCTCGAGCGCCGCGAACAGCTCGAACGTTTTATCGAGAAGAACCGCGCGAAGGCAACAAAGGCGAAGCAAGCCAAGAGCAAGCAGAAACTCCTCGACCGCATGGAGAAGATTGAGGGTCCAAAAAACGGCAAAAAGAACATGAAGATGGATCTCGGCGGCGAGACCTCGCGTGCCGGCAGGGTTGTTCTGGAGCTCGACGGCGTCTCCTACGGCTACGAAGTAGACGGGGAGCTGCTCCTCAAGGAGCTCGAGCTCGTTGTCGAGCGCGGGGAGAGGGTGGCCCTTTTAGGCCCTAACGGCGCCGGCAAGAGCACTATCATGCGTTTGGCAACAGGAGATCTTGAACCACAAAAAGGCCTCGTCCGTCTCGGCAACAACGTCGTCTCCGCCTACCAGGACCAACAACTCGCCCGGCTGGACGAGGAGAAGACGGTCCTCGAGGAGACTATGGAGGCCACTGACCTCGATGCCCCGGAGGCCCGAGACCTCCTGGGAACCTTCCTCTTCTCCGGCGACGACGTCTTCAAAAAGGTCTCCGCCCTCTCGGGAGGCGAGAAGAACCGACTCTCTCTGGCGGAGATAGTGGTCAGCGGCGCTAACTTACTCCTCTTTGACGAGCCGACGAACAATCTCGACATCCCCGCCCTCGAGGCTCTGGAGAACGCCCTTCTAGAGTACCGGGGGACGCTGTTCTTCATCTCCCACGACCGCTACTTCTTACGCAAGCTCGCCACCCGCGTCGTCGAACTTAAAGAAGGGAGGCTCCAAAACTACCTTGGCGGCTACGACTATTACCGCTCGCACCGGTACCTCGACGCCAGACAAGGCGGAGCTAAGAGTGGGGGCCGCAGCAAGCCGCGTCACAGAATCAGGCCCGGTCTCGACAAGCGCCAGAACGTTGTAGCCACCCGCCTAGTCGCGGTGGAAGGCGAGATAGACGCGACCGAGCGCAGGATCGCCCGTCTCGAAAAAGAGCTCGCCAACTCCTCCCTCTACGTCGACGGCGAACGTTCCCGCAAAGTCGTAACAGAGCACCGCCACCTCAAGGGCATCCTCGAAGGGCTCTACGAAGATTGGAGTAAGCTTATGGAAGAGGCCGAAGAGGCCGGTCTATAGAAACCCATCATCGGATGGTGCGGAGCTATAACAGGACAATGGACTGGTTCTCTACTAGTACCTCGTATTGGCTCTCTCCTATCTCATGCAGCTCTCCCGTGGCTGTAGTTGTATCCTGTCGAAACCTCGCCATTAGGGATGTACTTGAAGTCAATCGCCAATTAGACAGTAGGCACACAAATACTGTGCGAGGGCTGCGGAGCCGTTCCGTATCCTCATCGCGGGTCCCAATGAGGTAGGGCCGCCCGGAATTGAAGAGAAAGCGGCCCTACGGATGAGAGACGGGGGGCACTGTTGCCGCATTACACGAGGTGGGATACTAACTGCTCCGAAACCACCACGAGAAGATGTAGAGGAGGGCCAGGGTTTAGTACCCTGGCCCTTGCACCTACCGACCTTAAAGGCTAAAAGTCTTGCCAGCCTTATCTTCGCTTTTACTACTTGGCTGGGCCGCTGCTGGCAGCAGCCTGCTAGACCTCCTGCGCGCACTCCATGGCATTACTTAGGCGCGAAGCTAATTTCCAGACCCTCGAACTCGAGGTCCTCAACCTTAGAGGTGTACTGCAGAGCGCCCTGCTGGTTGGTGAAGTTGCCGGTATTACCGAATTGCAACTGCCCCAGACACGCGTTGGTATTGTTACTCGCGATGTCAAACTCGAAAGATCAGTATTCGCAACTGAAGCTCGAAGAGCGTAATGAATACCTCCAAGAGGAGCTAACGGTGTGCCGAAAGAAGATAGAAGAGCTGAAAGCTGACATGATTCGCCTTGCAGGCGAGTTGAGAATAGCTGAGAAATATGAGCTTATGGCTAGCCGAGAAGCAAGAGAGTTTCGTAATTACCTCGCGCAATTTTAAGCCAACGTTAGAGAGCTTTTAGGGAACGACGTGAGTTGACCCCTACCTGACCCCTACGCAATGACGTTTGTCTAGTCGTGTTAGTCTGGTCTAGTTGACTATTTGGTCAGGCGTCGCGGCGAACAAATCGTAGCTGCTCTGGAGTAACAATGCTGAAGCCGGGGAATACCCCCGAACCAGTCGGGACGAGAGGATTTGAACCTCCGACCTCCTCGTCCCGAACGAGGCGCGCTACCAGGCTGCGCTACGTCCCGACTGCGAGGGCTTCATTATATCGAAGATGCAGACCTTGACCAACCTACCAACGCCGCGCCCCTGGCGCTAAACGGCTATAAAAGCAGCGTCCCTACCCGCGTAGAGCTCTAGGGCGCCTGCTATAGCTTCGGCCACGGTGACAGGATAGTAGAGATCGGAGGCGATCTCGAGCTCGCGGGGATTGGTAAGGTATAAAGGCTCTAGCACGACGGCCGGCATGTTGGTCTCGCGCAGGATGTCGTAGGAACGGCCGAACTCACCAATGTCGCACGTCCCCAAAGCCTGGCTAACGCCTTTCTGGGTGTAGATCGCCGCCATGCAACCCCGGTGCGACTGGTAGCCGAGGCGGCTAAAGTAAAAGGAAGCCGTACCCTCAGCAAGAGGCGTCTTGTGGTGGGCGTGGTGGATGGAAATCACCATCTTGGCTTTCGAAGAGTTAGCGAGGTAAGCCCGGTCGGAGTTTGACATTTCTTCGTCTCCGCTGCGGGTGAGGAGGACTTCACGGGCCGGCAGTATCTGGGCAAGCTCCCCTGCCACAGCCAAGTTCAGGTCCGCCTCCGTAAGGCCAGGGCTCCCCAGGTAGACGTATCCTTTGTCTCTCCCGCCGTGAGCGGCGTCAACGATGATGGTGCCGGAGAAGAGGTCCTCGGGGAAGTAGCCGCCGTTTTTGTCCGGTAGCTGGTGGGTACCCAGGGTTTGGGTAGCATACGTCTGTAAGACCTTGAACACCCCATCGTCTACGACGCCGTCTGTTATTAGACCGGCGTTACGTTGAAACTCCCTCGTAGCGCGGGCGGTCCGCTCGTCGAAGAGGCCATTCACGGCGCCGGGATCGAAGCCTAAGTCGTTGAGCATGCGCTGGAGTTCTAGGACGTCGGCACCCCGGAAAGGGGGCTGACGCAGATAGACCAGGCGCCCCCCCGGCTTGTAGTCAGCCTCGACGATCTCGTTCCAGGTGATCTCACCAACCACCCCGTCGGCCAGGATTCCCATAGTTTGCTGAAAGGCCTTTACGGCGACCTCGGTTGTAGACCCGAAGACACCATCTATCCCCCGGTTGCCGAGGTCGAGTCCCAGGCTGAGCAGGCGGGTCTGCAGGTCCACAACCTCCCGGCCCCTATCTCGCCTACGTAGCGCGCGCACGGCTTAAACGGACCCCACGAGCGGTTTAATCGAATAACAGTAAATGACGAGCAACAAAAGCTCCGGGCGGTCGCCTAAAAAGTACGCGCCAGGCGTTCCCACGAAGGAGGACGCCCGGCGCGGAGGGCCATAGTCGAGGAGAGTATCCGGCTTACTCCTCGACCACCCCGAGGATGTCATCAGCGTCGAGGATCATGTAGTCCTCACCGTCGAGTGTGATCTCGGTTCCCGAGTACTTGGCGAAGACGATGATGTCGCCCTGGCTGACCTTGACGTCATCGTCTTCCCCGACCGCAATGACCTCAGCCGTTTGCGGCTTCTCCTTGGCCGTGTCCGGGAGCACTATGCCCGTCGGCGTCGTCTCCTCGCGCTCCATTATCCTCACCAACGCCCTCTCGCCGAGCGGCCTAAATTTCATCCGCTACCTCCTAGTAACTCTTCCGAATTTACACGCCTTCTGGTCTGCCCGCTGGGAATTACTTAGGCGCGCCAGATACTTAGACTTACGCCGAGATTGTAACCGCCCGGGTTACGAGACGCAATCGTAAAAGCCACAAGCGCGAGAAACGATCCTACAGCCCGAGCTGCGAGGCGAGCTGGTTTCTGGGCAGGGCGCCGACGGCCTGATTGGTAACCTGACCACCCTCGAAACGGGCGATGGTCGGGATGCTCGTTATCTGGTAGCTCATCGCGGTCTGAGGATTATCATCCACGTTCAGCTTGACGAAGCGTACGTCGTCGTGTTCCTCGCTCATCTCGTCTAAAATTGGGGAGACACGTCGGCACGGCACGCACCACGGCGCCCAAAAATCTACTACAACCGGCTTCTCCGATTTGAGAACCTCGTCCTCGAACGAGGTGTCTGTGACCTCGGCGACAGCCATAAACCGCACCTCCAAAGTCTTAATGGCAGATCCTGAGCGCCTATTCTAGCACGCTAGAGCCCCACTTCCTTAGACGCTGAAATGGACGTCCAAAGACTTCGCTATGCTCTGTCCTGGATGGGGCTACCCGTGAGAACCTCTGCCTGGACCGCTTCGGCGAGCTCTTCGGCCCTGCGGGCCTCGAAGACGCCGGCCCCCAAAGTTTCGGCGTTCGCCGCGGCGCAGCCGGCGGCCAGACGCACAGCCTCGACCTGCGAGAGCTTGCGGTGCAAGAGGCCCGCCAGTAGCCCCGCAAGATAGGCGTCGCCGCTACCGATGGTCGAGAGGGCCTCCACCTTGGGCGCCTGGGCTGATATCGCCCTGTCTTCCACGGTCAGGTAAGAGTAGCCCTCGGACGTTGTTATGCACGCCTCTTTTGCCCCGAGCTCGACGAGCCTGTGGATTCCCCACAGGTAATCCCCCTCCTCAATAAAGTCGAAGCCTACGGCGCTCTCGGCCTCGTGCTGGTTGGGGCTCACCAGGGAGGGGTTCGCCTTCAGGGCCGCCTTCAAGACCGTGGGTGGCGCATCGACTACCGTGTACAGGTTCTCTTCACGGACCTTGCGGACCAGGTTCGTAAGGTAATTCTCGTCCAGGTTCGTCGGCAGGCTCCCGGCAAACACGACCGCCGTCGCGTACTCCATGAGGAAAGAGAGGCGCCTGGAAAACTCCTGGGCCTCCTCGGGCGAGACATCCGGACCGTGTTCGTTAATCTCCGTCTGCGTACCCGTGGTCGGATCAACAAGCGCGGTAGAGGTCCTCGAAGGGCTCGAGATCTCGACAAAATCAAAGGGAATAGCCGCATGCGCAAGCCCGTCCCGGATGCTATCTCCATTTCGCCCACCCACTAAGCCGGTCGCTAAAACAGGCACGTCCAGCACACGCAAGGCCCGGGCGACGTTTATACCCTTGCCGCCCGCGAGTGCTATTCCCTCCGGCGCCCGGTGCCGGTGCCCAAGTGTCAGGCTCGGGACGACGAGGGTTCGATCCACGGCGGAGTTAAGGGTAACTGTCAGAATCACTCGTATGCACCTCTCCTCCTCTTCCCCGGAATCTTCTCCTCACTATGTACCCCTTTTCCTCTAAAAGGAAGCCTTCTCGTGCTCAAGATAGATGATGGCATGCTCGGCAGCCGGACCCTGGTTCGGGCGCAGTAGAAGCCTGCCAGGCAGGACAAGGCCCCTGCAGAACGCTAAAATGGGCGCGTATGCGCACCGCGGCCCACCCTTTTAGCTCATGAAACGCCTCCTCGTCGTTATGGTTCTCGTGCTAGCTGCCTCTGCAGGTTACCGACTCTACGGTTCGCCTGAGACTGGGACGGGTAGCCTCACGCTTCCCCAACCGGCCCCGAACCCAGGCGAGCGGGCGCCGAGCTTCGAGGCCGCCCGCCAGAACAGCGAGGAGGAATTTGAGCTCTCTAAGGAGGGCGTATACGTGCTCACCTTCTGGAGCATACTGAACAAAGACACCGAAGACGCCCGTACCAAGTTCGACCAGCTGGCCCGCAACTATGAGGACAAAGGGGTTTACTTCGCGGCTATTTACGTACACAACGCTCCCAAAAGCGATAAAGACCTCCCCTACGCGGTCCTGCAGGACGGTTCCGGGGAGCTTACCGCCCGGTACAACGTAAAAAGAGTACCGAGGTTGTTCCTGATAAACGATGGCACGATAGAGCTCGTTCAGAACGGCTTCTACCCGGAGAGCACAGAGCAGTTGAAAGAAGAACTCGACCGGGTGCTGCAAGAGGACAATATTTAGAGCAAACGTAAGCGGAAAACGAAAGGGAGAGGATGAAAGAAGTCATAGTACAGACAATAGGGGTGCTGGTCGTTATAGCAACGGTGGCGCTCGCGGTTGTCGCCGTGTTTCAAGAGTTCATCGCTTGATTTAGAGGGCCTCCGCCCTCAAGGCGCCCTGACTCCCGCGGCTGCCAGATCCTCGCGCATCCTCTGGGCCGCATACCGGGCGGCACTTTTGTAGTCGCTACCGAAGGATGCCGGCTCCTCAAAAGCGCGCAAGATGCCTCGGCTGCTGTTGACCAGCACACCCGACCCGCCGGCATCGAGCAACGATCGCACCCCCGAAGCCTCCCCCTTCTGCGCTCCGTAGCCAGGAGCCAGAAATAGCACACGGGGGAGGAGCTCTCGCACCCGCCGCCCCAGCTCTGGCCGGGTAACCCCTACGACCGCTCCCGCATCGAGATAGCCCGATGCCCCGGTTTCGCCCAAGTCAGCCGCGAGCTGCGCTGCCACCTCGTAGAGCGGCGGCGTCGAGTAAGTCTGGAGGTCTTCGGCGGATGGATTGGAGGTGACGACGAGAACGAAGACGCCACCACCCTGACCTAAGCGACGCGTCTCGTCGAGAAAGGGGGTTACCGCGTCAGCACCCATGTAGGGGTTAACGGTGACGCTCGTGGCACCGTAAACCGAAAGGTGAGCCTCGGCGTAAGCGGCAGCCACAGGCCCTATATCGCCGCGCTTCACGTCCGCTATGGTCGGCAGTTCCAAAGCGCTGGCCGTGCGGAGCAGTTCAGCATACACCTCCATTCCTTTGGGCCCTAGGCGCTCGAAGTAAGCTGATTGTAGCTTGACGGCCGCCACCTCCGGCCCGACCGCCTCGAGGACGCCTAAAGAGAACTCTCGGACGGCCTCGGCCTCCGTAAGCACGTGCTCGCGCATGCGCCTTAGAATCTCCGGCGGCAGATAACTAGGGTCCGGGTCGAGACCCACGACGACGGCGCTTTCCTTGTGGTGGGCAGAGTAGACGAGGGCGTCCACTAAAATCCTCCCGATAGACATCCCTCAGGGGTGAGCACGAAAAAGCCGCGGGAGCTCTCCCGCGGCGCGAAAACGTTGATTTTCAGCTTACTTGATAGCGTCTTTGAGGGCGTTGCCGGCAGTAAACTTCGGCACCTTCGAGGCAGCGATGTTCATCTTTTCTTTTGTCTGAGGGTTGATGCCCTCGCGGGCCTCACGTTTTTGCACGTAAAACTTGCCGAAACCCGTAATCTGTACGACCTCGTCCTCCTTGAGGGCCGATTCTACGACGCTCGTGAACGCCTTAAAAAAACCTTCGGCGTCGCTCTTGGAGACCTCGGCCTCCTCAGCTATCCTCTGGATCAATTCGGTTTTGTTTACCGACTTTTCCGGCATCTGTGCGTTGCCTCCCTTGTTGCTTCTATTAGCTCCTCCCCCCGCAACTGCCTGCGACTATACCAGAGGGCTAGATATGCCTCAATCCCCGCTAGCCTACTCCTAAATTCTCCATCCTGAGCAACGCGCTAAACGGGTAACAACCGAGGTGGGCAGAGTACTCCTCCCTCCTGTCGAGGACAGCTAAAATCCCTAGCACCTTTGCCCCTGCCCCCTCTAGGGTAGCCGCTGCCTTTAAGACCTGGGTGCCCGTAGTCACCACGTCCTCGATAAGGGCGACCTTCTCCCCGGCCTCTAAGGAACGCCCCTCGATCCTGTTGCCGGTTCCATAACCTTTAGCGCTCTTGCGGACTATGATGTAAGAGAGACCGCTCGCGAGAGCTGCCGCCGCTACCAGCGGCACAGCCCCGAGCTCGACTCCCGCGAGCCTCTCTGCGCCAACAGGGAGCTTAGCCGAGATCTCGTGCGCCAGGTCCCGCAAAAGAGCAGGCTCCGTCGAGAAAAGATACTTGTCCACGTAAAACCGGCTCTTCTTGCCGCTTGACAGTACAAAATCACCCTCAAGGAGGGCCGCCTGTCTCACGCGGGAGGCGAGATCGCGCTTAGCCTCCACCCGGCCCGCCTGGCGGCCGTTCCAGCTCCTTCAGGGCCGCGTCAAACAACCCGAAGTCCGCCTTCTTCAAAAGATCGTCGAGCTGTTGCGCTTCGCCCTCTGACTCAAGTAGCCCGGCCTCTATATGCGCGTTGACATCCTTTAGGAGTGCCACCGCCTGGTCTAGGACATCCACTACTCCTGAACCCGAAACGTCCTCCAACTCCTCCACGAGCTTTTCGAGCTCCGCGAGCCGCTCCGCAAGACTCTCGATGTTGTTCACCCCTCGCCCGCCGTCCATAAGCCCAGGACTATACCTCATCCCCTGGGGGCCGGTCGTCCCTAACGCGCGGATCTTTATCCGCCGAGCCCTCGCGCAGCTTTTCCCCGGCGCCGTCGGAATGCTCAGCGCCCCTCAGGGACCCACCTGAGGCCCACAAGAGGACCGCGCCGAGGCCGATAGCAACCAAAAGCAGCGCAAGAGGCGGCAACAACCCCCACACTACAAAGCCGTACCCCGCGCGGAACAGGAGAAAAGCAGCCACCCCCGCAACGCTACCCAAGAGCCCCAAGAACAGAACCGCCCCGCTCAAGACAAAGACCAGGACACGCGGGTTGATGCCCCTCACTATCGGCTCACCTCGCAGCCCACCCTACTTCGCCACCCGGTCTATGGCCTTCACCAGGTCTCTGACCATCTCCTCTGATGCCCCTTCCTTTTCGGCGCGTTCCTCGACGAAGTCCTTCAAAAGAACGTGGTTGATGCGCCGGATCGCCGAGAAGATGGCGTTCGTCTGCTGGACGACATCCGCGTAGGTGACGTCCCCACCCTCGACCATCTTCGCGACGCCCCGGACATGCCCCTCGACGCTTTTTAGACGCTGGAGCACCTCACTCTTGGCCCCGTCTTGCAAATCATCCACCTTCCCTTTGAAGCTCTTTCAAAAGCTCCCGCGCGACGCTCGCGTCATGGAAGTGTACATCCCCCTCCGGGAGATGCTGGACCCTCTCATGGCCCTTGCCTGCCAAGACGACAACGTCCCCGGATTTAGCTGCCCTCAAAGCTTGCTCGATCGCCGCCCGCCGGTTCAACACGACCTCGTACCGTCCTGGTCCATCTTTGGCGCCCGCCGCGACTTCGCGGGCTATCTTCCCCGGGTCCTCGGTGTAGGCATCGTCAGTCGTTATTATGCTCAACTCCGCGAGTTCTGTCGCCACCCGGCCCATCAAAGGGCGCTTCGCCCCGTCCCGATCCCCCGCCGCCCCGAACACGCATAGGAGGCGACCCGAGGAGTCGAAGCTGTCTTCGCCTCTCCCCTGCTCTGCCACCGTGCGGGCGACTTTAAGGACGGCTTCGAGCTCAGCGTCGGTGTGGGCGTAGTCAACGACCACCTCGAAGCCGAACCTCTCGTGCACAGTGCTTCCCGGCGGGGATATCCTCTCAAACCTGCCCGGCACTTGCCCCATCTTTCGCGCACCTCGAGCTACCGCCTCCTCCCCCACCCCCGAAGCCAGCGCGAGCGCCGCCGCCCCGGCGACGTTCTCTACGTTGTAAGAGCCAAGCAGAGGACTCTCGATCTCTAGCAGACCATTTGGATGGCGGAGCAGAAAAGCGGTCCCTCCCTGCGTGAATCTGACGCTCTCCACACGATAGTCTACATCCTCTGTAGCACCGAACGTATTCACGCCCGATATCTCCTTGAGGAGACGCCGCCCGTAAGGGTCGTCTGCATTGGCCAGCTTCGGCCCCTCTGGGGAGACCCATCTGAAGAGCTCGCGCTTGGCCCGATAGTACTCCTCCATCGAGCCGTGCAGGTCGAGATGATCGCGGGTGAGGTTGGTAAAGAGCGCACCCGCAAAACGAGTACCTTCGATACGCTTGAGGGCTACCCCGTGCGAAGAGACCTCCAAGACAGCATGCTCAACCCCTGCATCGAGCATCTTTCGCAAGGTACCTTGTACCTCCACGGCCTCAGGAGTGGTGCGAATAGCCGGACTACGCTCGCCCCCGCAGATCTTCTCGGCGGTGCTCAGGAGACCACACTTTTCAGGCGTATAAGCAGCGGCGAGGATCGAGTACAGGGCGTAGCAGGACGTAGTCTTACCGTTGGTGCCGGTTATGCCGTAGACTGCCATGCCCTCCGACGGATAACCGAACGCGGCGCAGGCGAGCGTCGAGAGAGCCTCCCGGGCGTCAGGGACAATGGCAACGGGCGCTTCGATCCCACGTATCTCGCGCTCAGCCACGACGAGCGCCGCCCCACACCGCAAAGCCTCTGGGACGAACTCCGCACCGTCGCGCTTAAAGCCGGGAACCGCCACGAAGGCGAAGCCGGGCTTGACGAGGCGCGAGTCGCAAGTTACGCCGTTAATTCCGGCCGTGCTAGGCGGCAACTCCGTCCCCAGAATGTGGGATAGCCGTGCGCGATCTAGAAAAACCACGACCCCTAGTGTAGCAAGGGCCGTGGCGCGTAAGCCTGAAATACGCCCGCTGAGTGCTTTAGCGGGGGCAATATGTGAACTAAATCACGCCAGATCACGGTGACGCTCCGTAGGTCCTGTGTTAACCTAGGCGAGTTAATTTTCACAAAAAATTCACAAAGTGCTGGTAAGCGGGCGCGTTGGGTCTCACTTACGGCGCGTCCTCGGACTGTGAGAGGAGACGGATGTCGACCGAGAACACCACACTGCTGACGGAGCGGACGGACGAGCTTTTGAGCCGAGGCCGAAGCCAAGGCTTCATAAGCACTGAGGACGTCGCGGATCTGCTGCAGGAGGGGGAACTCTCGGCGGCTGAGGTCGAGGAGTTCTACGCCACCCTCGAAGAGGAGGCCATAAGCGTTGTGGAGGGCGAGACCACGCCTTCAGAGGAGGGGACGAACGTAGTCCCTCCGTCAGACGCGGCGCATCTCCCCGAAACGCCCGCGCTGCAGCTAGCGCACGCGGTGGCGACCGGCGACTCCATAAGGATGTACCTCGCTGAGATCGGACGCGTTAAGCTCCTCACGCACGCCGACGAGATACGCCTAGCCAAAGGCATCGCCCGCGGCTGCAAGCGGTCCAAGGACCGGCTCGTCGAGGCGAACCTAAGGCTTGTGGTCTCGATCGCCAAGAAGTATCGCAACCGCGGGGTCTCGTTTTTGGACCTCATCCAGGAGGGGAACCTCGGCCTTATAAGGGCAGCCGAGAAGTTTGATCATACCAAGGGCTACAAATTCTCGACCTATGCTACGTGGTGGATCCGGCAGGCCATAACCCGTGCCATCGCCGACAAGGGTCGCACGATACGTATCCCAGTGCACATGGTCGAGAAGGTCAACAAGTTCCACCGGACGCAGCGCCGAATGACGCAAGCCTTAGGGCGAGAGCCTACCGACGAAGAGATCGCACACGAGCTAGATGTGCCGGTCGAGGAGATCTTGAGGCTGCAGGAGATCAGTCAGAGGGCCATCAGCCTCGAGACCCCGGTTGGTGACGATGACTCCTCCGCTTTGGGCGATTTCCTCGAAGACGGGGCAACCGTGACACCCACGGAGGCGGTCTCGGAGTCGCTCCTGCGGTCGCACCTTAGGGAAGCTCTGGACGAGTTGCCAGAGAGGGAACGCCAGATCATCGAGCTGAGGTTCGGGATGAAGGACGACAGGCCCCGCACCCTTGAAGAAGTCGGCCGCGAGTTCGACATAACGCGCGAGCGGGTCCGTCAGATCCAGATGAAGACCCTCAACCTCCTCCGCGAGCAGCGCCGCACCCAGAACCTGCGTGAGTACCTCCGGTAGCACCGGATCCGGTAGCTCCCAAGAGGTTTTACCCGAGGAGCTCCACGACTTCGTCCGCGATCTGGCACGACGGACGGGGGAATTGCAGCTCTCTCGCTACGAGAAGCCCGGCGAGATCAAGGAGAAGGCTCCTAAAGACCTCGTGACCGAGGTGGACCTCCTCTGCGAGGAGTTCCTCATGAACGAGATACGCAAGCGCTACCCTGATGACGCGATCCTCTCGGAAGAGAGTGGTGGCGAGATCTCACCCACCGGCCACACCTGGCTGCTCGACCCCTTAGATGGCACGCACAACTTCTCCCGAGCCAACCCCCTTTTCTGCGCGTGTGTCTCCGTTGTAGAGGACGACAAGATAAAGCATGCGGCTGTCGCCATTCCGCGTATCGGCGATGTCTACCACGCCTCTTTAGGCGACGGGGCTTTCAGAGATACCGGGGGAGAGACATACCCTTTACACGTAGGGGATACTGAGAAGCTCGAGCACGCCTTTGTCGGGGCAGACGTCGCGTTGAGTAACGCGGGCGGCAACCCCCAGAAAGAAGGTATCTTAGAAGTCTTCCGTTCTTGCTGGCAGCTACGCTCCTTGGGGAGTGCGGGCATCCGCGGGGCCTGGCTTGCAGCAGGCTACCTTGACGTCTCCATCGGCACCCGCAACACCGTCTGGGATTACGCCCCCACCACCCTCCTCGTCTCCGAAGCCGGTGGCCACGTAACGAACCTCTCCGGAAACCCCTGGACCTACGACTCTGACGGCCTCCTTGCTACCACCAACGAAGCCCTCCACGCTGAGGTACTGAAGCTCGTAGCCGGGAGCTAACTCTCCCTACACCCGGCCGCGCCTGTACCGCTGCATCTGTCGCCTGCGGCGACCGAGCTGCCTAACCCTTCGCACTCATAGAGCAGTTATCATACGAGAAGGGCATAAATCCCTTTCCTAAAGCTACCTTAGAAAGAGCGAAGCTTATAGTGTACGTCCCACGCAAGATGTTCCCCGCCTTGGTAGACAACTCCTACGCCTACCTTAACTCCGGCGGCAGCGGGCCTCCCTCCTACGAGACGATAAGGGCCATGCGCGAAGTAGACGACCTGTGCTTAGGCCCTGCCTACCTCGAGGGCGCTGACTTCTACACTCACCAGAACGAAGCATATAGCCGTGCTCGCGAGGCTGCCGCCCGGCTTGTAAATGCGGAGCCTATGGACATAGCCCTCACCCTGAACACCACCCACGGCATGAACCTGGGCATCGTTGCCCTTGATTGGAGGGAGGGTGACGAGGTCATTACAAGCCGTTTCGAGCACCCGGGCACACTAGTCCCCTTGCATGCTCTGCAAAGACGCTACAGTGTGCGTCTTAGGCTCATAGATCCTCCGGTAACTTTAGAGAAGGCCGAGGAGGCGATAACAGCGCGGACACGTCTCGTAGCACTCTCGCACGTGGACTGGACCACGGGTGAGATTCTGCCGCTAGAGGACATCTCGGCTCTCGCCCGCAGCCGGGGAGCTCTGACCCTCGTGGACGGCGCCCAGAGCGTAGGCAACATGCCCGTTGACATACCCTCAACCGGCGCCGACATGTACGCCTTCACTGGCCACAAGTGGCTCTTAGGTCCGGAGGGTATGGGCGGCTTCTATGTTCGGCCCGGGCTAAAGGTATGGAGCACTAGCCTTGGCTACGACTCCCTCTCGGAACCTGCAAAGTTCCGGGCGGAGGGCGGATACTGGGAACACGTTTACAGCGGCGCGAGGCGCTTCGAGGCGTCGACGATGAGTCCGACGCTCGCGGCCGGCTTTGCCATGGCGGCCAACACTGCATACGAGCGTGGGGCACTAGGCTTCGCCGAGATCCGGCGTCGTGCCGAGCTTCTGGCCAGCCTTCTGGAGAAACTGCCCCGGGTTACGCTCCGATCCCCCCGCCCCGCCGCCTCGGGGCTCGTGAGCTTCGAAATAGAGGGCGTAGAAGCAGAGGAAGCCTCCGAGAAGCTACTCGCACAAAAGTTCGTCGTCCGCTTTATCCCGGAGCCATACCCCTACGTCCGGGCGAGCACTCACCTCTTTAATACTGAGGAAGAGCTTGAGGCGCTGGCAGAGGTTGTAAGCAGGCTGTGATGTAGGCAGCTTCGAGCCTTGACAGGTTCCTCCTCTGACCCGTTGACACCTTATGCTGCTGAGAAGGACATCTTACTTATCTGAGTAGGTTGAGTGGGATAGGCTCGAGGAGCCTATCCCACTCAAGGCTTCGGCGACGTTGCTCAGCGGCTCGAAGTCTCTCGCGAGGCGATCCATTACCTCTCGAACTGATGTTGGTTCTGGTGCCGTCGGGCTAGCGCCCAGCCGCCGGGTAGCGCAAGCGTGGCGATCGCTATCTTAAGCAAGTCGCCGACAACGAAGATGAGCATCCCCTGGGCCAATGCGGTCCCCAAGTCTCCCAGGTAGACAGATAGCCAAACTACACCCAGGGCGTAGATCACCAAGTTGCCCAACACCATCGCCAGTACCATCCAGGCAGGCCTCCGGTCCCAGCCACGCTCTGCGAGCAAGCCTACGAGACCCGCGGCGATCGGGTACGAGATCAGGTAGCCGCCGGTTGGCCCCAGCATGTAAGCAACGCCCGCGCCGCCCGCGAAGACGGGCAGCCCAACCGCGCCTTCCACCAGGTACAGAAGTAGCGCCAGAGCACCACGCCGGCTGCCGAGCAGCGCGCCGGTGAAGAGCACCCCGAAAGTCTGCAGCGTTATAGGCACGGGCCACAGCGGGATCTGGACCCGTGCCGTGAGCGCCACGAAGACGCTAAAGGCCACGACCAGCGCAGCTCCGAAGAGCCACGAACGCGAGCGCGGCAACAGTACATCCACGAGGGTGCGCGGTTGGGCGACGAGCGACGACATATCTTCTCCTTCGTCAATATTCGACGTTACAGTTGAAAAATCTAGCCGAGTAGCCTTGTGGACCAGTCACTCTCCTCCAGCTCCACGAGGTCTCGCAGTGATCACGGGCAGTCTAACAGATCAGGGTGTTACCACCCCGGAAGCCAAAAATCCTAAGTACGTAGGGGCGCGTTATGAGGAACCATTCTCGCAGAGGAGGCTCTTTACGTTCCAGGAGTCGAGCTCTTCGAGTCCTGGCTCGTCAGTCAGTTTAAGGTGGACGGGGGTAACGCTGATCTCACCAGCCTCCACGGCGGCGAAGTCGGTGCCTTCCTCCTCGTGCCTGCCCGGGGGGTTGTTGTAGATGTCGTAGCCAATTCGGCCCTTCTCGTCCTCGATCGCGATGAGCTCGTCCGTATAGAACCTCCGCCCAAGCTTCGTCACCCGGGCGCCCTTCAGCTCGCTCCCGGGTAGGTTTGGTGCGTTCACCGTGAGGATGCGCCCCGACGGGAGCTGCTTTGCGGCGATCTTCGTCAGCCGTGCGGCGAAGATCGCGACCGGCTCGAAGTGGATCTCCGCCTCGTCGTGGTGGTGCCAGGGGCGCTCGACGGCCAAAGAGACGGCGATACCAGGAACCCCAATGACGATCCCCTCAAAAGCCGCCGCCACCGTCCCAGAATAGGTGATGTCGTCGCCCAAGTTCTCGCCGTGGTTGATCCCGGATACTACGATGTCGGGCTCGAAGTTCATCAGCCCCAACGACACAAGCCGTACGCAGTCCACCGGCGTCCCAGTGCAAGCGTAGCCGATCCCCCCGTCAGCCATCTTCCTCTCCTCGACATGCAAAGGAGTGCCGAAGGTGATCGACCGCCCGACGCCGGAGCGATTCCTGTCGGGAGCCACCGTAAGTACCTCCCCGACCTCCTCCAACGCCCGGCGCGCCGCGAGCAGTCCAGCCGCATCTATACCGTCATCGTTCGTCAAAACTATACGCATAGTTTGGGGCTCTTCTAGCCTAACCGTTACGTCCGCAAGAGGGTAATCTTACCATTCGGCATCGGGGGCAGAGCCGCGCTGCACAGCCATACGCACCAGAGACGCCGCCGGCTTGGACAATCGCCCCCTCGCTCACCCCGTTGGGCGATGTGTTCACCCCTCTCTTGCCCCAGGCCCTACCAGACGCGACCCTCGCAAACTTACACATAATCCTTTGCAGACGCCCTTATCAGCGGTCCCCTATCCCCTGCAGAGTACCGAGCTACTAGCGCCATTCACCGAGTTACTTAGAAGACTAGATTGCTGCGCTCAGGCCTTCTTCCATCTCTTTTCATCCTCTAGGCCCGACGTAACCTCGTCGTAGCGCCAGGAAGAGCTCTCAGGATAAGCAGCCTCGTCTCGTAGGTGTTGGTCCTCCTGGCTATGGAGATCGTAGTGCCAAGGGTGGACATCCTCGTTGTGCAGATGCTCTTCTCGGTAGTGGATATCGTGTACTAAAGCGTCGTAAGCGGCGCCACACTGACAGGTGACTATGGCACTGGTCCCGCTAAAGGCGAGTATCTCGCCGCAGTCGCACTGAAGAGTGACGTGTGCTTGATGCCCAATGGTAGACCCTGCCGGAGGGGATCGGTCAACACCACGTCAGCAACTGCTACGCAAAATTCTATCCGGTAAATACCATCTCTGGTCAGCTGGGCGCGCACGCGCAGCCCCTGGCCTGTCAGTAGGCAGGAGTTCCGAATCTCGGCCCAAAAGCACCTAGCTAAACCCACGCACTTATATAATAGAGGGTGACGAGATACCGCAGAGTACGCTAGGAGACCAGGTCCAGCTCCAGGCTCCCCTCGAAGCCGCTCCCCATTTGGCCCCGGAAAGCGAGCCTCAAAGGTTTTGTAAAACTAGATCGGCATCTCCGAGAAATGCCGCCCTCAGGATAAGCGCTTCACAGTAAAAGCGAGGGGCGACGTCGCCCCCGTGGGCGTACGTGTTGCCTCGCTCCCTTCCGTCCGAGGCCAAAAGATCATCTTGAGGCTTTTGACTCACGAGATGGCCTGCATGAGCCCCGAGGAGCTCGGGCTCTCCCCGAAGCTCTCTCGTTCTACCGGAATGTCTTCACCCGCCCCTACGAGCTGTGGTCGTCACGGGACCCACAGGCAGCGGCAAGTTCACGACGCTCTACTCAACTTTAGGAAAACCCAACGACGAGGAGCGCAACATCGTCACTATGGACAATCCCGTCGAGTACCGGATGGAAAGCGTAACCCAGATCCAGATAAATCCCCCTGCAGGGCTCACCTTCGCCTCGGCCCTCAGGTAGATTCTGCGCGGCGACCCGGACGTGGTGATGGTAGGCGAGATTCGGGACTACGAGACCGCAGATCTTTTCGGCGAGGCCGCCTTAACCGGACACATGGTCCTTATCATTTAACAAATCTGTAAACCACACGCTGCGCTTGAGCGCCTAGCTGAGCGAGGTAGCCCCTGAGGTCGAGCTGGCGCTGGCGTAAATAGAAATTTTGCTCGCGGTCGCTCAGAACAGACAGAAGAGGAGACGTTAGCCCCAGCTTCCGGGAAAAGCTTTAGCGGCTTGCGATGATACTGAACCGCCCGTTATCGGGGCATGCAATTACACGCCAATGGCTGTCTACTCATGACGCTCATCCTGGGACGTGATCCTGTGACGGTAGAACTTCAAGAAGCCCATGAACACGAATGCCGAAGCTGCTGCATTGAACGCAACCCTTAACCAATGTCCCATCTGAAACTCTTGAGCAGTTTGCTTTAGATAAGCAACGGAATGTAACGCCGTACCCTCTGCGAACATGATCGTGTTTCGAGGCCAGAAAAAAGCCATCGAAACCAGCCCTTGGCATACGATCATAATCGTGCTGCCTAAGATCCAGTAACGAGCTGACTTTGTGCGCCAGCTCAAAACTAAAGACCCGGTTCCGGTGAGCCAAGAGAGCAACCCGAGGGGCGGAAAGAAGTCGCCTGGACCTCTGACAACCATGAACTCCCTTGCGGTTTCAAGTGAGCGAGGGACATCGTGGAAAATATTGGGATACAGGACTAATGTGTCGAATAAAATGCTGCCCAACAGAATCATCATCACCCATAGGTACGTCAGGGTTAACGCGAACGCGACTTGTTGTTTTTTCACGATTTGCTCCTTTAGTTTCGACGTGGGATAGCTATTTTGATCCGCGGCGCAGTATAGCCACCATGAGTGTGATGCCGCCCTACACGAAGGCGAAGCGGATAAAAATCCGTCCGACACCAGCCTCGGCGGCATTCCCGGACAGCAAGATGGCGGCGAGCTCGAACAGCCCGAAGCCGACGAACAATCCCGTGAGCACGGTAAGCAAGGTTACGAAGAACGTTCTCATTCCGATCTCCTCCCTTCGGTACCTCTTTTTGACGGACGTGCTTCACCCTCTCTATCGTGTCTTCAAGACAGATCATGTCTCGATACTTTCTTGCCTGGTCGCTCGCGCTCTTCGCTGCTGAACCTACGGCTAAACCGGTCGCAGAGACATTGGCCAAAAGGCCGATCTAGGTAGTTCATCGCAGTTCATTTGCGATCTCCGGGAGGAGAAGGGATGCGTATTCTGCCGGAGGAGCGAAGATTCCCGCGCTGGGCCGGGGAGAAAGCGCCTACTGAAGCACTTTAAGTTCGCGGGCCCGAGCTATGGCCTCGGCGCGGTTTTTAGCGTCGAGCTTGCGGTAGATGTTGCCCGTATGGGACTTGACCGTGCCTACGGAGACGAAGAGCTCCCTGGCGATTTCGGAGTTGGTTCTACCGGAGGCGAGGGCGTTCAATACCTCAAGCTCGCGCTCGCTCAATGGATCGTCGAGTTGTTTAGGCGCTCTGAGCCGCCGCGGCACTCCATCGCTTTCCGACTCTGCCTTCAATGGCGCAGAAACCTTGCCCGTGGTCTCGTGCCGGTTCCGGTCACGTAGGGCGTAGGCCATGACGCCGTCCTCTACCTGCAGTTTCAAATGACCTTTACGGGCGAGCTCATCGAGCATCTTCGATGCCTCATCTACGGTAAGCGAGGTTATCATAGCGGTGGTGGTAGGAGTCATCTCGCCTCTTTGAACGAGGACGTGCAGAAGCTCTAGTTCCTTGACCTTTCTATTATCCGGTCTCTTTAATATGAGGCCGGGACTGTCAAGCACGGCTAGCGCGATCGGCACCGCCGTGCCGCAGACCAGGGCAAGCCACCAGAAGCTCGTGAGGGGAACCAGGAGGATGCTTGTCCCGCCCAGGACGAACAAATACAGGGCGGATTGCCAGTTGACCCATGAGGCCACGTCCCTTTTTAGGCTCGTGCCCTGCGCTCCGGTGTTTCGGCTCGCGGCTGCTTTTACAAACCGGTTGTCTTCACCAGACCGTGAGTAGTCCGAGGTGACTTCGAGACTCCCTGGATCTTGCTTGCGGCTACCGTCTTCTGTCAGTCCTCGAGCCTCGTTCCCACAGTTTTCCATCAAAGTCACCTCACTATTTCGCACAGTACCGCTCCTGCTTTGGGTTGGGACGCGTCCTTCGGCATCGCTTGTGCGGTGTTCTGCTTCCACGATCTCTCTTAAGGTGTACGTGTTCGGATGACCAACTGTTTCACAATTCTACCGTGAGGTGCCATAGTTGTTGCTCCAGTACGCGGTAGCCGTAGTGGGCGAAGAAGCCTTTCGTATCCCGTCAATGACCGAATCTAGCACCTTACCTATAGCACTCAGTAGCGCCTCTCGCTTACGGGCTTTCCCCAATAGTAGGGTGCACTCGATCGAGAAGGCCCCCTCGTGCCATTACCTCGGTCGAAGAGATACTGCGGACCACCGTAAAGATATACTGCGAACCACCCTATAATCATACGCTTCGGGCATCAGGGTGTAAAATTTGGTCCGGAAGACGTATAGACAAGAACATGTCTTTGCGCTAGCTTACCTAGCTAGGACTAGTGGAAAGGGCCTGACATGCAGATCAACGAGAGAGATTTTGCGCCCGCGGACGCCCGAGAATGGTTCGAGAGACGCTCTTACAGCTATGAGAAGTTTAGTGACGTTGAAGAACTCGCCTGGCGCAAGCGCAACCTAGGCTTAACAGTAAGCTTGGTCCTGCCGGGTCGCAACGTCGCCGAGACGGTCGGCGGGATCGTGGACGAGGTGAAAACACTAAACGAAGAGGCGCCGCTCATCGATCAGACCCTCGTTATAGATGCCGACTCTGTCGACGGTACGGCAGAGGTGGCCGCTAAAATCGGCGCCGAAGTGTACTCGGAGAACGAGCTGCTCTCCTACTACGGCGGCGCGCACGGCAAGGGCGACGCTATGTGGCGTAGCCTCTCGGTAGCCAAAGGCAACCTCGTGATGTTCGCCGACGCCGACACGAAGGACTTCAAGCCCCAGTTCGTTTATGGCACGCTGGGCCCCATCCTGAGCGTCCCCGGCGTGCGCTTCGTCAAAGGGGCCTTCCGCAGGCCGTTCAAGAGCAACGAGGCCGTCGAGATCGACGGTGGCGGTCGTGTGACGGAACTTACTACAAAACCGCTCTTCAACCTCTTCTACCCCGAGCTAGCCGGCTTCGTGCAGCCTTTGGCCGGAGAGTTCGTCGCCGACAAGGATCTCTTCAGGTCTATACCGTTTCTTACAGGCTACGCGGTAGAGACGGGGATCATGATCGATGTCCTAAAAAAGGTAGGCTTGGGAGCGATGGCCCAGGTCGACCTCGGCACCCGCCAGAACCGCCACCAGTCCCTCTTCGACCTGGGGCGCATGAGCTACTCAGTCTTACGGGCCGTGGCGCGTAGGCTGAGGCAGGATGGGCGTCTGCAGCAGCCCCGGGACCCCTCGCTGCCCGACTCGCTATTTCAGTTCAGCGACTATCTGCACGCGGTGGCGGCCCCTGATGGCCTCAAGCTGCGCGAGCACGTCGAGGAGCTCGTCGAGCGACCGCCGATGGCCAAAGTCCTAGCCGGCACTCGGGAATAGCTACTCGCTCTGATTGCTCCCTGCGGCGAGGAAGTCCAGGGCGACAGCGGCAGTCCAGGACTGATCGGACGAGCCTAAAGGCTCACCGGTAAACGGCTCGAAGTATTCGGCAAAGCCGCCTTTAACGAGCTGATCCAGGGATGCCCGCCGCATTTTCTCGGCCCTCTCGGTCTCTCCGGCGCGAAGAAGCGACCACCAAAGGAGCCAGTGGATTACCGGCCAGGTCGGCCCCCGCCAGTAGCTGCGGGGATGAAACCCTGACTCTTCAGGGCTGGTCGAGGGTGGTAACGACCAGCGCAGCTCCGGATTTTCTGCGAACTCCGGCGAGTCGAGTGTTTCGAGGACGTCATTGAGGCGCTCAGGACTCAAGCCTCCGGCAACCAAGGGAGCGAAGCCGGCCACAGTACGGACTCGCACGGGCGAATCGGCCCGGAGGTCGTAGTCCAGGCAGAGCTTGAGGTCCGGGTCCCAACGTTCTTCGAGGCTCTTGCGGCCGCGCTCGATCCAGCTCTCTATCAGCTCGCATTCCTCATCAGGAGCCTCAACCTCCGCGGCAATCTTCAAAAGCGCCTCGTTCGCCGCAACCAGAATGGCGCTGAATAGAACGTCCTTAATCAAAAACGGGTGCGACTCGTAGATCTCGGCCTCCTCGTAGCGAGCCTCCTTGAGCAGCTCCAAGAGCCAGAGGTATCGATTATATTCCTCGTCGGTCGGCCTCTGGGAGGGGTCAGCCACGTGTTGGAGATCGTAGCGGGTATACGGCGGCACCTCACCAACCTCGACCGCCTTCAGAGCCGAGTCCCATCTTGGGGAATTGTCGGTGCCACTTTCCCAGGGGTGGTAGATCGTGACCAGCCCAGATCCCTCCGGGTCCCGGGCGGTCGCTAGGTAAAGGTGCCAGGCCAGCAGACGGGGGTAGCTGTCGCGCAAGAACGCGTGTGCAAGACCGACCCGCCGCTCGTCCATACCTTGGACGGTCTCCCAGATACGCAGAACGGAGATAGCGTGTATCGGCGGCTGACATAAGCCACTAGTCTGCGCTTCGTCAGGGGCGTGGGGGGATAGCTCGGACGCGCTCCAGCGCTCCGCGTCTGGAAAGTAACTTTTGGGAGGAGCGTCCGGGTTAAAGACTATGTGAGGCAGTTTACCGGTAGCCCACTGGCTCTCGAACAATGTCTCCAGCTCACGCGTGGCGCGGCGGTTGTCCAGGTGCGCCAGACCCAGCGCGATAAACGCGCTATCCCAGCTCCACTGGTGGGGATATAGCGAGGGGGCGGGCCTGGTCCAGGATCTGAGATCGTTGCGGCGCAGGACCCTGGCCGCCTTCGGGCTCACCTCTGTAGGATTTTCGCGTTCCGGTCGAGGGTTATCGCCCTCCGGATCAGAATCTTCTCTCACGTTCCTACGCTATCCAGATCTCTCAGGCACAGCTTTCGTTGCGCCCTCTAGTCTAGAAAGGACCATACTAGCCTTCAAGCCTTCCGGCAAAAAAGATTCGATCTCATCTATAGATTGTGTTCCACTAGCAGGCATTGCGGTGTAGGTAGTCACAGGTGTCTACATTAATCTCCAGAGTCTTCGTACTCGCCTAATACATCTCTGTAGTACGAGAACAAAGAACCCATGAAACCGTCGTAGGCACCCAAAGACTCTCGAGACACCTTCTGGAAGACCTCCTGGTGCTTGCGGATCTTCTCCGTCATGTTCTGAAGGGTTTGTTGCTGGATCTCAGTTTGAATTTTAAGGGCTTCGACGCCGCCCTCGTAGAAGCTCTGGGCCAGCCGGGCGCCTGACTTCTGCACCGCGGCGGTGCTCTCTATGGTCGTCTCGTAGGAATCCCAAACCGCTTCGGTTAGCTTCTCGGCAACCTCGTTGATTTTGTCCGCATTATTATTCTCGAGCATCATCCCGTTCTCTTCCTTATCCCACTTTCCCCAAATCCTACCACCTTTGCCAGC
>DATHAB010000022.1:0-3858 GCA_035296885.1 Rubrobacteraceae bacterium
AGCCGAGGCGCAGGGCCTCCTCGACCGCGGCGGTCGTGACCTCGGGCGGGGTCTGGAAGACCCCGAGCCCGATGGCCGGCATCTTCACACCGTTATTGAGGGTGACCGATGGCACAGCCGACATCCGTGTTGCTCCTTGGTCGCGCTGCTGCATGGTGGTTCTCCTACCTACGAAGAGGACGATTGCTCCTGAAGACTCGGACGATTTACTCTGCCTGGTACTGATTGTAGGGGCCATGGGGCGCGAGGCGTTATGATGATCGTCCAGAAGTTTTGTACTATCCTCCAAATTTTGGAGTTAGGTGATGTTGGAGCGGATGAGGAGGATGCTATGGATTTGATGAACCGCCCGGCCTCGGGGAGCGAGGAGCCCAGGGCTCAAGCCGGCCGCGACGAGCTGGCCGAGCGCATCGCGCGGGCCGTCCGCGGAGACGGAACCGTCGAGCCGCTGGAAGGCTTGCACCTCGCTCGCGCATCCTCCGCCCACGGAGGCGGTGCACGGCGTGTCCACGCCTTCTTTTTGCGTGATCGCGCAGGGCAGCAAGGAGATCCTCCTGGGCGACGAAGGCTACCGATACGATCCCGCCCATTACCTCATCGCCACCGCCGCGCTGCCCGTCTCGGGCCGGATCACCGAGGCGTCGGAGGAGCGGCCGTATCTGAGCCTCCGCCTGGATCTCGACCCCACCCTCGTCGGCTCGGTCATGGTCGAGGCCGGCCACCCCGCGCCGCGGGGCGAGCATCCATAGACAGTGCCGACGCCGTCCCGGCTGGCTTATCTACGTCCACCACCGTCACCGTATCACTGCTCCGGCCACTCTTGTAGCTGCCTATTTGCTCGGACTGCCTTTGGTTCTACTAGTCAACCTACGGAAATTCGAAGGGCTTCTCCTATGCTTCTCCTACTTTAGAAGGCTGCTTGCCGAGTTCGCGCCGGTATTGCTTCGCTGTCGCTGGCGCTCATGCCCGAATGTTCTCTTGGAGCCGAGCTTAGGTATTCGTGAACCATCTGAATGGCGATGGAGCCCTCGCCAACGGCGGAGGCCACCCGCTTGACCGAGCCGTGTCTTACATCGCCGATGGCCAAGACGCCGGGTATGCTTGTCTCCATTGGCAACGGGAGGCGTCCCAGGTGCCAACTGCGGCGCGCACGGCCATAGCTCGGCAGGTCGCGACCGGTGAAGACGAAGCCCTTCTTGTCGCGTTCGATCTCCTCGGGCAACCATCCCATGTGGGGTTGGGCGCCGATGAGGACGAATAGACCGGCTGCGGGGACGGTCTCGGTAGTTCCAGAGAGAGAATCCTCGAGGACCAGGCGCTCGAGTCGGCCCTCTCCGCCGCCGTCCACGACCCGGGTGTTCATGCGGACCTCGATGTTCTCCGTCGCCTCGATCTGCTGGATCAGGTAATCGGACATGTTGGAGGCGAGAGAGCCATCGCGTACCAAGAGCGTGACGCGCGAGGCGTACTTGGACAGGCGGATTGCGGCCTGGCCGGCGGAGTTCCCGGCACCCACGACGTACACGTCCTGCTCTTTCATGGCCTGAGCCTCGGTCACGGCTGCCCCGTAGAACACCCCCGCGCCGCGCAGAGCTTCGAGGCTCGGTATGTCCAGGCGCCGGTAGGAGGCGCCGGTGGCGACGATCACGGCCCGGGTCGTCACCTCGTTTCCGCAGGTAAGGCTTACTACAAGCTTCTCTCCAGCGCGGCGCAGTTCGGTCGCATGGGTCATGTAGGCAAAGGTGGCGCCGAATAGCCACGCCTGCTCGGCGGCTTGTTCAGCCAGCTCCGCGCCGCTGATGCCCTGGGGGAAGCCGAGGTAGTTGCGGATCAGGGAGCTGGTCCCCGCCTGCCCGCCGACGGCCTCGCCTTCTACGACCATGGTGTCCAGACCCTCAGAAGCGCCGTAGACCGCGGCGGCCAGCCCCGCAGGGCCCGCCCCGATGATGAGGAGATCGTAGCTCAGATCCTCCATTGAGGGGTTCGACCCGCAGGCGTCGGCGATGTCCGTGTTGGAGGGGTCCTCGAGTACCTGCCCGTCGAATAGTACCACCATGGGGAGTCGTGCCGAGTCGTAGCCGACCTGGGCGAGCAACTCCCGGCCCTCCCTCGAATCCGCTGAATGGAAGGTGTGCAAGACCCCGTTGCGCCCGAGCAGGTCCCTCAGTTCGTGCGACCTGGGCGACCACCGCTCGCCCACGACGCGGATCGCCTCGAACTTGGGAAGGTGGTCCTTTGCCCAGTCGTAGAGGAACTCCGAGATCACCCTGTGGAACCGCTCGTCGACCGATCCCCAAGGCTTGTTCACGTAGTAGTCGATTCGTCCGAGGGCCATCGCCTGGAGGATGAGTTTCGGGGCCGACCTGTCGCCCCACTCTACCAGGAGCGCCCGCTTGGCGGTCGGGTAGACCTCGCGGACACGGGTCAGGAAGTCCGTCCCGCTCATGCCAGGCATCCACTGGTCGGCGAGCACGAGGGCCACGACCTCGCCGGCCTCTTCGAGCTCCCGCAGCTTGCTCAGACTTGCCTTCGCCGAGCCCTCACCCACGATGCGGTAATCCCCCCCGTAACGCTCGTGGAGTTCGTGCTCGATTTTACGGAGAGCTTCAGCTTCGTCGTCGACGACGAGCAACACCGGTTTGGACGAGCCGGACGATGCGGTCCCGGCGGAAGTCGAGACGCCATCCCGCAGAGCGTTCCGCGCTCGCCCGTCGAGCCCTGATCCCGGATCGCGAAATGATCGAGCTGGATTAGCTGGAAACTGCATCTTCTACCTCTCGCTGTTTCTCTGCCGGAGACTCGGCGTCTAACCGAGTCAATGCGAGGACTCAAACGTGTGATGTCCACGCATGCCCCCCTTGTCAGCTAACGCCGGCAGCGCTGTGGCCATCATCGCCACCATAAGGGCTGCTACCGCCAACACCAAAAGCATGCGCCTCATGGGCTACTCCTCTTTTCTTGGCAACCCTCGGTGTGTTGCTCATACTCCAGACACTATCCTCTACACGCCACTTTGGGTATGGGTAATTAGTACTAGGGTGGCATGGGCATTTGTCCCAGTTCATCCTCCTACGTCTCGTCCTACACAAGCGGCTCGTGCCTATAGGGAGCTGCCGTTGCCTCTATTCACTCTATTGCCGAGAAGAGAAATTCTCGGAAACTCACCCGCTATTAAAAGGAAAAGGAGTCTCCCTCCCTGAGAGAGATGCCGGTACGGTGCCTTCGGCAAAGGCGCAAGGCTCTATGGCTCGTTTATCCTTTAGCCTTACAGAAGCCCCCGGCATTGATATCATGCAACTACTGCTACAGGCCTAGAAGGGCAGATTGGAGGCGTCCTATAGACGCTACCGAGGGACATGGACATCCAGTGAGGGTATCAACCGATGTTCTAGAGGGGCTCGACGCAGTCGTGCTCTCGGGGGAGACGGACATGAACGACACGATGGAGGTACAAGCCCTGGCGTACCTTATGGGCTATTCACAGGCGGCGTGGTGGGTCGAGTACTTCCCCAACCTCTATGGAGCCGGGTTGATTCACGGCTTCGTGGCCGAATTCCCGCCCGACTCTCGCTCTACTCGCTAAGACAACCGGCAATCCTATTCACTAGGTTGCCGAGAATTTACCTTCTCGGCAACTGAGTTGTCGCTTGAGAGGGTTCTCGGAAACTGCTACATTGTTTCTAACCCCGGGGATGACATAAGAGTAAAAACTTATCCACATGTCAGTATATACGGGCCCCCGGGGTTTCCTATTAGCCTGGTTCCAAGTACAGGGTGCCCCTTGTGCACATGCCTAGAGAGCTTGCGCCTATCCTCTAGGGGACTCGCCCACTAGCTCTATTCACTCACCTTCCTAGA
>DATHAB010000023.1:0-18390 GCA_035296885.1 Rubrobacteraceae bacterium
AGTCATGGCCAGTAATATTCCAGCGACGGTGACGTGAACCCCTGACTGAAGCACGAAGAACCACGCGATCACCCCCACCAAGGTGAACACCTTCAGGTTGCGCCCTCCGCCTCGCCCGTAAGCGAAGGCCAAGGCCAGTACACCTAGCGCTAAGACTAGGTAGATAGGACTTATCTCGCTGGTATAGAAGACTGCTATGAGCAAAACTGCAACCAGGTCGTCCACGATGGCAAGAGCGGTGAGGAACACCTTCAAGGAGAGTGGCACTCGATTGCCCAGCAGAGCCATCATCCCGAGAGCGAAGGCGATGTCAGTGGCCACAGGAATCCCCCACCCTCCTATGCCCTCGCCTCCCCAGTTGATCGCTGCATAGATCACGCCTGGGGCTATGACGCCGCCCACGGCAGCGACCACCGCCAGGACGGCGTCACGAGGCTCGGAGAGCTCTCCCACGGTGACCTCGCGCTTGATCTCGAGGCCCACCAAAAAGAAGAAGAGCGCCATAAGACCGTCGTTCACCCATAGTAGCAGGGGCTTCTCCAAGCCCAAGCCCCCAAGGTCGAAGCCCAGGTACGTTTCCCGCAGGGCGAAGTAACCCGGAGCAAAAGGCGAGTTAGCCCACAAGAACGCTAGAAGCGCCGCCACTATCAGGGTCACACCGCCAGCACTCTCGCTGCGTACGAACTCTTCGAATGGGGTTAGAAGACGTCTGACGATGCGGGTTTGCACGTCGGGTGCTTACCACTTGCTCATCGAAGGCAAACCACTAAGTGCAGTTCCTTTTTTTGACCGAGTTTCCGAGAACACGCCTTCTCGGCAGCTCGATGAATAGTGCCAACCTGCCCCATAACGCTAGGCGCAAGCTCTGTTTTTAGGGAGAGTGCGAAGGGGTATAGGAAAGGGAGAAGATCAAGCTGCAAGGGAAGGAGATCCGTTTTGGACGCGTCAAAAGGAATATACCTGGGAGGCACCCTGCTCTCCATTCTGCTCTCGCTCTATCTGTTTACCAGCGGCAGGCGGGAGACAGGCATCTTCGTCGGGCTGTGGGCCCCGACGGTCCTCAACCTGGGCCAGACCCTTTTGGAGGACGACAAAGGCTAGAACCCCTTGAGCTCTCGAAGCTATTTTGAGAGTCCTGTACGTTTCACTGCTAGAGAGACCAGCCGGAGCTGCTATTAGCTGTTCCGGCCTTTCTTCTATACCTTTTTAGCTGCTGTGTTTCCGAGAGAATGAGGTTATTCTAGGCAAGCGAGCGAATATCGTGTAGGCGGGGGCTGTTCCGGGTATCGCTTCCCGTTGTGAAGCCGTTAGCACAGAATAATGAGCACCAATAAAGACGAAACTCTTAGCCTGCCCAGCGCGGTCGATGTTCCTCTTCGCCTTATTCAACCCGACGACGTTCCCGCCCTACAGCGCTTCCATGGACACCTTAGCGAGAAGACTATCTATTTGCGCTTCTTCGGCTCGTTGAAGGAGCTTCCCAAAGAGAAGGCCCGGGTCAATAGTTGAGCAAGGTGCCTTTGTTACTACTTGTGTATTACTACTCGTTGGCGGTGGGCTATTGGCCCGCAGGCTAGCTCAGTCAGACCGACCCGAGTAGCTCCAGAGAAAGTAATTACTGATCGTACCAGAGCCGGGGTCTAACAACCCCAGCTTTTCTGGGTCCTCTAACCTTTTGACTTTCCGAGAACACTCCTTCTTGGGGACTGGGGAATAGAGGCTGCGGCAACCTTCGGAGGGCAAGCGCAAGCTCTATTAAACGTGCACGAAGGTTTACTGAATGGCATCCTAGTGGTGGGAAAAGTAATCCCGCTGTGGGAAAAGCGGGAGGAAGGAGTATGCCGATGACCGAAACCAAAAATAAAGTTGTCGTTCGCCCCTTGGAAGAGACCGATCTTCCAGAAGCCGATCGCATTATGCGGCTTGCTTTCGGCACCTTCCTTGGACTCCCTGACCCGTCGGGTTTTCTGGGGGATGCTAGCTACGTGCGTACGCGTTGGCTAGCAGACCCGGCTACTGCCTTCGGAGCGGAGGTTGGTGGCGAATTCGCCGCGTCCAACTTCGTGTCCAATTGGGGCAGTGTGGGGTTCTTCGGGCCGTTGACCGTACGTCCTGACCTCTGGAATCGGGGCATCGGGAAACGATTGATGGAGCCAACCATGGAGTGTTTCGCTGACTGGGGAACTAAGCACGTGGGCCTCTTCACCTTTGCCCACAGCCCCGGACACATCTACCTATACGAGAAGTTTGGCTTTTGGGCACGGTTTCTTACCGCAGTCATGTCTAAGCCGGTTGTTGAAGCATCACCTGCCCCGCAATGGTCTAGGCTTTCGGCGCTGTTAGAAGGTGATCGAGCGGAAAGCCTCAAAGCCTGCCGGGAGTTGTGCGATGCAATCTACGAAGGACTCGACTTAGAAGGGGAAATCCATGCAGTTGCTACCCAAGGTCTCGGCGACACAGTGCTGCTCTGGGATGACGCGAACCTAGCCGGGTTCGCCGTCTGCCATTGGGGAGCGGGAACTGAAGCGGGAAGTGGAGCTTACTACATCAAGTTTCGGGCGGTCAGGCCAGGGCCGGAGACGGGAGAAAACTTCGAACGGCTGCTGGACACCTGTGAGGCACTGGCCGCTGCGCAGGGCTTGCGGCTCATCATCGCAGGGATGAATATGGGTCGCCATGAGGCGTACTGTGCCATGCGCTCGCGAGGTTTTCGCACCGATGTTCAGGCCGTAACAATGCATCGCTCAAACGACCCGGGCTACAGCCACCCCGGGGTCTATGTCATCGACGACTGGCGCTAACCGTACAGCAGAGGATGTAGGGATCGGGCTGTTGTGTCCGGCTCTCTTTTCCCCCCTGAGTTTCCAAGAACACCTCTTCTAGGCATCTCGGTGAATAGAGGCCTTCCTCCCTCTTAGTTACCACAAACCCCCAAGAAACTCGCTGAGAATCGATACGAACCGCTTAGATTACTCGACGTGGGGCAGGTGTCCACAGCTGGGGATGAGTTTGAGAGTGCCCTTTTTGAGGCGGGCGGACCTGCGCCTGCGGATAAAAAGGGGCCGCGAGAACGTCGATGTAGGGTTTGTAAAAGTTGCTAACATTAGCCGCCTCGTCTCTTCTCTTGTGCAACCCTCTACCCTTTCTCCGTAAGGTCGAACCGTGGCGCGTCGTCGCCCAGGTCAGGTTCCCTACCGAAGTTACCCCTCTTCGGGATCTTATATCAAGCTTGTAACGCACGCCAGGCCCAAACTCCCACAATCCAACCCAGTCGTCTAGGCGTTTAGCAGGAAATCTCGTTGGATTTCTTCCAAAGAAACCATGATCTCTCACTTAAGTCAGCCATCAGTTCTTTTGGTGTTCGGCCAGCTGGCTGCTGGTAGCTGACCGCTAAGAGAAACTCATGCTCCGGGGAGGCAAGACGACGCCTGGGTTTATCCGGATCCCCTGGTCCAGGATGTTCCCCTCGCCCAGCACGCAGCCCGCACCCAATACCGAGAGGCCGCGGACGATGGCCTGCTGTCCGATTCGGGCGTGCGGGCCTATTATCGAGCCCCGTACCATCGCGCCTGCCTCGACCTCCGCCCCGTCTAAGAGGATGCTCCCCTCGACCACCGCCCCTTCCCCAACCTTGCAACCGCGCCCCAGCGAGGACCGGCTCCCGACCGTGGTCTTGTCTCCGAGAATACAACCCTCAGCTACCGAGACCGGCGGCAGAACCTTCACGCCCTTCCCCTTCACCGTAGAGGAGTCGACGTGGAGGTAATCAAAGTCATCCCGAGCACCGACGGCACCGGAGAGGACATCGTGGGAAGCGGCGAGGTAGCTCCTCGGTGTTCCTATATCCCTCCAGTAAGAGCTCGAAACGTAGGCCCTTAGGTACCCCTCGCTCTGAAGCTGCGGGAAAATTTCGCGCTCGATAGAGACCTCCTGGCTAGCCGGGATCAGGCGCAAGACCTCCGGCTCCAACACGTAGATCCCAGCGTTCACCAAGTTCGTGCTCGCCTCGTCGGCGGCCGGCTTCTCGATAAAGCGATGAACCAGCATGTCGTGGTCTACCTCGACGAGCCCATAAGCCGTCGGGTCCTCGACACTGATTAGCACGATCGTAGCCAAAGAGCTCGACTCCTTGTGCTTCTCTATTGCCACCTTGAGGTCCATCCCCGAAAGGATATCCCCGTTCACAACAACGACGGGGCCCCCGTCAAGATACTCCTCGGTATTCTTGATGCCGCCCGCCGTACCCAAAGGACGATTCTCGACCGCGTAGTCTATCGAGAAACCGTCGAGGTTCTGCTCGTCGAAGTACCCCTGAATCGGGTCCGGCAGGTACCCCATGGAAAGCACCGCCCCGTCGAGTCCACCTGCCCTCAGGAAGTCGATCATGTACCCGATAAACGGCCGGTTTCGCAAAGGGACCATCGCTTTGGGCACGTCGAAGGTGATCGGACGCAGCCGGCTCCCCTGACCTCCAACTAGGACAACAGCTTTCATAGCAGCGGGCAGATTACATCAGTTTGAAATTTCAGGCTATGGGTATCTGGAGCAACTCAATATTTCTATATTTCCCTTAATACGTGGTGAGGTGGGTGCGAAGACGCATGTGGAGTTGCGGATTACTAGCGAGACTTTGCCAAGCGAGTAGATCGGCTCGCTCGTTGGCCTCAGCGCAGATAAGGCTTGGAGAAAAGGTGCGTATAAAGGCAACAGCAGATACTGGGAGCGTCGGATCTCCGAGAAGAACAGTCGATGGGTAGTGAAACCCACCCTTCCGGACACGGCGCCTCCCCAAGGCGCACGTCGAGAACCTGTCCGAACGCCTGTCCCCCTTCGTCGGTAACATACGAGCGCTAGCAGAAGAGAACGACGTCTCCTCCTGGTGCGCCATGTACATCTACTCGGAAGAGGTTTACCAGTCGGGTCGACCCGCTAAAGCAAGCCCGAGGCTCCCGCCAACGCCGCAAGCGGGCCGACGAAGAGTGCGAAGAGGGTTGTAACGACCGCCAGAGCGTAGACTGAGAACTTAGCGGCACCCATGCCCTTCGGCTCTATGTCGCCCGTTGTCGCTTCTTCGAAGAACATGTTGCGGATGATGCCGAAGTAGTACGGGACAGAGAGAACGCTGTTTATGACGAGTGCCGCGACGGCGACAATAGCTATGATGGAACCGGACTGGGCGCCGGCGGCAATTACCCAGGCCTTCCCGAAAAAGCCGGAGAAGGGTGGGATGCCTACCAAGGCGGCCATGAAGATAGTCATGCACAGCGCAATGCCAGGGCTCGTTCCGAAGAGGCCGTTGAAGCTCTTGCTCTCTTCGCCGACAAGATCTAACACCAAAAAGGCGCCTAAGTTCATAACGGCGTAGGCAGCCGAGTAGATCAAGACCGCCTGCACAGCCGTCTCCGCCCCCGCTCCTCGCAACGCCGCGAACGCCACGAGAATATACCCGGAGTGCGCTATCGAGCTGTACCCGAGCATCCTACGCACGTTGCGCTGCCTCAAAGCGAGGAGGTTGCCGACGAACATGGTTACGATGGCGAGAATGGCCATCACGGCTGTCCACGTCTCCACGGCCCCAGGCATGCCCTCGAGCAGGATGCGCAAGAGGATCGCAAAGCTCGCCGCCTTCGGGGCCACGGAGAGAAAGGCCGCGGCGCTCGTGGGCGCCCCCTGATAGGCATCCGGGGTCCAGAAGTGGAACGGGGCCGCCGAGACCTTGAAGGCGAAGCCGGAGACGAGCAAGACGAGGCCCAAGAGGGCGACCGGAGAGAGTTGCCCGGTAAAGGCAAGCGCGACTTGCGCGAGGTCCGCCGAGCCACTTACGCCGTAGACTAGGACGATACCATAGAGCAGGACGGAGGACGCAATCATGCCGGTCAGAAGATACTTCATCCCGCCCTCGGGGCTCTCGCGACGCCTCCGGTCAAAGGCCACGAGGGCGTAAGATGGTATAGTCGCAAGCTCTATCGCAACGAAGACGCCAAAAAGGTCCCGCATCGAGACGAGGAGCATCGAGCCCAAAGCTACGGAAAGAATAAGGCTCAAATACTCCGGAGCGTCACCGGTTTGTTCCGACCAGCGAGCCGCGCCTAGAATAGCGAAGAACGCGGAAAGAGCAATGATGAGCTTGAAGTACAACGCGAAGTCGTCTACGACATACCCGCCGCCAAAGAAGCTTCCCTCGAACCGGGCCGCCAGGAGCAGAACCGCAGCCGCAAAGGTCGCCAAGGAACCAAAGGCGGCGAGCCCGGTCGTGAGCCCTGAGGTGCGGGGACTAAAGACCCCGACCATGAGTACGATAATCGAGAAAACGAAGGCTACTAGTTCAGGCAAGAGCGCCACGAAGGTTCCGGCCGTGACCTCCAACTAACTACCTCCTATCGCGGCTGCGACCAGCCTCACGGCGGGCTGCTGAACGTTTATGAGCAAGCTCGGGAAGATTCCCAGAACCACCAGTAAAAGGGCGAGCGGCACTACCGCAGCCATCTCGGTTGGTCCCGCGTCCCCGGCGACTACAGGGGTCGCAGGGTTCGGCGGCCCAAAGATCGTGCGTTGGAGCATGAACAAGATGTACACCGCCCCGAGTACGATACCCAAAGCTGCCAATACCCCCTGCACCGGGAAGGTGGTGTAGCCGCCCATAATGCTCATGAACTCCGAGACAAAGACCGCGAGCCCCGGCAAGCCCATTGCTGCCAGAGCTCCCAGAGCCAGAAGACCGCCGACCCACGGCATACGGGCGGCCAAGCCCCCGAGCTCGGCGATGCGGCGCGTGCCTGTGCGGCTCGCGATAATCCCGACGAGGATAAACAAAAGGGCCGAGTAGAGCCCATGCGTGACCTGCTGCATCACCGCGCCGTTGATCCCTAAAGTGTTCCCGGACGCGATCCCAAGCAGAATAAAGCCCAAGGTGCCGATCGAGGAGTAGGCGACGAGCGCCTTCAGATCCGGCTGCATAAACGCCACGAACGCCCCGTAGATGATGTTCACGACCCCTAAAATCGCCATCAACGGCAAGAACGGCTCGACCCCCGCTGGTAGGAGGGGGACGGCTATCTTGATCAGGCCGTACGTACCGAGCTTAGGCAAGATGCCCGAGAGCACCACGTTTGTAGAGGTCGGGCTAGAGACGTACACGTCCAAAAGCCAGCTGTGGAGCGGCACCGCCGGTACCTTCACGAGAAGCCCGAAAAGAATCGGGGCCGCGATAGCGATCTGGGCCGCCCGCGAGAGCTCACCGCCGCCTTGCAACGCCTCGATCGAGAAGTTCGGCCCCGAGAGTATCCCAAAAGCCAGAAAGCCCGCGACCATCACGGTGCTCCCGAAAAAAGTGTAGATAAAGAACCTCGTCGCCGCTCGGCGCCTGTTCTCATCCCCCCAGACTCCAACGAGCAGATACATCGGGACGAGCGTTATCTCGAAGAAGACGTAGAACAGGATCAGGTCCTGTGCCGCGAACACCCCGAGCATCCCAAGCTCCGCGACAAAGAGTATGGCGAAGTATTGCCGGAGGTTCTCCTGCACGTCCCAGGCGGCAACTACGGCAATGAGCGTAAGAAGTGCCGTGAGGAAGAACATCCCGAACCCCAACCCGTCAAGCCCCACCCGGTAGCCGATACCTAAAGATGATATCCAGTCGAAAGACTGCGTGAGCAGCGGAGCATCCAGGTTACTACCGTGAACAAAGTAGATGTACAGGACGAACAAAAGGGGCACAGCAGCGACCCCTAAAGCCGTATTACGAACGGTGCGTCCGTCGGCGTTCCCTAATAGAAGCATGATGAGGACGCCGACCAGCGGGAAGAAGACGGTTATCGTGGTGATCACAACCGCGCCCCCACCGCCACCGCGGCCAGCGCTATGCCCAAGATCAGGGCAACCACCAAGAACGCGTACTGGGCGCCCACGATCACCCCGAGGATCAAAACGCTGAACAGGATGAACAACGCGTAGTTCTGCGCCCCGCCGCTCTGCAACGGCCTGAGCCTCTCCCCGGCCCCCGAAAAGCCCCGCCCGACACCAGAGACGAGCCCGCCAAGAGCACGCAGGTCGAATTCCCTAACCACCCGGCCTACCGCCATAGCGGGCCGCACGAAGAGGGCATCGTAGAGGGCGTCAAAGTACCAACCTTTGTCAAAGAAGGTCCAGACCGACGAGAACCTGTACGCGAGCGACGACGCCCACTCGGGCTTCGGTACGTAGAACGCGTAGGCGAGCACGATCCCTGCGACCGCCACGAGCACCGACAGAGCGGCCATGATAAAGCTGAACGAGGGTGGTTCCAGGGCGAGCGTCTCTGCAGCGAACTCGCTCGGAGCTATAAACTTGGCGAAGTAATCCCTAATCGGCAAGCCGAACCCCTCTGGGATGCCGATCCAGCCGCTCACCACCGAAAGAAAAGCCAGTATCACCATCGGGCCCGTCATGAGCCCTGGCGACTCGGCCGCCTCTCGAGCCTCCTCCGTACGGGGCTCGCCCATAAACGCCAAAAAGATCGCCCGGAAGATGTAGAAAGCCGTCAGGAACACCGTGAGAAGAGCCATCCCGAACAACACGTAGAAGTGCTCGACAAACGTCGCGGCAACGATAGCGTCCTTGCTCCAAAACCCGGCCAACGGGAAGATCCCAGCCAGAGACAATCCGGCGATAACCATGGTCCAGAAGGTTATCGGCATCCTGTGCCTCAATCCCCCCATATTGAGGACGTTGTAACTGCCCATCGAGTAGATGATGCTCCCCGCGCCCAAGAAAAGGAGCGCTTTGAAGAAGGCGTGGTTGAAGAGGTGGAAGAACCCCTCCGTGTAGGCCCCGATACCCAAAGCTAGCATCATGTAACCGAGCTGAGATATAGTCGAGTAGGCGATGACCCGCTTTATGTCGCTCTTCGTAAGAGCCATCGTCGCCGCCATAAGCGCCGTGAAGCCGCCGATGTACGCCACCACGAGCATAGCGATCGGGCTCTGGACGAAGATTTCGTAGGTACGAGCGACGAGGTACACCCCGGCTGCAACCATCGTCGCCGCGTGGATCAGGGCGGAGACAGGTGTGGGACCCTCCATCGCGTCCGGCAGCCACACGTGCAACGGGAACTGGGCGCTCTTGCCGATCGCCCCAACGAAGACCAGAATCACCGCCGCCGTGAACAAGGAGTCGCCGATAAATCCGGCCTGGGCAGCCTCGGAGATTCCCTGGAACGAAGTCGTCCCCGTCTGCCGCCAGAACATGATGATCCCGATAAACAACGCCGCGTCCCCGATCCGGGTGACGATAAAAGCCTTCTGTGCGGCCTTTGCCGCCGAAGGTTTCTCGAACCAGTGCCCGATCAGGAGATACGAGCAAAGCCCGACCAGCTCCCAGAAGACGTACAGCTCGATAAAGTTCGGCGCCAGGACGAGCCCGAGCATCGAGGCGGTAAAGAGGTTCAGGACCGCGTAGTACCAGGCGAAGCGCCTATCGTCTTGCATAAACGCCCCGGAGTAGAGCTGGATCATGAGGCTAACGAAGCACACCACGACCAGCATCACCGCCGCGAGGCCGTCTATGTACACCCCCATCGGGAAAGAGCCGCCCTCGCCTAGGTCGATCCAGTTCACCGCGAACTCTATGGGAACCCCGCTGCTGGCAACAGTAGCCAACGCGAAGCCAGAGAAGACCAGAGAGGTCGCCACCCCGAAGGTAGCTATATACTGGGCACCCTCTCTAATATAGCGCCCGAAGAGCGCCAGAACGACAAAGACCAGCGCCGGGAGGACCGGGATGGCCGCAATGATGAGTTGTTGTCCTACGGTCTGCTGAGTCAATCGGCCCTACCCCTTCATGAGGTTGACTTCGTCCACGTTCACCGTTTTACGCGTGCGATACACCGCCAGCACCACCGCGAGGCCGACCGCGACCTCTGCGGCGGCCACGGCGATCACCAGGACCGCGTAGCCTACCCCCACCCCACCTGCACCCGGCAAGTAATCCGCGAACGCCACGAGCGTGAGGTTAACCGCGTTTAGCATCAATTCAATACACATAAACACCACCACGGCGTTCCGCCGGATAAGCGCTCCCCACGCCCCGATGGCGAACATGATCGCGCCGACTACGAGGTACCCTTCCAGGGGGAGGGTCGTGTTGAGCGTGTCCAGAAACTGCTGCGCTTGCGGCGGCATTACTCCTCCACCCCCTGACGGTCAACCCCCTCACCGACCTTGCGGCGGCTGATCACGATCGCCGCCACCATCGCGACCAAAAGCAAGACCGAGATCACTTCAAACAGCAACTGAAAGATCGGTGGCGCCCCGTTTACCCCGAGCAGGATCTCGCCTAGAACCCCGACCTCCCGTGGCCCGTTACCGGGCTCCGTTGCGGTCCAGTCCTCTATTGTTAAAACGTACGCCAGAAACGCCCCGACCCCGATGGCGATGTACAGCCCCGGCCAGATCTGCCGGTTGATGATCGTCCCAAAGCCTCGTACTTGGGGCTTCTGAGTAAACATAATCCCAAACAAGATCACGACCGTAACCGCCCCAACGTAGATGAGGACCTGAAACGCCGCGAGCACCGGAGCATTGAGCATTACAAAGAAGCCCGCAATGCCTAAGAAAGAGCCCGACATAAACAGCGCAGAGTGGACGACGCTGCGGCTCAGTACCACCCCCAAAGCCGAGATCAGGGTCATCGAAGCCAGAAAAACGAACGCGACGACCACTCCTAAGCCGCCCCGTCCTTCTTTGGGGCCTTCTTGGCCGGCTTCTTCTTCTTGACCGCGGGCCTCGGGTCTATCGTCGGGTCGACGGGGCGCTCACCGAACTGGCGGGCGAGCTCCAACCGGTTATAGGCCTGTATCTCGAACTCCTCGGTGTGATAGATGCAGTTGACCGGACAGACCTCGACGCACAAACCGCAGTACAGGCAGCGCGAGTCGTCGATCACGAACCCAACCGCGTACGGCTTGGGCTTCCCGGAGCCGTCTACGTCACGCTTCTCCTGTTCGATAGAGATGCAGTGGTCCGGGCAGATTCTCATGCACTGCAGGCACGCGATACAGCGGTCCATATCCACCGTGAGCATCCCACGGCTCCGCTCGGGTAGCGGGCGCTGGTAATCGGGGTACTGGCGGGTTATCTTCCTGTCGAAGAGGTGTTTGAGGGTTATCCCCATCCCCTTCAGAATTCCCTGTCCTAGCTTGGGCATCTTAGAAACCTTTCCTTCTTAAAACACCGAGGGGAGCAAAAGCATCGCACCGGCGGTGACGAACAACCAGATGAGACAGACCGGCACCAACACCTTCCACCCAAAGTCCATAAGTTGGTCCATCCTGAGACGCGGCATGGTCCACCGGATCCACTGGAAGGTGAATATTATGAGCGCCGTTTTGAGGCCGAACCAGATCCAGTTGAAGCTCCCGAGATCTAGAGCATCGATCGGTGGCTGCCAGCCCCCCAAAAAGAGCGTAACGTGTATCGCCGATATGAGGCCCATCGAAGCGAACTCCGAGGCCTGTATCAAGGCCCACGTCATCCCGGAGTACTCGACCATGAACCCGCCGGAGATCTCGCTCTCTCCCTCCGGCAGATCGAAGGGCACCCTCCTCGCCTCCGCCAGCCCCGCTATATAGAACACGACGAACATGGGTAACTGCGGCAAGAAGTACCAGTGCCAGAACCCGCCAGCCTGAGCGTTCACCACGTCTACTAACGAGAGGCTCCCGGTCAGCATGACGATCCCGAGCAGGCTCAGGATTAGCGGCACCTCGTAGGAGATCATCTGCGCAGCCCCCCTCAAGGCGCCCAAAAGAGAGAAGTTCGACCGGCTCCCGTAGCCGGCCATGATTACGCCCAAAGCTCCGATAGAGGTTATGGCGATAAAGAACACGATGGCAATGTTGAGGTCCGCGACCACCGCCCCGGGCGCAAACGGTATGACCAGCCACACAGCCGCCGCCGGGATGAACATGGCGATCGGGGCCAGAAGAAAGACCCAGAGGTCCGCCCTGCTTGGCGAGACGTTCTCCTTGGTGAATAGCTTGAAGACGTCCGCCGCCGGCTGCAAGAGCCCCCGTGGTCCCACCCGGTTGGGGCCGTAGCGGAGTTGAATGTACGCAGACACCTTGCGCTCGGCCATAGTAAGGACGGCAGCCAGGTTCAACACCAAAAACAATATAGCGCCAAAGGAGATCAAGAACCTGAAAGGCTCCTGATTGAGGATGTCGAGGCTCACGGTTACTCTTTCTGAGCTACTTGTCCCAGGACCCGGAGACCGGGTCTATAAGGCCCATGATCGGCATGATGTCCGGCAAATAATGACCGGGAACTATCTCCTTCAGGAGTTGCATGTTTACGGTGCACGGGGTCCGGTAGCGGACCCGGTACGGCGTATCAGAGCCGTCGGAGACGACGTGTACAACGTACTCGCCCCGCGCCGACTCTGCCCGGCCGAAGCCGTCCCCCTCCGACGGCCGTATACGGCGGCCCAGGTCCGCCATAACCTCACCCTCGGGCAAATTCTCAAGGATCTGCTTTATCATCCGGATGCTCTGCTGCACCTCGCCGATCCTGACCCGGTAAGAGGCCTCGACGTCACCAGCCTCGTCAGTGATTACGTCGAAGTCGAGGTTCTTGTACCAGCCGTAAGGGTAATCGCGGCGCACGTCGTAGCTCACCCCGGTACACCTCAAGGGAGGCCCCGTGAGGCCCATCTCGATAGCCTTCTCCTGCGTCATCTTGCCGACGCCCCTCGTGCGGGCGATAAAGATCTCGTTCCCCTCTATAAGGTCCATGAAGTCCGGCTTGAGGCGCTTCTCAAGGCCCTCTATGTACTCCCACATCTGCTCGGGCATACCCTCCGGGAGGTCGGCCTTCACGCCCCCGATGCGGATGTAGTGAAACATCATCCTCGCCCCGGTGATAGCCTCGAACATGTTCTGTATACGCTCCCGCTCCCGGAAGGCATACAGGATCGGGGTGAACGCACCAAGCTCCAGCAGGAGGAAGCCTATGGAGGGGATATGGCTCATGATGCGCCCGAGCTCGTTCAACAAGGCGCGTATAGCGTCGGCGCGGGGGGGTATCTCCGCGTCCAAAAGGTCCTCGACCGCCATGCAATAGCCATACTCCATGGCGATGTTGTTCATGTAGTCTATACGGTCCGTAATCGGGACGACCGACGGGTACATGCGGTTCTCGGAGATCTTCTCCTTGCTCCGGTGCAGGTAGCCCATCACGGGGTCGCACCGCACCACGGTCTCGCCATCGAGCTCTAGGATCAGGCGCAAAAGCCCGTGCATCGCGGGATGCTGGGGGCCCATGTTCATCTCTAGCGTCTCGATCCCGAACTCGTCCCGGACATCAGGCCCAGCCAGCCGCCCGCTCGCCCTCCCCCCTCTGTTCTGCTCCCTGGCTCTCCGCTCTTCTCTAAGCATCGCTACCTCAACCCTTCAAACGTCCGTTTGGTGCTTATCTCGAAGCTCTTCAGCAGCGGATGGTGGTCAAAGTGATCCTGCCACATATACAACCGCCTGAGGTCTGGATGTCCCCTGAAGGCGATCCCGAACATGTCGTAGGCCTCCCGCTCGTGAAAATTGGCCGTGGGGTAGATGTTGGTCACCGTATCAATTACCGGCTCCTCTCCCTCAAGCCTCGTCTTGACCCGTACGATCCCACCGCGCATATCCAGGAGCTCATACGTCAACTCGAAGGACCCCTCCAGGTCCACGACCGTGATAAACGAGAGGTGCAAAACCGCAAGATTATCACGCGCCGTCGCCAGAACTTCCGGCAGGATGTTGGGTTCGACCACGAGCCGCACCACGTTCCCCTCGACCGCAGACTCCCCGAGCCCGTGCCGGTTGCGAAAACCCTTGAGGTATCGCTCCAGCCGGCTCTGCAGGTCGCCCTCGGGTAGCGTCACGCTCATCTTAAGCGGTCCCCCTCGGGTCGGCGGGCTCCTCGGCTGCACCGTCTTCCTGCGTATTATCCGGATCGCTCGGGATCCACCCGACGTCGGTCATGGCGGCGGGCGGCATACCCCTGCGCTCGAAGACGTGGGTGCGCTTCAACTCCCCTATGCCCTCGAGACGTGGGGCCTTGCCCTCGCTTATGTTCGTGTACTCCCGCTCTGGAAGATATTCCAAGAAATTGCCGTCCTCGTCCACGAGCGCGGGCCTAGGCCTCTCATAAGCTACCTGGCTCTCCCGTTCGATCTTTTTTTGAAGCGTCATAATCCCGAAGATCAAAGCTTCAGGTCGCGGTGGGCAGCCCGGCACGTAGACATCCACGGGTATAACCCTGTCCGCTCCCATGAGCACGGAGTAGCCGTCGAGGAAAGGTCCGCCCGAGATCGCGCAGGCGCCCATCGCGATGACCCACTTAGGCTCAGGCATCTGCTCGTAGAGGCGTGTCATCCGCTCGGCCATCTTCGTCGAAACGGTGCCGGAGACAATCATGACGTCCGCTTGCCGCGGGGAAGCGGTAAAGAAACCGGCTCCAAAGCGGTCGAGGTCGTTGTGTGCCATACCGGTTGACATCATCTCGATCGCGCAGCATGCAAGCCCGAACTGCAAAGGCCAAAGGGAGTTCTTCCTGGCCCAGTTAAAGAGCTTGTCAGTGCTCGTCGTTATGATATTGGGCTCGTTAAACCTCTGCATCACACCCAACGAAGGGCCCCCTTCTTCCAGGCGTAGGCGAGCCCCACGCCTAATATGAGTACGAAAATAACCATCTCTACAAAACCATACAGACCGAGATCCCGGTAGATCACGGCCCACGGATAAAGAAACGCCGCCTCGACGTCGAAGATCAAAAATAAGAGCGCGAAGACGTAGTAGCGAACCGGAAACGGGCGCCACGGGTCTGTAACCGGCGTCTCGCCCGTCTCGTAGTTCTGGCCCTTCATACGCGAGCTCTTACGCCTCGGGGCGATCAAACGGGCCAAAACCAACGTGCTCGCCACGAACCCCACGACCAGCAAGATGAACAAGCCCACATATACGTAGAGCGTGCCGTAGCCGATCTCCTGCGTTCCTTGCAACAGAGCTAGCGCCAAAACGGGCCTTTCTTCAGGTAAAACCAACCGCAATATACTCGCGTTACACGCAACTTTCAAGGAGCTACTAACAGTAGCAAGAAGTGTTTAATCGCCTTCCTCTTCAGTCTCTTCGTTAGCCCTTGCCGTTCGCTTTGCCGTTTGCAGCCAGGATCTGGACGAACTGCACGAGCATCTGCCGGTAGGTCTCCAGAGAAGAAGAAACAACGTACTCTTTCGGGCCGTGGTGGCCGGCGCCTATGGGACCGAATTCGACGCCGGGGACGCCGACGCGCTGGAAGTAGACGATGTCGGAGGCACCGTGACGACCGACGCCCACCGGGTTGCCGTCGAAGTGTCGTGCTGCGACCTCGCGGAGCGTTTGCACGAACGGGTTGTTCTTCGAGACGTAGGTCGGTTCGTGCGAAAAAAGGACCTCAACTTTCGCGGGAAGGTCTATCGAGCGGATCTGGCGCGTTATCTCCTCGGGGTCTTGCTCTGGTAAATAACGGATGTCGAGGTCGTAGGCCGCCTGGTCGGGGACGCGGTTTATAACGTCGCCGCCCATGATCCGGGCCAAATTGATGCTTGGGGAAGAGAGGAGCTCGCTCTCCTCTTCGACAAAAGGCAACCCCAAAACTCTCTCGTAGTGCTCGTAGGCTAGAAGGATCGCGTTCTCGCCGAACCACGGCGTCGCACCGTGAGCGCTCTTGCCCAACAAGGTGACCCGCACACGCAGAACCCCCTTCGCCTGGACACCTATATGAAAATCCGTGGGCTCGCCGGTAATAATAAAGTCGCCGGTGTGCCCGTTCTTCACGAGGATCTCAGCCCCTCTAAACCCACCGTAATCCCTTTCTTCGTCCGGGACTATAAGGAGCTCCACCGTAGCGTCGCAACCCCTGACGTGCAGGTCCTCGACCGCGTACATCATCGCGGCCAAGGCTCCCTTCATGTCGTAGACGCCACGGCCATAGAGCTGTCCACTCTCTTCGCGGGTCTCGAACTGGCTCTCCTCGCCAGGTACCACGTCCGCATGCCCGTGCAAGAGGATCTTGGGCCCGCCCGAGCCTACCCGCACCACAAGCGAGGAAAGCTCGCCGTGCGGCCCAGCGCCCTTGTAACGTATCGTGTCGAGCCCCCGTGCCTCGAACCAACCACTAACAAAATCTATCGTAGGCTCGGTCCCGGCCGGGGTATACGACCGGTAACGGACGAGCCGTCGGCTAAGCGCCAAGACCTCTGCTCTATTCGTCGTTACCGTCAGTTGAGGACCCCGCCCTGGTAGAGCACCATGTACGATACGCACATCTTATCAGTCGTCGCCCCTATAATCCCGCCGAGCGACCTGTAGAGCGTTACTGTACGGAGGCGCATTCAGCTAAGAGGCAAAGACGAAGCAAAGACGGGCGAGGATGCCTCCGCGTCAGCGCTGCAGGGCGGGCTCCGTACCGAGGGCGACCGCGGCACCCAACGACGTTAGCTTCGCCTCGAAGCCCTCGTAGCCGCGCAGGATGTGGCGAGCACCGTCCACGATCGTGGTGTCCTCGGCGACTAGTCCAGCCATAATAAGGGCTGCCCCGCCGCGGAGGTCCGGCGACTGCACGATGGTGCCGGAGAGCCGCCTCGGACCCTTGACGAGCGCCCGGTGACCGCCAAAGAGGTCTATGCCAGCGTCCATCCGGTTGAGCTCCTCGGCGACCTGGAGGCGGTTCTCGTAGACGTTCTCGGTGATGATGCCGGCCCCGGAGGTCTGCGTCAGGAGGACCATCATCTGGGCCTGAAGATCGGTGGCGAAGCCGGGAAACGGCAAGGTAGATACGTCCACGCTACCCAGAGCCTCCGGGTCGTCTACCCGCACCCGAATACCGCCCTCGGCAGGCTGCCAGTCTACGCCCATCTCCTTGAGCTTCGCGAGCTCCATCTTGAGGTGATCGGGGTTCGCGCCTTTTACCGTCACGTCACCGCCTGTGGCAGCGGTCGTCATTATGAAGGTGCCTGCCTCTACGCGGTCGCCCATTACTGCGTGCTCGACCGGCGAGAGTTCGTCCACGCCCTCGACGACGATCCGACCCGTACCGGCGCCGTAGATCCTGGCGCCCATAAGGTTCAAAAAGTCGGCCAGAGCAACGACTTCTGGCTCGCGGGCGCCGTTTTCGATGATGGTCGTGCCACGGGCCAGGACGGCTGCCATCATCACGTTCTCGGTCGCGGTGACGCTTGGGTACTCGAAGTTGATCTCCGCCCCAAGTAAACCCCATGGGGCAATGGCCCTGATAAAGCCGTGGTCTAGACCTACCTCCGCCCCCAGAGCCTTTAGACCCTCGAGATGGAAGTTGAACTTCCGCAAACCTAGGTTGCACCCGCCCGGCGCCGAAACCTCGGCCTCCCCGAACCGGGCGACAAGAGGCCCCAAGACCACGATGCTCGCCCGCATCTGACGGACGAGGTCGTAGGGGGCTGTGTATGAGTCCACCCCAGAGGCATCAATGTAGAGCGTATCCTCGATAAACTCGCTCTTCGCCCCCAAGCCATCGAGGACGGCGAGCATCGTCCAAACGTCCTTTATGCGTGGTACGTTATGAAGAACGGTACGGCCCGGCGCCAGAAGCGCCGCCGCGATCAGCTTGAGGGCCGCGTTCTTCGCCCCGGAGACCCCTACCTCCCCGTAGAGCCGATTACCCCCCTCGACGAAGAACCTCTCCATACGCCGTCCCTCCCTGTTCTATAAATTTGCGATCGCGAAAAGCATCGGCGGCCCCGAGGCGAACCTCGGGGCCGCCAAAGGGATGCTTTAGCCCTCTTGGTACTCGCGCGCTACCCGTACCAAGTTCTCCGCTACTTGGCGGCGGCGCTCTATCTCCTTCCGCTGCCTCTCCGTGTCCCCTTCTTCGTCCTCCTCTGGGAGCTCCGAGAGCTCGTTCTCGGCCTGCTCGACGCGGTTTTCGGCCTCATCGACGTCTATCTGGTCGGGGGTCTGAGCCTCCTCGACCAGGATCTGCACCAGGTTCTCAGAGACCTTGAAGAAGCCGTCGGAGGTCGCGAAGACGTGCCTCTCGTCGTCATCCTCGTAGATCCTGACTTCCCTAGGCTCGACCGTGGAGACAACCGGCGCGTGGTCTACGTTGACCCCGATGTCGCCGTCCGCGATCCTCACGACCACCAGCTTCGCCTCGCCGTCGTAGAGCACCTGCTCGGGTGTGATCACCCGGCAGAAGAGTTGTCGCCCCTCTTGGTCCTCAGACACCGGCTACTCTTCCTCTTCTTCCTCTTCGTCCGTCTGCTGGGCTTTCTCGACCGCCTCGTCTATGTCGCCGACCATGAAGAACGCCTGCTCCGGCAGGTCGTCGTGCTGGCCCTCGATGATCTCGACGAAGCCGC
>DATHAB010000024.1:0-13836 GCA_035296885.1 Rubrobacteraceae bacterium
AGCTAGACGTTCTCTGTTGTCTTTTGCCCAGTCCAGCAGGTCAGGCTTCGTGTTGTCGTGGGCTACAAGGGCTATTCTTTTTTTTCTTTCCATTGGCAGAGCTTTATGTCCCATGCGGCTTTTTACCTCCTTTTTCGGGACGAGCGTATCTTAGCACTGCTGAAATCTTCGGAAGCTTCTCTTGGGCTGTCTCGTATGCATACCGGCGCCCCCTGCTCCGAGCGTTTCATCCTCCACGGCTTCGGGCAACTACTAAAACTTAAGGGTATTGAAATAAAGTTGAAGAGGAGGAAACGGTTGTGTTGGTCTTCGCCGACATACGCGTAGATCCGAAGGGCATGTCGCTCGACGAGCTGTGGGATATCTGGGAGGAGGAGGCGAAAGCCACACTTGAGGCCATGCAAGCCGGCAACGTCGTCGCGGCCTACAAGATCTGTGGACAGCGGCGGGTCGTGATGATTCTCGACATGGAGTCCTACGACGAGATGGATCGGGTTCTGATGGCTGGTCTTCCGCTGGCCCATCACCTGGAGATAAAGGAGATCGCTCCCGTACGCGAGTACGAAGCCTTCGCGAGCGACGTGATGCAGCGCTGGCAGCAGCATACGGCCTGATCTGATGCCGCGACCTCGGAGGCCAGGGTCTCACGGCCTGAACCGTAAGTCGTCGAGGTGCTCTCGGGGAACCGGTGAACTCGGCGAGGATGCAGCTCGGAGGGGTGTTGTCCTCAGAGGTGGTGGAGGAAAAGTACCTAGAGCTTACGGGGGAGCTGAGATCGATCTTGCCAAGGCGACACCGCTCATCAGGGGCGGCGAAAGGGTGCCGAAAGAAGCTGCCGCCGGACACCTACTGTTAGCTCGGATGGTGCGGGAATAGGCGTAAAAGGAAACGCCGATCTTATCAGGATTGCTCTCCACCCGCTACGGCACATTCGGCAATTGTGGAAAGCGAGGAGGCGAAGGAATGAAGGCGGCACGACTGCACGAGTACGACGAGAACGTAAGCCCCGGGAGCCTGAAGATCGAGGAGGTGGAGGAGCCCAGCATCGAGGGCCCCTTGGACGTGATCGTCAGGATCGGGGCCGCGGGGCTCTGCCGCACCGACATACATGTCGTCGAGGGGCAGTGGAAGGACATAGTGGGCATTGAGCTCCCTTACATCCTGGGCCACGAGAACGCCGGCTGGGTAGAGGAGGTAGGCTCGGCCGTTACCAACGTAGAGGTGGGCAATGCGGTCGTCTTGCACCCGCTTATCACCTGCGGGCTGTGCCGACCCTGCCGAGCAGGGAATGACATGCACTGCGTAGCTGGGGTGTTCCCCGGCATCGACTCAGACGGCGGCTTCACAGAGCTGTTGAAGACCAACGCTCGCGCGGTTGTAAAGCTACCTGAAGGGGTAGAGCCGAAGGACGTGGCCGCCCACACTGATGCGGGCCTTACCGCCTACCACGCCGTCAAGAAGGCCCAGGCTGTCCTATACCCCGGCACGAGGGCGGTGGTCATAGGAGCTGGTGGGGGTCTAGGGCACATTGGCGTTCAGTGCCTGAAGGTGCTGACGCCGGCCGAGATCATCGCGGTCGACACCGAGGAGGAGTCGCTTGCGTTCGCCAAGGAGTTGGGTGCGGACCAGACGGTAAAGGTAGAAAACGGCAAGCACGTGGACACCGTGCTGGAAATGACCGAAGGGATGGGGGCCGAGGCGGTCCTGGACTTCGTCGTCGAGTTCGGGGCCATAGACGACGGGGTGGCGATGCTAAGGCCTGCAGGGTACTACTACGTCCTAGGCTATGGCCAGAACCTCGACATCCCTACCATAGACATCATCTCGACCGAGATCAACTTCATCGGCAACCTGGTAGGCACCTACAACGAGCTCTCGGAGCTCATGACTCTCCATGCCCAGGGCAAGGTAAAGCTGCACACTACGACCTATCCTCTAGACGCCGCGGACGAGGCGATGCAGGACCTGAAAAACGGCGACCTCCAAGGCCGGGGCATCCTAGTACCTGAGAACTCTTCCAGATTAACTAACGCCGAGGCCGCTGGTTTCGAAGTATGACCTTCAGGGCTGGGACATCTTGGTTGCTTGAGGAGGTTGCAGCGTAAGGCCCCAAGGGGGTGCGAATCAAGGACGGTGGTTGTGGTGGAGGAGGGCGACGGTGAAGCGTCCAGCCTCAATAGTCGAGACGTTCATTCGGCACGCCGAGAGCGCGCCGGAGAGATCATGCCTGCACTTTGAGGATGAGCACTGGACCTACTATCGGCTGCGCGAGCGGGCCGAGAAGTTCGCCTCGGCTCTCAGGGCCTGGGGTATACGGCCGGGCGAGCGTACAGCGCTCTTTTTCGGGAACCATCCCGACTTTCTGGCGGCCTACTTGGGGACACACTTGGTGGGCGGCGTCGTGGTGCCGGTCAACACCGCATATCGAAAGGCGGAGCTGCAGCACATCTTCAGCGATGCCGGGGTACGTCTGTGCTTCACGGCTAAGGAGCAGCGGCCGGAGATAGAGTACGTAAGGCAGGAGCTGCCCATGCTCGAGGCCGTGGTCGAGACCGGTAAGGAGCTTGATGCTTTTTTGGATGACGCCAAAGCTCTCGAGCCCGTACTGCCGAACGGCGAGGACCTGGCGGTGATTGCATACACCTCCGGTACTACGGGACGTAGCAAGGGGGCGATGCTGTTGCACCGCAATCTGGTCGCCAACACAAGGGCTGTATGCACAGCCTGGCGGTGGACCGCCGACGATCATTTGCTCCTGACCCTGCCGCTGTTCCACACGCACGGCCTGATGGTCGGCGCGCACGGTACGTTCTTTACAGGGGCGAGCGCCGAGTTGAAGCGGAGGTTCGATGCTACCGAGGTATACGACACGCTGCTCGAGAGAAAGGCCACAATGTTCTTCGGCGTACCCACGATGTACACGCGCCTGCTCCGGGAGGCGGGGATTCGCGCAGAGAAACCACAGACACTCAGATTGTACGTCTCGGGCAGCGCGCCGTTGAGCCCCCAAGCGTTCGAGGAGTTCGAGAAGGTGTTCGGGCAGCGCATCTTGGAGAGGTACGGTATGACCGAGACGGGCATGAACCTAACCAATCCCTACGACGAGGGTGAGCGCCCGCCCGGCATCGTGGGCCGGCCGTTCCCCGGCCAGGAGGCGCGGGTGGTAGAGGTGCGTACGCGCGAGCCTATTCCCGCTGGAACTGTTGGCGAGATCGAGGTGCGCGGCCCACACGTCTTCGCGGGGTACTGGAACCGGCTGGAGGCGACCGCCGAGAGCTTCGACGAGGACGGGTGGTTTCGCACGGGAGACCTTGGGTTCGTTGATGAGGAGGGTTACTTCACGATCAGCGGCCGGGCGAAAGAGCTGATAATAAGCGGTGGCTATAACGTGTACCCCCGCGAGGTCGAAGAGGTGCTCGAAAGGTGTCCTGGGGTGGCCGAAGTAGCCGTAGTGGGGTTGCCCGATCCGGAGTTCGGCGAAAGGGTAGTTGCTGCCGTAGTGCGTGACAACCTCGCGCTGACCGCTGAAGAGGTAACGGACTTCTGCCGAAATGGCCTTGCAGGCTACAAAACCCCCGCCAACTAGCGTTCGTGGATGCGCTGCCGCGCAACGCCTTGGGCAAGGTACTCAAACACCAAGTGCGCGACCTATTTATAGGGACGGATAGAACCTGAGCGGTGTGGGGCGCGACGTGATGGGGCTGTTTCGAACACCTAAAGGCTCCGCGAGACGGAGCCCCTAATAAGACGAGCGCCGGCCAGGTGGGGGTCATGGGCTGTCGGGCCTTATTCTGCAATTCCGTGTTTCGCGGCCGTTATGCACGGGTAGGGCTAGCTCCTGCGAGTAAAGACTAATAGGAGGTTGCGTTTTGGAGGTCGGACGCGGCGGCGAGGGCATTCTCTCTCCGGAGTTGAAAGAGAAGCGCGAAGAGATAATAGAGCTCTTGAAGCAGGCTTACTTTATGGAGCTTGAGACCGTTATAAGCTACGTCACAAACGCTACCAATCCGGATGGCGTAAGGGCGCAGGAGATAAAGGAGTCGCTGGAAGAGGATATACAGGAAGAACTAACCCATGCCCAGCAGTTCGCTTCCAGGATAAAGGAGCTCTACGGGGTAGTACCGGGGTCTTTGGAATTTGCGGCCGAGCAGAGGTACTTGCAGCCCCCCGAGGAACAGACAGACGTGGTACACGTAATAAAGGGGGTTATAGAGGCTGAGACTGGGGCCATAGAGCACTATCAAAGGATAGTGGAAACGACGGAAGGGGCCGATCCGGTCACGCAGGACATGGTGATAGACATCCTGCGCGACGAGCAGGGGCATCGCCGCCTCTTCGAGGGCTTCCTCAGAGAGTACGAGGCCGAGGGTAAAGCTTAAGGACTGAGGCCATAATTACGTGAGCGAGAAGGGGCCCAGCCGCAATGGCCGGGCCCCTTCTTTAGCGGGCCGCTCTTTTATTAGAGGCGGGCGAGGGCTTCCTCGATAGGGGTATCACCAGAGACGACCTCGAAGGTTTTGCCGAAGGTGTTTTGCTTCTCCAAGACCGCGGCGAGGATACGGGCTACGTCTTCGCGTGGAATCTCACCTCGCTTGCCGAGGGACGGCGCGGCTTCTACCGTACCGGAGCCATCCTCGTCAGTGAGGCTCCCCGGGCGGACGATGGTGTAGTCGAGCCCGCTTTCGCGGAGCGCCTCGTCGGCCTGGGCCTTCGCGAAGAGGTAGGGCTGCATTCTCTCTGAACCCAACTCTGGATCGCTCGCCCCTATAGCACTGACCATCACGTAGCGCCGGACGCCGCGTTCTTGCGCAGCCTCGATCAGCTTGACGGCCCCCCCAAGGTCCACGGTTTTCTTTTTCTCAGCGCCGCTGCCAGGGCCCCCGCCGGCCGAGAAGATTATGGCATCACATTCTTCTACGGTGTAGGCTACCTCCTCTTCGAGGTCGGCCACGATGGGTTCGACCCCCGAAGCCTCCAAGCCGGCCGCCTGAGATTCGTCCCGGATCATGGCTCGCACCTCGTGCCGAGCCTCCACCAACAGCTGGACGGCGCGGTGCCCGACCTGTCCGTTCGCTCCGGCGACGAGCACCCTCACGACCGAGCCTTGCCTATGAACAAGCTTCTCATGGCTCTTCCTCCTTTTTGATAGTAGCTCGGAACATCCTCCAGACTTCCTATAAGAGACGTCCTTCGTTTCTAACTGATCACATAGTTTTACCATTACGTAGGGCTTGAGGCGTTGAGCTTCGGCCGGCTTAGACCCGGGCGCGTAGCGCGAAGGGTAGAACAGGCCGTGCCAGCGTGTACCCGGCGACAGACCCTCGCGTGGGGGTCCTCGTAGTGTTTCTGGCAGTATTTTGGGGGAGCTTATATAATGTTCTTCGCAACACTATGGACGAGTCTGACACTAGTCACAGGGAGCGGGGGCGCGGGGGCGAAGCTCCCGGTGTGATCTTTTAGCCTTGGAAGATCCTGTTTTCTCCTCGTTCAACCTGCTCGCGGCGCTAACCCTGGTTCTGCTGAACGGCTTTTTCGTCGCGGCGGAGTTCGCGTTCGTCCGGGTGCGGGAGACGCGCATCGCGCAGCTCGAGCAAGAGGGTAGCGCCCAGGCTGAGACGGTGCGAAACGCCCTGCACGACCTTGACGCTTACCTCTCCGTCTGCCAGGTGGGCATCACCATCGCCTCGCTTGGTTTAGGTTGGGTCGGGGAGCCGGCGGTCGCCGCCTTTATACGTCCGGGGCTCGAGGTGGTGGGTATCGTTAACGAGCGGCTCGTCGAGCTGATAGCGGTGATCTTGGGGTTCGCGGTTATAACCTACCTGCACCTTGTCTTCGGGGAGCAGGCGCCCAAGTACTTCGCCATTCAGAAGGCCGAGAGGACCTCGCTTTGGATCGCACGTCCCTTAAAGATCTTTATGTTTCTCTTTAGGCCTATGGTATGGCTCGTGAACGCGTCAACGAACTTCATCTTGAAGCCCTGGGGCATCCAGCTCGGTGAAGGGGAGGAGGTCCACTCTGAGGAGGAGCTGAGGATCATGATCACCTCCTCCGCCTCCTCAGGCATCCTCGACCCCCAGGAACGCGACTACCTAAACAACGTCTTCGATTTCGGTGACACGGTGGCCCGCGCGGTAATGGTTCCGCGCCCGGACATAGTCGCCTTACCTAACGATGCGCCCCTCGAAGAGCTGGTCGAGGAGGCTGCCTTCGGCCGCTACACCCGCTATCCGGTCTACGAGGACGACCTAGACCACGTCCTGGGGGTGGTACACGTCAAGGACCTGTTCCGGGCCGCAAAGGAAAATGCCGAAGGCTTCGACATAAAGCCCCTTATTCGGGATTGTCTCGTCGTCCCCGAAAACAAGCTAATAGAGGAGATACTGCGCGAGTTCCAGAAGCGCAAACTCCAGGTAGCGATAGTCATAGACGAGTGGGGGAGCGTAGAGGGCCTGATCACGATAGAAGACGTCCTCGAAGAGTTGGTTGGCGAGATCCAGGATGAGTTCGACGAGGACGAGGCCGCCATCGAACCCTTAAACGAGGACGTCTACGCCATAGATGGGCGCATCCCGATCACCGCCGTCAACGATTACTTCAGCCTCGACCTCCCCAACGAGGACTTCGATACCATTGGCGGTTATATCTTAGGCTCTTTAGGCCGTCCCCCCGAACCTGGCGACACCGTCGAGCTCGTCGATGGAGCAACTTTACGCGTAAAGAGCGTCGACGGCCCCCGCGTATCCACACTCACCTACGACCGGCGCGGCAGCAAATCCGACCGCGAGGCCGACCCCTAAGCTCTAGATACTAGGGTTGAGGATGAGCCGGTGCCGGGCGGCGAGTTCGGCTGTTTCTCGACCGAAGACCATCGGTCTGTAGCGGACGTTTTGCCAGAGCTCGATCTGGTCGTCGTAGTTCGCGCTCGCCGGGTGGCCGGATTGGCCGGGCGCTATGACGCTCCACGCTTGCTCCCAGTCACCTGTGTCCACGACGAATCGGTAGTTAGCGCCCGTGGTGACGGGCCCGAACGAGGGACGCCCTGGGGTGCCGGAGGGGAAGCCGGCGTGCCGGATGGTGTTGGCGTCTCCCCCAGCGGGGTACGGGCCGCGGTTCAAGAGGTCACTCAACGCTCTCACCACCCCCAAGGGGTGCCGCAGCTCCGCCGCGTGCAGCGCCCCCCAGCTCCAGCCTGAGGGGTCGAGGCTATAGGACCCTCTTAGGATCTCTACCGCCTCTTCCAGAGCACTCCGCAGGACCTCTTCAGGCAGGTCGTCGAGCTTCTTGACGAGCTCTGGGATAAGCCTGGTGAGGTAATTCTCGATTCCGGTGGTGACGGGCGAGGCGTCACGGAGCATGGTGGGACCTGCCGCGCGGCGGAGGAGTACCTCCAGCGCGACCCGGGCTACCGCTCCAGGGCGGCTCTCTGCGACGAGATGCCCCTCCCAGACCGCGAGCTCTCTCAGCAACCACTCGGGAACCTCGGGCGGAGGGTCGAGCCTCGCCAGCTTTCCGGCGAGCGCGTGAGCCGGAGAGCTGTAGAGGTCGCCCTGGATCGCACGAAAGGACTCTAAGGTGTGCCTGTCGGTGGTCCTGAGCAGCGCCTCGATCCGCTCCTTGCGGTAGCCGGGGCCGTAGTTGCCGGGGATGGGGTAGGTCCCAGGGCTGGGCTCGGGGGGCTCGTTCTCGGAGGCGACGTAGCCCTCGTCGGGGTCGAGGTTTTTGGGCATCTCCTGAAACGACAAAAAGCCCTCCCATTCGTACTCCCCGCTCCACCCGGGGACGACGCGATCGCCCCGATGGTTGTTCCTTACGGGGGCGGGGCCTGCCAAAACCCGGCCGATAGCGCCTGTGCGGTCGGCGTAGACGAAGTTCTGGTTCGGGGCCGTCCAGTCCTCCAAGGCATCGAGAAGCTCCTCTTTGTTGCGCGCCCTGTTAAGGGTGAGGCCGGCCTCGACGAGCTTCAACGGTTCAGGGGCGGCCCAGCGGAGCGCTAGGTCATCTTCGACGCCGAAGACGTCGGTGATGATAGGACCGTGCAGCGTGGTCCTCACCCTTTGAATAAACGGCTCGCGGCGACCGCGAACCACGATCTTTTCCTCCCTTACCTCTGCCTCGCGCCACTCGCCTGCGTGCTCGTAGAGGTTTGGGTCACCTCTTTTGAATCGTTCGGCGTACAGGTCCTGCACGTCCGTCCAGGCTGCGGTGACGGTCCAGGCAACCTCTTCGTTGTGCCCGATTACCACCCCCGGCGTGCCCGGCAGCGAGGCCCCGACCACGTTGTAGGGGCCGCCGTAGAGCCCGAGCTCGTACCAGAGGCACGGTACGCCCAAAAGGAGGTGTGGATCCCCGGCGAGCATGGCCGATCCCGAAGCGCTACGCTCGGGCGAGACGGCCCAAGCGTTAGAGCCCGGACCGGGTTCCATGTACGGCAGAAGGCCATCCCAATTTCCGACCTCCTCCTCGATGGACTTGTACAGAAACTTCGATTCCCAGCTCATCGAGAGGCTCCAGGCCATGATCAGTGACCAGGCGGCGGAGTCGGAGGGTGACCAGGGCTCGGGTCGGCGGCGCAGGAGTCTGAACTCGGGGGGGTGCGGTTCTGTAGCGAGGCGGGCGTTTACCCCAGCGGAGTAGGAATCGAGAGCTAGGCGTTTATCTGGCGATCCGCTTTTTATGGAGGCGGCGATCCTCCCGAAGCCGATCTTGCGGGCGAGGCGGTCGAACTCGAGGGTGGTTTCGCCGAGAAGCTCTGAGAGGCGGCCGTGTCCGGCGCGGCGCTGCAACTCCATCTGAAAAAAGCGGTCCTGGGCGTGGACGTAGCCCTGGGCAAAGAACAAGTCCCGCTCGTTCCTGGCGAAAATTTGCGGCACCCCATAGCGGTCGCGCAGGACCTCGACTGGCTCCTCGAGGCCCGGAAGCTCTACTGTGCCCTCCAGCTTTGGCAACGACCGGCGCAACAGGCCTCGAAGGAGCGGGCGCGCCGTACGCCCGAGGGCTCTGCCAAGGGCTGTATTTAGAGCTTCGATAAGGGGCCGTGTGGAGCTCATACCCCTGGGAAGTTTAGCAGCGGTGGGGGACCCCTGTTACCATTGCGTGGCAGCTCGCTGGGCAGGAAGCGTTTTCGAGCCTGGATTCGGGAGTGATTTTGGATACGAAAAGGCGTGGTCAGGATCTCGGAGCGTTAACGTCCGGGGCGATGGCAGGTCCTTGGGAGTGGGTGCAAAAAAAGGTACCGGTTGGTACGCGAATCTTCGACGCCCACACCCACATAGGCGAGGACATTGACGGCCGCACGATGACCGCCACCGGGATTAAGGAGCGCATGAAGGCGGCGAGCGTCCACAGGAGCATCGTCTTCCCGCTTAACGACCCGAATGCCCGCGACGACTACTCAGGGCCGAACGACATAGTCTGGGCAGCCTACGATAAGTATCCGGATTCCTTCGTCCCTTTTTTCCGGCTCAACCCGCATCACCATTGCCAGGCAGAGTTCGCCCGGTGCGTGAGGCGTGGCTTTATGGGTCTGAAGCTTCACCCCATCTCCCAGAACTTCGAGCTAGACGATAAGCGGGCGGTCAGGCTCTTCGAGATGGCTGCCGAGGCGGACCTCCCGGTCCTCGTACACGCCGGGCTTGCGATGCAAAGGATCGTCGATCCCCTCTTGCCAACTGTAGAACGGCTCCCTAATCTGCGCCTGATCCTGGGCCATTCCGCAATGGTCGAGCTCCTGGCGGCGACGCACGCCTTTAAAGACCACCCGAACGTCCTCTTCGAGACCTCTGTCGTCAAGGCAAAAGACCTCTTCGTGCTCTTTTCCTCCCTTGATCCCTCGCGCATCTGTTACGGGTCTGACATCCCCTACGGCGACCTGCCCTCCACGCTGCACGCAGCTATAGGAGCCGCCGATGCCGCTGGCCTCTCCGAAAAGGAGCTCGCGGACGTCCTCTCCGACAACCTCCGACGGTGGTTCCCGTGAACGAGCGACTCGCGAAAGGGGAGGCTGCCCTGGAAAAAGTTTCTCAGAAGCTTAGGGTCGGGCACCTCTTGCGGATAAACAGTTACCTGGAGATGGCGATCCTCTCGATGTGGAACTTGCCCGAGCGCGCGGCAGTCGTGACGGGCATGGCCGAGGCGAGCGTCAAGGGTTATGGTCCCGGCGGAGAAAGAGGACCCGACGAAGAGCTTCTCGCTGAGCTCCGGAACCTTATCGGCGAGGCGCGGGAATACTACGCGGCCGGCGATTTTGCCGCGGCGATGGCCCGGATGCGTGTCGCCCAGGACCTTGTTGCTCTGCACATTATCCACCTCGCCGGGAAGTAGGACCTTGGGGTTAGATCCCACAGCCGAACCCACCCGGGCCACGCTATCAGACCTCGCTCAGGATGCGCCTGTCGCTGCCGTCTGGCGCGGGAACCTGATCGAGAGCGTCCATTATGGCCGCTACGTCGTTTGCGATGTGCAAAGGGAGATCAAGGACTCTTTAGGCGATCCCGACGGTTACGTCTACCTGCGTTCATCGGCCAAACCCTTTCAAGCGTTGCCGCTCGTGTTCTCGGGGGCGGCGGACGCCTTCGGGCTCACGGACGAGGAGCTCGCGGTCGCCTGCGCCTCACACAGCGCCGAGCCCAGGCACCTGAGTGCGGTGCGCTCGATCCTGCGAAAGGCAGGTCTCTCCGAGGACGACCTCCAGAACGGCGCGCACCCGCCGAGGCATGCCCTCGCGGCCGCCCGCCTCGCCCGAAACGGCGAGACGCCCCGCCCCATCCACGGCAACTGTTCGGGCAAGCACGCTGGCATGCTCGCCGTGTGCGTACACGCCGGCTGGGACCCCGCCGGCTACCGTGACCCCAAAGGCCCAATCCAGAAGCTTATACGAAGAACCGTGGGGAAGCTCTGCGGGCTCGAGCCAGAGTCTATACAAATCGCAGGGGACGGCTGTGGCGTCCCGGTCTTCGCCCTGCCGCTCCAAAACCTCGCCTCAGGCTTCGCTCGCCTCGCCGCCGGAGGGGCCAAGGACTTCCCCGAGGACCTCTTGGAGGCCGTCCTTAGGGTCCGGGATGCGATGCGCGCGCACCCGTTCATGGTCGCGGGGACAGGCCGCTTCGACACCCGGCTCACGGAGGAGACAGACCTCATCGCCAAGAGCGGTGCCGAGGGTGTCTTCGCAGCTGGAAGCCCGAATGGCTGGGGGCTTGCACTCAAGATCTCCGACGGCGCCGGGCGGGCCATCGCCCCCACCGCCCTCACCGCCCTTTCTCGGAGAAGGGTGCGGGTCTCGGCGGAGATAGAAACGGGAGCGGTGCAGGATCTTCATGGAACACCCGTCGGCAAGGTTGGGTCTCTGATCCACGGCAACGTCTGAAGGATGGTCCCAACGAGGAGAGCTTTCAAGGTTTTTGGAGTGATCCAGAGGATATATCGGGACGATTATACTCGCGGCGACTAGCCTATTCTTCGTCGCTAGGCTTGGTAAGCCCGCCACCCCTAGCGGGTACGTTTCCGAGAATGAGTATTCCCTGCAGCCTTTGCCGGTAGTAGTATCGGGCAAGGAAGTCCTGGCACAGAACGCTCTCGAGCTGGGCGACACGTCCTGAGTTAAGCAGGCTAGAGAAACCGTGTTCCCGAAAAAAGGGGCACAAAGGTTTGAGGAAATTGTGGTAAGTGCTGACGGTGATGCTGGCCGTCTCGGCTAAGCCCTCGCCAAAGGTACCGCGACCGCCGTGAGGAGGATCCCTTCGCGGGCTTCGACGGCAAAGGAGCCAACCTCGGTTCTATTCAGGTGATACTCAAGATTGTCGTTCTGCTCGCGCTGTTGGTGAGTTGTTGTTCTACCGGTTACGCTGTACCCCTTGGGGTAAGTAGGTATCTCTCTATCTCCACCCCTGCCGGCAAGCGCTCTGAAAAGGCTTGTTATCGGGGAGCGACAGGCGCTGTAATATAGAAGGGTGAAATTGAACCTAGAGATCCTCAAACGCTGCTACCGCGCCGGGGCCTTCCCGATGGCTGATCGGTACGGGAGGATTCGGTTTTACCGCTCGGACCCTCGATCTATTCTGGAGCTCGACGACTTGCACGTCTCGAAGTCTCTCAAGCGTACCCTCAGGAAGGGTGACTACCACGTTCGGGTAGATCAGGACTTCGAGGGCGTAATCAGGGCGTGCGCCCAGCGTCCGGAGACCTGGATCAACGAGGTTATCATAAAGGCTTTTGCAGAGCTTCATAGAGAAGGCAAGGCGCACAGCGTCGAAGCGTACAAGGACGGCGAGCTCGTAGGTGGGCTCTATGGCGTTACTTTGGGCGGTGCATTTATGGGCGAATCTATGTTTGCCCAGATGCGCGACGCCTCAAAAATCTGCTTCGTACACCTCGTAGAGCGCCTCAAGGAGCGGGGGTATGTATTGCTCGACTGCCAGATCCAGAACGACCATCTCGCAAGGCTCGGCGCTGTCGAGATACCCGAGCGCGAGTATCTTAAAAGGCTCGAAGAAGCTCTAACGCTTTCGCGCAGCTTCGTCTAGGAAGCGCTTGTCTTTTCCAACCTATCTCCGCTGTTACTTGCGGCGCGACGTTCAAGAGACAGAGTTTAGCTGTTCGGGGGCGAACGTCGCGAAGACCCCATATTTCGTAACTTTAGATTTTTGTGATCCTTTCCAAGAGGTGTTCCGACGTCTTTGGTCCCGGCAAGCTGTAAGGTTACTATCTCGGAAAAAGCGCCCGGGGTGTTCGGCTGAAAGACCGGATGTTTACTTCTCAGCGGTGTTCGGAAGGACCAATCCTTTGCAGCAGAGCTGCTAGTTACCAGCCGCAGGGGATAGTTTAAAGGTTTCCCTACACTACGCAGGTTCTTGCTGATAGCGGAACGCTGCTCGCAGCGGTAGGTTGATTTTTGCGATGAATGTTACTCGTCGAAAAATTCAAATTTAGCTCGACTTTTCTTTCTCCTCCTCGTCCTCGCTTGCTATCCATCCTCCTAGGGCCTGAGCCGAGAAAAGGACCAGCGAGCAGCCGACGGGGAAGAAGACTTCGTCGATGCCTCGGGAGATGAGAGTTGCCGTAGGCGGAAGCTCCGGAGCCGACGTGTATGTGTAGGCTAGGACCGTGCCACCGAAGACTATTCCTACGGCGAGCCCTATCAAGATATGGGTCAACAATCCCCCCCAGGAACGACGTCCGACCCAACCGACGGCCGCGCCGAGGCAAGCGTACTCGATTCCCTTGATCAGGGCGAGGACGAAAACGGAGGTGCCGACGGAAGCGACGTTTCCGGTAATCTCAAGCGCCTCTTTCGTGCCCTGGTGAAGGGTGCGTGCGACGTGGAAGGCGGCGGGAGCAGCGAGGAAGCCCAGTATCCCCATCAACGGCGCACGGATGATCGAGGAGACCGTCGTCCCGAGGGCGATCCCAGTGCAGACAATAACCGCCCAGGAGACCTTCTGGACGGAGGCCGCGACGGTCTCTCCCAGTTCGGGAACGAGCCCGGAGCCGGCCGCGAAGAGGAGTAGCAGGGCCTCCATCCCGAGGCCGAGGAGGACTGAGAGCCACGCGACGCGCAGGAGGGTGGCTACGAGGCTCGAGCCCCCGGCGGTGGCACTCCTCTGGGTCGCTTCGGTAGCCTGTCTTGGTATGTTAGAGCCAGCTCTCCTTGCCATCTCTTGCCCCTTTGTCCGGCGAGGAGAAGCTATAGTATACGAAAGCAACACACCCTTCAAGTAGAACAAACGGAAGCTGTAGATTCGCCCGCTACCTCTGCAGGAGTGCCTTGGGACGCTCGGGATCGCTGCCGGAGGTGACTCGGGCGGCAACAGTTGCCTCCTCAACGCTCTTCTCAAGGGAGCC
>DATHAB010000025.1:0-3031 GCA_035296885.1 Rubrobacteraceae bacterium
GACCCCGAGGGCTTCTTCGTAAAGGATTCCACTGCTCGAGCAGGGGTAATCGGTGTCCAGCAGCGAGACGGTCTAGCGGCGTGAGGCGATTAGCCGTGATGCACCAGCCCGTGGAAAACACGGCATATTGCCTTAACTGCACGTACGAGTGGCCGGCTATGTGGGAGATAGACGAGCTTACTCTCACATGCACCGAGTGTCGGTGGCAACTCGCCGTCCCTATAGAGCTCGTCCTATCAGGTTGGTGGGCGAAGGAGGAGCTCGCAACGTAGCCTATAACAGTGCAAACTGTTATTGAGCCATCCTACTATCCATGCATGCTTCTCTTCTGAAAGGACCTCCTGTGCAAGCGCTAGCATATCCATGGCGAGGCTGGTTCAACTTCACTGCAAACCGCTGTAGCGGTAGTTTGTTGAAGTAGGAAGAGCACTGTGCTCCAATGGCGGCTCAAGGAGGTGCCGCCATGACCAAAAGGCTGCCCGTGGCTCCGTCCCCCGGTCCGTTGGAGGGGTATGCCGCCCACTTCGACGGCCTCTTCCGCGCTCGTGCTCAACGCGAGGGCTTCCGCCGCTACCTGGAGGGTCTGCTGCTCCCGGCCGAGCGCAACAAGACCCTCACCGCCCTGGCGAACACCGAGCCCGTGGTCGGAGCCCAGCGAAGGGAGGCACAGAGCTTGCAGTGGTTCCTCTCCGAGTCCGGGTGGGACCCGCTAGAGGTCGACGGGCGCCGTCTCGAACTCCTGTTCGAAGACCCCTCGAGCGCTCCGACCGAGAGGGGCGTACTGGTAATAGACGAGCACGGGGACCGCAAGTGGGGCAAGCACACCGCCCACGTCGGCAGACAATGGCTGGCCAACATCGGTAAGACTGACAACGGGGTGGTGAGCGTAACCAGCCTGTGGGCCGACGAAGGGGCATACCACCCGCTGGAGATCGAGCCCTACACCCCGGCGCACCACTTCGAAGGCGGCAAGAACGACCCGAAGTTTCGCACCAAGCTGAATATAGCGCAACGGTTGGTGGAGGGTTCGGTCGAGATGGGCGTAGGCTTCAGGGCGGTAGTGGCGGACTCCTTCTACGGCGAAGATCGGGGGTTCAAGCGTTCCCTGGAGGAGTTGGGAGTCGGCTACGTGCTGGCGCTTAAGAAGTCGCATTGCTGGTGGCACCTTGAGGGCACGATCGGCGCTTTGTGGGAGGCCGCGCTGGCGGCCGCATGGGAAGGCACCGAAGAGCCGGGGGAGTGGACGAAGGTGATGCGCGCCTTCCGGGATGGTCATCGGGAGGAGTGGTGGGCGCTAGAGGTGGAGGCCGGTCCCTACGGTAAGGAGCGGGCGAAAAGGGCGCTCGTGGTCACCACCGACCCCGCAAAGCTGCCGGACCTCGCCACCTGGTACCTGACTACCAACCTGCCCGCGCCCAGTTCCGAGCGGGGAAACGATGGCGATCTGGCGCCAGCGAGCGTCGCTGAGGTAGTGAGGCTCTACGGCTTGAGGATGTGGGTAGAGCAGAGCTACAAGCAGGTCAAACACCTTCTAGGTTGGAGCGACTACCAGGTCAGGAGCGACCACGCCATCCGCCGCCACTGGCAGTTGGTGTGTTGCGCGTTCTCGTTCTGCTGGTGGGCATACGGGCGCTTGCCGGCTTCGCTAGACGAGTCTGCCGAACGAGCGGAGGACGAGCTACCGTCCGCCCCCGCGGGAAGGGAGAAGAAGGAGGAGGCCGGCGTCTTGGCCGGAGGCCTTGAGGGCGGTGAGGGGATGGCTGGAACCGTGGGTGATGCTTTGGCGCTACTGGAAGGCGTTCTCCGACAAGCCCCCGCCACCGGAGCTAAGAGCGCTGTTCGAGCAGGTGTTTTCGGGTAAGGGACTCTACTTCTATGCCCGTTAGCAACAAACCATCGGTAGTACGGGCAATTAGTGATGAGATGATACTTGACTCACCAAGGATACCATCATCGTTAGCCTAAGGAGGATCGGGGAAGGTATCCGCCAGGTCTGTCCCCGTCGCCGCTCGTTTTCCTCACAGAAACCTAAGTGTGTACCGAGCTTGCATCAATCCTGCACGGAGCGAAAGTCGGAAGATGACCAGCGCGGGCCTGGCCCCAGCAGTCCTTAAGGCTGCTCGGCAGGTTCGATGCGATAGTAAGACCATCGGCCCGCCTCAGAATCTCGTCATGGTCGCCACCATGGGAAGAAGGTGTTCTTGATGTTGCGGAGCGCCGGGGTGAGGTCGGGAAAATGCCTGAGCAGGACGGTCCGCATGTCGTTTTGGTCGATCCAGTCGAGGCCAACCTGTGTGTAGATCTCGGGTGTGTAATCACTCGTGAAGAACCGGTCGCTGTTGAGGCGCCGAGACGCCATGAGGATGAAGATGCGGAAGGCCGTATCGCTAAACCCGAACCCCTCTGGCCTTGGCTCTGCGTACAGGCCGACCATAAGGTCGACTAGGTCGATGTCGTCTTTGTAGATGCGCCGAATCTTCTCTGCCCAGAACGGATTGTCCGTCAGCTCCTCGAAGGTGCGTACCGGTGGGAGGTGCAGCAGCTCTCGAAACTCGTTGTAGCGCGGCAAGCCAAGTTCTCGGATGCGGAGTATGTCAGTCGCCGCTAGGTCTATCAGCTTAACGTCTTCGGGCCGCTCGTTTTCCTTAGGAGGTCTCCTGAACTCCCGGAGGCTGTTTGGATAGTTGTGCAAGGTGATCTCGCCGGGGTGGGCAATGCCGAACGAGTAGAACAGGTCCGCCTGTTTCGGCACCTGCTTCATGAACTCAAAAGTGCGCTCACCCGCGATATCGGCAAGCCTCAGCTTCTCCAGCTTCCGTAGTGCTTCGCCGCTCTCGTCTCGCTCCTCTAGTACTTTACCGCTTGTGGCCGACCGAAAGGTGTACTCGTCCGGGATGAGCGGGTGCATCCGGTAGACGGCGCTGAACTCTTCTGTCATAGAGTAGGGCACCCCGAAGTGGTTCGTCGGCGAGCCCGGGATGCCGCTGACCACCTCGCTCTCACTGGTACGCCCGAGAAGATTGTGGATCTG
>DATHAB010000026.1:0-3795 GCA_035296885.1 Rubrobacteraceae bacterium
CGCGCTTCCTCCAGTCTCACCTGCGCATCCGCCAGTGCTGCCTGTCCATCCGGTGACTGCATTTGTTCCTGCGCCGCCGCCACACTTGCCTGCGCTTGCTCAAGTGTTTGCTGCACGTTTTCCCCCTGCGCTGCGACAGACGGCACGAGGATCAGCATAGCCACCAGAGCGGCTGTAACCAGCAAAATCAACTTCTTCACAAGGTATCCTCCCTACTATCTACATGTTCCCGTAACATTTGGCCTATCGGGAATACGTTCTGCGTCCTTTCTTCGTTACCCTCCTTTCGCGAACTCGTTGGTGCGGACGTCTGCGGCCCACCCTGGTGCTTCGTGCTGCCCACGTGAGCTGCCAACGTGAGTAGACTACTGCGCTTGTATAAACGTACGATGTGCAATCTGTAAAGATGTCTTTATAAAAAGCGCAAAACGCTTGTGACTAACCTCATGTGCAGCCCTGCTGCCTCTATTCGCCGAATTGCCGACAAGGAGTGTTCTCGGAAACCTATATCCAGGATCTTGCATGCAGCCGGTCCAGGCGGGCCAGAATCGCCGCGGCGGGCCCCCTCTCATAGGACCGGCCCGAGGCACCTTGTAACGCCGATGTATGCCTATGCGCTGTGGTGAATTCTAGAGGCTTAGCTTTGGTTTGATTCGGGCGGTGGATGTCCCGGTTCCATCACGAGCCTTATGTCTGGTAGGAAACATCCTTGGATTACCTGCCCCGGTACAAGGTCTTTGAAGGCTATGTGGAGATCGAACAAGAGTCCCGCTATGCCGGCCCGAAAGAGATTCATCCGACGACAAATCTCAGAATAAGGGACGCCGTAAAGGTGCGTTTTTGGATGCGCTTGGAAGTTGTCCCGGATGCCTCGTAACTCTTTGTGATGGTTCCAGTTCACGCCGCCTTTGTCTAGCTTTCTGCCCGTGATCTGCGGTATCCATTCGTTGATCTTGGTCTCGAATGAAACCTTCTCTTGTTCGCTATCTTTGTATTGCTGCCCGCCGACCCGGTCAGCCCGATAGTTGATATAGCCCTCAATGCTAGCGACTCCATCCGAGATAGCGGTCAAGAACGCTCTGTGATTACTATCTTTCACGCTGCGCTCCAGTTCTCGCACGGCATTTTCGAAGATGTCCAGGTACTCAGACAGCACGACATGTCCCGACTCGCCTTCAAATTTGACCAGAAAATCTTCGCCCCCCGTTTTGATTCCGGCTATGCTGCCGGGAGCCCCGCCAAGGGTAAAGCTATTCCACGTGCGAACATCGAAGATCGGTACCATCGGTGGTAGCCCCGGCGACCACTCTCGAGCCTGTTCGACCACAACCTCGAAGTTGCAGTCATTCAGTCTGTAAAACTCCGTGACGCGCTCCTCGTTGCTAAGGTCGCACCGGAGTTGGTGCCCGTGGTCCCCGTACAGGGCCATGGTTAGGACCATCCTGCGTGCTTGATTCTTGCTGCGCTTATCTTTGAAGCGGAATTCGGGCGACAAATAATTCCTTCCGACGGTTCAGACTCTCATGGTACGAGAATACGATACCAAGGGACCTAAGCCACCAGGGCCTCGAGGTTCTCAGACACCTAGTAGGGTTGCAGCCTCCCTTATTGTGACCCTATCCCCGGCCGCTAGCTTATCCCGTCCGCAACGCCCCCGCTCATATACACGATGTTGTGGTTCGCCAAACTCGCCCTTAATTTGCGAGAAGGCCGTTTCCGCGTTAGACCGCTGGTGATAGTGCTCTAGGAACTTCTCTCGGTTTGTACAACGCCATCTTACGCCCCCATTGTACCATATTTTTCCACTTTTATACAACTTTTATCCTACTATTTTGCTATAATATGAGAGACAAGATAGGCTGCTGAGCGTGGAGGTGGACGTGCAAAAACTCAAGGCGTTGCGAGAGCGGAGCGTGTTAAGCCGTGAAGAGCTGGCGGGGGAGGCAGGCCTCAATTACGAGACGGTCCGTCGGATAGAGGCGGGCGAGCAGGAGCCGCGTCCGAAGACAATACGTGCTCTTGCACGAGCTTTGGGCGTAGAGCCGCAACAGCTTTTGAAGGTCGAAGATGAGTAGCATCAACGGATACGACGCCAAATCAGAGAGGGTCGCTGTGTACATGCGCGTCTCCTCCGAGGAGCAAAAAGAGAAGGAGTCCATAGCCACGCAGGACGGCTTCCTGGAGGAATACTGCAAGCTCTACGGCCACGAGGTGGTCGGCGTCTACAAGGACGAGGCGGTCTCTGGCACTGTTCCGATGCGCGAGCGTCCCGGAGGTGCTCGCTTGCTCGCGGACGCGAAGGTGGGGGCCTTCGATGTTATCCTGGTGTACAAGCTCGACAGAATCGGGCGCTCGCTGCTCGTGGTGGTGGACGCCCACGACAGGCTCGGAGACGCTGGGGTAACCCTGCGGAGCGCCACCGAGCCCATAGACACCTCCACGCCCAGCGGTAGGCTCATCTTCCAAATGCTCGCCAGCTTCGCCGAGTACGAGCGCGGCACCATCCGGGAGAGGACTCAGGCCGGGCTCCATCGGGCTTACAGAGGCGGCAAGCAGCTCGGCATGATTCCCTACGGCTACGACATCGCGCCTGACGGCACGTTCGTAATCGTCAAGGACGAGGCCCGGATAGTGGCCGAGATCATCGCCAACATCGCTGCGGGAGCTACCCTGTACTCCGAGGCCGAGCGCTTGAATGATGAGGGCGTACTCTCACCGGGGAGCAAGTACAGAGGCAGAGAACGCAACTACGGCCCAATGTGGAGCCGCGCAACCGTGCGTGGCATAGTCAAGCAGGGCGCTTACTCAGGGATACACACAGTCAACGCCCGCAAGGGACCTGTGGAGCGCAAGGTCCCGGCCATAGTCGAGCCGGAGTTGCAAGCAAAGGCCCTCGCACGCCTAGAGGAGAACCGACGCTACTCCGGCGGCAGGCCGCACCGGAACTACCTCCTACGGGCTCTCGTGCAGTGTGAAGAGTGCGGTACGTCCTACGCGGGGGGCACTTCGACCGCGAACGGTCGCCGCTATCACTACTACAACTCCCCTAGAGATAGAGCCGCCCGCGAAAAGCGCAGCGCGACTAACCATTCCTGTCCGCGTGTGAGAGCGGACTGGCTCGAAGAGCTGGTATGGACCGACGTACGAGGCTTCCTCCGGAGCCCTGGAAAGGTCCTCCAGCGCGCCAGGGAGCAGATGGCTGAAGAGAGTGAGGGCGAGGATCTTGCAGAGCGCCACGCCTCCCTCACGCGGCGGCTGGCGGCCAAGCAAACCGAGAAGGACCGCTACGTCAAGCTCTACGCCCAGGGACACCTTGACGAGGAAGAGCTGGAAGTCCATCTGGCGGCCCTCAAGAACCAGGTGGAGAACCTCAAGCTCCTGATCTCCTCCGTCGAGGCCGATCTCGCCCAGAAGGAGGAGGACAAGCTCACGGCACAGACTACCGAGGCGTGGCTTATGACTCTCCGGGAGCGCGTGGCGGAGGTAGAGGCCGACACCGACGAGGCGTTCCAGAAGCGCCGCGAGCTGGTGCGGCTCCTCGTGGATAAGATCACGACGCGCCGCGCTGAGAACGGTCGCGTGGAGGTCCAGATTACCTACCGCTTCGGCCCGCCCCCGGAAGAGCCCGATAGTAATGCGTATGATGTATCGCACACCAAGGAGACGATCCTGACGAACGCCGGGGCTCGCCTGGGGAACTCCCAAGCCGAGGAGATCGAGACCGCCCTGGGAGAGATCGCGAAGATTGCCAACCTGCGCCTGCAGGAGCTCGTCAGCCCCAACCCCGGCGAGGTG
>DATHAB010000027.1:0-11906 GCA_035296885.1 Rubrobacteraceae bacterium
CCTAGAAAGCATCTATCTCTCTGGTCAAGATCACTTCTCCGTACAAGGTACCTCTTTCGAACGTTGATTTCAGGATGCATTCGCCAGAGTTCTCCTTACTGTACGTCGCAGTTGTAGCGGACGACCGCTGCCTGTAGCCGCTTGTACGCCCCCCATATAGCGGTTAGCCGTGGCTCCTCACCACGACGTCGAACTCCTCCGCTAGAAGCTTCTGCGCCGAGCGCTTTGCGTGCGGGGGGTCCGTACAGGGAGCCTTGTACACTCCAACCGTGCCCTGCGTAGCAGGACCCCGAACGCGTCGCTGGCAAAAAAGAGCCCATCCGCGTCCCGCAAAAGCGAGGTGTGCCCAAGAGTGTGCCCCGGTGTAGCGATCACGCGAAAGCCCGCCGCGACGAGCTCGCCCTCGCGCGCCACTCCGGTCGACCGGCGCCGTCAGCAGCTTCTGGTACCGGCTCAGGTAGCGTAGAAGTGTGTTACTCGGAAGGTCTCGTCCACGCTTGCCGGAGATGATCTCCGCCTCGTGCTCTGACGCTACCACCTCTACGTTCGAGGCCCTCTGCTGTACGCCTGGCAGGCAACCAACGTGGTCGGGGTAGTGATGTATCAGATAGACGCGCTTCAAGGCCTCTGGCGTGGCGCCGAGCGTGGCCAGAGCCTTTCGGATGCGCTCGGGGCTAAGGCCCACGCCCGTGTCTACAAGCGTTCACCCCTTAGCGTATTCGAGTAGCAAGACCGAGATACAATTCGAGAACCTCACCGCCTCCACGCGCTACACCCCCAACGCCACACGTTCGGGCGCAGCCATCCAAGCCCTCCTCTTTCGGCTCGTGGTCATGGCCGTAAGGGTGCCACTCCTCCTTCCGGTAGCTTCGATTTTGGTAGCGGAGAGGTTGTAAGCTACAGAAGGTCAGAGCAGAGCTTGGTGCGATAGGGGAAAGGAGAGCGTCTGTGGCCATCGTTGGGGTTCCTAAGGAGACCAAGGACATGGAGGGCCGGGTTGGCATACAGCCGGACGGGGTTACGGAACTGGGGCACCACGGGCACGAGGTGATTGTGGAGGCAGGAGCCGGGACGGTGGCCGGTTTCGAGGACGAGGAGTATGGCTCGTGTGGGGCCCTCATCGTCGGGAGCGCCGACGAGGTCTTTGAGGCGGCGGACCTCATAGCCAAGGTCAAGGAGCCGGTGCCCGAAGAGTACGACCGTTACCGGGAGGGTCAGGGGCTCTTTACTTACCTACACCTGGCTGCAAACAAGGGCCTCACTGAGTTCCTGATGGAGCGCAAGATCAACGCGATAGCCTACGAGACGGTCGAGCTGCCCAACGGGAGCCTGCCGTTGCTCATCCCGATGAGCGAGGTCGCGGGGAGGATGGCGGTCCAGGCAGCGGCGCATTATCTCGAGAGTCCTCAGGGAGGTGCGGGTCTACTCTTAGGCGGGGTTCCGGGAACGCCGGCGGCCAGGGTGAACATAATCGGGGGTGGCGTCGTGGGGACGGAGGCCGCCAAGATCGCACTTGGTATGAGAGCGGTGGTGAAGGTGCTGGACGTAGACCCTATAAGGTTGAGGTACCTGGACGATCTCTTTGGCGATAGGGCGGACCTCGTGGTCCCAAACAGAGCCCGTATGGCTAACGCCGTCAAAGAGGCCGATGTGCTCATCGGGGCGGTGCTGGTGGCTGGAGCCAAGGCGCCCAACATAGTGAGCCGGGAGATGGTAAAGAGCATGCGGGATGGGAGCGTGATCGTAGACGTGGCCGTGGACCAGGGTGGGTGTGTCGAGACGAGCCGCCCTACCACCCACTCCGACCCTACCTACGTCGAGGAGGGTGTGGTGCATTACTGCGTTGCGAATATTCCCGGGGCGGTCGCTCGCACCTCGACCCTCGCCCTGACCAGCGCGACGCTACCGTATCTCGTCAAGATCGCCGACCTCGGCATACAAGGTGCAGTGGTGGAAGACCCCGCCCTCTCCAAAGGTCTCTCGACTCTACGTGGGAGCCTCGTCTCCGAACCTGTGGCCGAGGCCCACGATCTAACCTTCGAGGCTGCAGAGAAGCTCCTTGATTAACCTAGTATCCGAATTTCTCTACGGATTGTTCGCCGAAGGGCACAAGTCCGATCTACGCCGGAACCCCGAGACCGGGGAGCGTGAGATCTTGGGAGTAGGACTCTTAAGCGGGGAGCACGCCGTCCCAAGCGAGGCCGAACTCTCCGTCCTCGTTAGCGACCGCTTCCAGCGTCAGGGCCTCGGCACCGTCCTCCTCGAGAGGCTCCTCGAGATCGGCCGCGCAGAGGGCCTGCATCGCATCACCGCCGATATACTCTTTGATAACCGCCCGGTGCAGCGCCTCTTCAAAAAGCTCGGCTTTCACCTGCGCCGCGACCACGAGGAGGGCGTCGTCAAAGCCGACCTCGACCTTTATCAGGCTGTACAACCAAAATTTCAGGGTCTTTGTATTTCTTTCCGGCTGGCTCATACCGCGGGAAGCACCAAGAGCCTTTGCAACAGTTACCGACGTAACTGTCCGCCTACCGCCGGTATTGATACGCCGGTATTGATACAGTTCAATTTGGGCGTGGTGGACCGACGGCTCTTGGGCCAACTGCTGATTCATCGTGGTTAGAGGAGCGTCGAGTAGGGTGGCGAGTACCGCGCATGCTACGTCGCAGGCGGTTAGATTAATCCTGCAACTCAGGGGGCGCTTTGGTCCGGCGAGAGACCTAGGAGATGCGTAGGTTTGAGAAATGTATGCTGTGTAGGGGGCGGCAGGTGCCGCGACGGAAGGAGCTTCCTTGTTTGATTATCTGCACGAGCGCGAGGGGCACGTGGTGCTAGAGCGCATGGAGGGGAACATTCCCGGTTATCTCTCGTATAGCGCGAGAGAGGGTGAGGTAATCTGCGTTTTTAGTAGCATTATAGAGGCCGAGCGGTTCTATATGCAGTGGCGGGCCAGGATACCCGGCGAAGGCTGGGGTGCGGTGCAGCTCGAGCCCGAGGAGCTGATAAAAGTACTCCAAAACTTCGACCTCGTCTCTTTGAACCCGCAGCCAGAGGCTGGCGCGACCGAGTATCTCTACACCATAGAGGATTTTATTCGTACGCTGGGGGAACCGGGCTAAATCTCACATTCCTTGCTCCCCGTGGTATCTTTCGAGCACAACTTTAGGTCAACAAAAATTCTGCTCCCGGGTGACGAAACACGTGAAAACTTTGATACAGTATGTGCCCGTAAGAATCGGCGAGCCATCTTTCCCGCGGCTGCCGATTCCCCGTAGGCAAGGAGAGAAGAGGTGGGGAACTTGTGCGTAGGGAAGCTTTCGTCGGTGATCGCGGCCTTAATGGTGGTGGCGACGCTATCCGCCTGTGGCGGATCAGAGACGGGGCAAAACCCGCCGGATCAGCCTGTAGCGCCCAGGGCTCCCAGCGAGCAACAGGGGTCGAGCGGCGACCTGGACGCTCCTGAAGATAGGACCCTGACGGTCACGGTGCCCAAGATGCAGCGTGTAAAGGACGCTCCCTTCCCGAGTACGTTGGGCGACGACGAGGAGTCGCTCAAGAACTTCGCCGGCATCCACTTAGAGGGTACTGGCTACCCGTGGCAGCAGGAGGCCAACGTATACCTAGCCGGGCACCGCCTCGGCTTTCCCAACACCCCGAGCTTCCTCGCCTTCTGGGACATCGACAACATGCGGGTGGGTGATCGGGTCTTTGTCTTGGATGCTAAAGGTAGAGAATATACCTACAAGGTCTTCCAAACCCTAGAGGTGGACCCAGCGGACCTATACGTCACGGAAGCCTTGGAGGGCAAGAACATATTGACGCTCCAATCGTGCACGCTCCCCGATTACGCGAGGCGCTTGGTCGTCCAGGCCGAGCTCCAGCAGGCCTAGACGCCAGACGGGACGTCTCGCGGCGACTAAAAACTTTGAAGAGGGCTTGGGAACGGAATCCTAGCCCTCTTTTTATGTATGTTCTCTTTAAATGAGAAAAAAGTTACCAAAAAGCGCCAAGAGGATATATACTCAACATACTGGGGCCGGTGCGTTTCCCCCCTCCTGTATGCCGGCCCCTCTTTGTGGAGTTGCCGGCGACGGCTCTTCTCCCGTCGCTTCCATGGACCAACTGTCAAGACGGTGCGGTAGACCTTGGCTATCTAGCTGGTAGCAAAACAGAAGGGCGAGATGTGCTTTGCGCTATTCGTTTGGTAGATGATTGGCCCTGTCGAGTGCTCTCCCCGTCGTTTAAACTTGCGCTCCTATGATTCTTCCTCGGAACGAGTACGGTCTTGAGGTCATCGAAGACAAGTGCCTCTACCTCCAAACGATAACCGAAGAGCCTTCGAAAGAGCTCGTAGATCTGCGAGACGAGTTACCCGCCATTCGCTTCGACGTCCGCTACGCGACCTCGAACAACTTTATGAAGGAGCAACTTTATCCCATCGCGAGGGTGCTGCTCCGCAGGCCGGTGGCCCAAGGGCTTGATGAGGTACAGGAGGATCTCGCGTCGCGCGGGTTGGGCCTAAAGGTCTTTGATGCTTACCGCCCTTACGAGGTAACCAAAAAGATGTGGGAGCCCTACAAGAACCCTGATTACGTCGCAGATCCCGCCACAGGAAGCCGACACAACCGCGGCTGTGCGGTAGACCTCACGCTGGTCAACGGTAACGGAGAGGAGCTCCTCATGCCCACCGAATACGACGACTTTACTAAGCGGGCCGGACACAGCTACAAAGCCTTACCCGAAGAAGCCATCCGCAACCGCGACCTCTTACGCGAGGTAATGGAGAGCTACGGGTTCGTCATGCTCCCGACGGAGTGGTGGCATTACGACTACCAGGGATGGGAGCAATTCGAACTCTTAGACCTCCCGCTGACCAGCCTTCCGTGAAAATGTGGAAGTGTTCAGCCCAATGCCCAACGCTTGCTTGTCGAGTAGTCTTACTCCCTACCTATCCTGGGCCTGTTTGCTATAACTGTGTATAGCAAAGTGCTATACACTGGGGTGACGTTTGTGGGTCGAAATGAGATACGGGTGAGGTGATGGGTAGCTTAGACATAGATTGGCGGGCCAGTACACCTCCTACGAGAAGCCCGAAGATTGGGTGTCGAAGCTCGAAGAGCGAAAGATATTGCCTGGACCTTGGGCCAGGTGATCTTCGCCAACTACAATAAGGGACGCTTTCGTACCCGCGTTGCGGAGAAGACCGTAATGGCGGGATCTGTCGTACGGCTGAGGGTAAAAGGTATAACGTCTCTGGCGCCGTTGGCGATCCTAAGCGGGCGTTTGAATGGTCACCTTTTGGGTCTTTCCGAAAAGGGAATTATTCCATATGAAGAAAGCGTAGAGGCTTTGATCCAGGTTCCTTCCGATGCGGTAGGTGGAACTTACATCTTTCTCGCCCAGCAGTGGGAGCCGAGTGGCCAGCCAGGTTATGCGGGAGGATCTCTAGTTTACGCTTCAAGCGTCAGCTTTGTCGAAGTGAGACCCTATATTGATGAGGAGACATCCTGGGATTCTTCGAGCTCTGGTCCGAAGAGGATGCTGAGGAGATCCGGGAGAATATCAGGCGCGCGCGAAGGGTTTTAGGCAGGCTTGCTGTTCGCTTCCCTTTGAATTATTTCCTTACAACTAACGCCGTGAGCTACCTGGTAGAGCGACGACCTTCCGTAGTGGTGAAGGTTCGCGAGATCGGTGGGCCCGGTCTTCTCTCCATCTCCACCATCACCCTGGCTGAACTCTCATATGGTATGCAGATCATGCCGGGAGGGCGCAGGAAGGCAGGGCTATTAGAGAGCCTTGACCAGATGTTGAGGACGGGCATGGACGTAAGGCCTTTCTCCGCTGATGCTGCCAGGGCTTATTCGGAAGGTGAGGCAAAGCTTAGGGAGGGAGGAATAGGCTTCGCGTCTCAGGATCTGGCGATTGCTTCCGTTGCGATGCTCGAGAACAAAACTCTTGCCTCTAACTATAGCTTCTTAGATCACGCGCGGCGACTATGCAGGCTCAGGTTCGAGCGTTGGAAGCCGTAGAGCCGGGCGTTGTCGGACTGGTGGTCGTATCGGATACTTAGACTCTAAGCTCGTTAGCCGGTAGAGAAGAGTATTTCGACTCTACGGTACATTTTCTGACGCCTAAAGTGCTGTACCGAACACGCCTTAGACCGCTTGTGCTATACTGGAAAGGTAATTGAAGTTGGGTTTGCAGCAGATTGAGCGCCGCCCGAAGAAAAAGGGGGCGGTTTTTTGTTTGGTGGAGCCCAGGAAAGAAGAAAGGTGGGCTCCAAGATATGGCCCAAGGAACGGTTAAGTGGTTCAACGACGAGAAGGGCTACGGCTTTATCTCCCCGGATGATGGTGGCGAGGATCTCTTCGTGCACCACAGCGGTATAGCGGGTGAGGGATTCAAGTCCCTTGACGAGGGTGCCAAGGTCACCTACGAGGCGACCCAGGGCAGGAAAGGCATGCAGGCGGAGAACGTCTCTCACGTTTAATAGCACAACTGCCAACTAATAGCCGCGAAGACGGTGAGGGCCGGAGCCATAAGCTCCGGCCCCTTTATGTTGTTCCGGTTTCGGCCGGGAAGGGTTAGAAACGTTGCGTCTCTAAGGCTTGATCGGATGAGTTCGTTGAGTGCTCAAGGGAGAGTTTATGGGTTATGCGGTAGCTGTATTGGTGGGAGTAGGGCTTGCGGAGGTGGCCACCTTTATCTCCACCGTCTAGCTGCACCGGGTTCTTTCGCACAAGTCCATCCGGCTTCACCCGGCTGTGACGATGTTAATGCGCTTTGGAACGTGGATGCTCACGAGCATCTCGCCTAGGGAGTGGGTAGCCGTCCACCGCAAACACCACAACTTTACCGACGTTGAGGGAGACCCGCACAGCCCCCACGTCGAGGGGTACTGGAAGATCATGCTCGCCAACGTCTATTACTATCGCCGAGAGGCCAACAACGACGATACCCTGGAGAAGTACGCCGCCGATCTCCCCTACGATCGCCTCGACAGAACGCTCCTCAAGCACGGGACCCTCGGGTTTGGCCTGACGGGCCTGATCCTGATGCTGCTGATGGGCCTCGGGCCAGGTCTCGTGGCAACCTCCACGCTTGCGGTCGTGTACCTGCTGTTTAGCGCTGCGACCAACGGTGCGGGCCACACCATTGGCTACAAGACCTTCGACAACGATGCGACCAACCTCAGGCTACTGGCGCTTATCACCTTCGGGGAGGGCTTGCACAACAACCACCACGCTCGCCCGGCTGCGCCAAAGCTCTCGGCGTTCCGCGGCGAGTTCGACCCGGCGTGGCCCATTATCCGGCTCTTGGTCGCCCTCCGGCTGGCTGAGGTGATCGGCAAGGTGGAGGAGGGCTGGGAGAACCACCGCCGCCGCGTCTCCACAACCACCGCGACCCCCGCCGGCGCCTCCGCCAAAGACTAACCGAGAAGCAGGTACAGCAGCGCCTTCTGGGCGTGCAGCCGGTTCTCGGCCTGGTCGAAGACCCGCCTTCGCGGGCCGTCTATGACCTCGGCAGTCACCTCTTCGCCCCTGTGCGCCGGGAGGCAGTGGAGGAGGATAGCGCCGGGGGCGGCGTGGCTCATGAGCTCTTCGTTGACCTGATAGGGGGCGAGCTTCTTTTTGCGCTCCTTGGCCTCGTCTTCCTGGCCCATGCTGGCCCACACATCTGTGTAGACTACCTGCGCGTTGCTTACCCCTTCGTATGGGTTTTGCGTAAGGGCCGGGGGGGCGTCGAGCCGGGCGGCGAGTTTTACAACCTCGGGGTCAGGGGAGTAGCCCTCGGGGTGGGCTATGGTTAGTTGAGCCCCGGTGAGGGCGCAGCCTAGAGCTAATGAGTGGGCCACGTTGTTACCGTCTCCTACGTAGCAGATCCTGACTCCTTCCAACGCGCCAAGCTCTTCGCGAACGGTGAGTAGGTCGGCGAGGGCCTGGCACGGGTGGTGCAGATTGGAGAGGCCATTTATCACGGGAACGTCGGCGGCTTCGGCGAGCTCTGCGATCTCCTCGTGGCCGAAGACGCGGGCCATGATAGCGTCGGTGTAGCGGGAGAGCGTCTTGCCGATGTCCGAGGGGGTCTCGCGCTTGCCCATCTGTACCTCCTGCGGGCTTAGAGGGAGGGCGTGGCCGCCGAGCTCATACATCCCAACCTCGAATGAGACGCGGGTGCGGTTGGAGGGCTTCTGGAAGATCATCGCCAGCGTCTTGCCGCTTAAAGGTTGGAAGGGGGTGCGGGACTGGCGCAGGGCCTTGAGCCTCTCTGCCTGGTCGAGGATGATCTGGAGCTCTTCAGCACTGAACTCGGCGAGGGTGAGGCAGTTCCTCCCTGCAAGGGGATTACTGGACCCTTCGTGTTGCTGGGGAGCCCGCAAGAGCCAGTTTTAGGCGACGGCTGTTTGGGGACCGACAGCGGCCGGGACGGCGAACGAGATGTCGGAAGGTGCGTTGGTGAGGGCGTACACGGCCGCGCGCAGAGTGTCGAGAGCGTGGCGGATCTCGGTTCGCGTCACGGTTAGAGGCGGGGCGAGCCGTATGCTGGTTTCGCCGACGACGTTGACGAGTACGCCCTCTTCCAGGCACTTCTCGAAGACCTCTTTCGCGAGCTTAGGGTTCCCTAGGTCGAGGGCGAGGAGCAGTCCTTCCCCGCGCACTTCGGCTCCAGGGACGCGCCCGGCGAGGAGCCGCAGGGCGTTTTTGAGGACGGCGCCTTTGAACCGAATCTCCTCGAGGAGGATGGGATCGCTTATCACCCCTAAGACCGCCTTGACCGCGGCCATCGCGAGTGGGTTGCCTCCAAAGGTCGAGCCGTGGTCGCCGGGCGTAAGCGCGGCATACTCTTCTTTTGCCAGCATCGCGCCTACGGGCATGCCGCCCCCCAGGCCCTTGGCGGTCGTGAGGACATCCGGGGTTATGCCCATGCCCTGATAGGCGTAGAGGTAGCCGGTGCGGCCCGCGCCCGTCTGGACCTCGTCGAAGATCAGGAGTGCCCCATACTCGTCGCAGAGCTCGCGCAGTCCCTCGAAAAAGCCCTCTGGCGCGTCGTTGATGCCGCCCTCGCCTTGGATGGGTTCGACGAGCACCGCCGCCGTCTGTGGCCCTATGGCTTCTTCGGCAGCTTCGAGATCCCCGAACGGGGCGTAGGCGAAGCCGGGGAGCATGGGGCCGAAGCCCTCGTGGTATGTAGTCTGCGCCGTTGCGGTCAGGCCGCCGTAGGTGCGCCCGTGAAAGGAGTTGGTGAAGGCGAGGATCTCGTTCTTCTCCGGGCCGTACTCATTGTAGGCGTGCTTGCGGGCGAGCTTTATAGCTGCCTCGACGGCCTCGGTGCCGGAGTTGCAGAAAAAAACCTTGTCGAAGTCTGTTGACTCGATGAGCATCTGGGCGACCTCAGCCTGCAAGGGGATCTCGTATAGGTTCGAGCAGTGTATTAGCTCCCCTGCCTGCTCCTGGATGGCTTTGACCAACGCTGGGTGGCTGTGGCCTAAAGAGTTTGTCGCGATACCAGCGATGAAGTCCAGGTAGCGGTTGCCCTCCTCGTCCAAGAGCCAGCTGCCTTTACCTTTTGTAGGGGTTATCTTCATCCGCTTGTAAGTCTCCATCACTGCGTTCATGCTGCGACTCCTTCCGATATGAGAGTTCCTATCTCCTCGCCCGCTATGGCTTTTGCGAGCGAGCCTTTTTTGTTGCCGTTGACTATTCTGACCGCAACCCCATCCTGTGCGGCTTCGGCTGCCGCTCTGAGCTTGGGCACCATCCCCCCAACCGCGAGCCCTTTCTCGACGTACCCCTCGCACTCGTCGGGCGCGAGCGCTGGTACGGCCCTGCCGCCGTACAAAAGGCCGTCCACGTCAGTGAGGAAGAATAGGTGCCTGGCCCCTAATCCCACGGCGAGTGCCGCCGCCGCCGAATCGGCGTTGACGTTGTACGCTCCCTCAGGCCCCAACCCTACTGGCGCTATGACCGGTACGAACCCACCTTGCCAGAGGGTCTCGATCAGGTGAGGCGCCACTCGCGTGACGCTCCCCACGCGTCCTAAGTTCGGTACGGGCTCGACGTGCAACGATGGGCCGTCGGTCCCGGAGATACCGACCGCCGGGATACCCATGGCGTAGAGTTCCCGGACGAGCGCTTTGTTTACCTCACCAGCAAAGACCATCTCGGCGACGGTCATTGTAAGTTCGTCTGTGGCCCTTAGGCCCTCACGGAACTCGGTGGAGATGCCCAACGCGTCGAGCATCCGGGTGAGCTGTACCCCGCCGCCGTGCATGAGCGCTACGGGCACGGGGGGATTGCCCGCAAGCAGGCCTGGCAGATCGTCCAAAGCCCCGCCCGCCAGGGCGCTGCCCCCGATTTTTACGACCACCGGCTTCACGTTCGGTAGCTCCCGTTTATCTTCACGTACTCGTAAGTGAGATCGCAACCCCAGGCAGTCGCCGAGGCCTCTCCCTCCTTGAGACGTGCCACGACCTGGACCTCGTCACCGGCTAAAGTTGCGTTCGCCTCCGCCTCCCTATGTGGTACGGGCTCCCCGTTCGCGAAGACCTTGATCGGGCCGAAGTAGAGCTCCACGCCCTCCGGGTCGAACGGCGTTCCTGCGTAACCCATCGCGTTTAGCACCCGGCCCCAATTTGCGTCCTCGCCGTAGACGGCAGCCTTGAAGAGGGGGCTTCCAACCACCGCCTTGGCCAAGGCCGCCGCCGCCTCTTCGCTCTTTGCTCCCTCGACGATGACCTCGACTAGCTTCGTCGCCCCCTCGCCGTCGCGCGCTATCTCTTTGGCGAGCTGGCGCATCACGGCCTCGACGGCCCCCTCGAAGGCCGGGTAGTCAGGCGACTCGGCCGTGAGGGGGGTGTTCCCCGCTGCGCCGTTGGATATGAGAAGCACCGTATCGTTGGGGGAGGTATCGCCGTCGACGGTAACGCGGTTGAAGCTCCTGTCCGTCGCCCGGCGCAAGGTGCTCTGCAGAGACTCCTTTTTGACGGCGGCGTCGGTGGTGATGAAGCCGAGCATGGTCGCCATGTTCGGGTGGATCATGCCGCTCCCCTTGGCGACCCCGCCTACCGTAACGGTCTTATCCCCGACCTGTACCCGCGCGCTTGCCTCCTTGGTTCGGGTGTCCGTGGTGAGTATCGCCTCGGCGAAACCGGATCCGCTTTCGCTTAAAGATGCCACAGCTTCTTTGATGCCGGCTTCTATACGGTCCATGGGGAGGTGCTCCCCCATTACGCCGGTCGAAGAGACGGCTACCTCCTCCTTCTCGAGCCCAAGTTCCGCTGCCGCGAGCGCCTGCATCCTGTACGCGTCCTCCAGACCTCGTCGCCCCGTAGCCGCGTTGGCGATGCCGCTGTTTACGACCACGGCCCGCACGTTCCCAGTCGCCACCGCCTCCTTTGTTACGGGAAGTGGAGCCGCCTTTAGCACGTTCATGGTTTGGACGACCGCCGCCGTACATCCAGGCTCCTCGGAGAGGAGGAGGCCCAGATCCCGGCGTCCCTCGTACCGGACGCCGCACGCAACCCCGGCTGCTAAAAACCCTGCTGCCGCCGTCACCCCGATCGTCGCGGGCTTTATTCCGATTTCTGGATTTTTATTCATCATCGGTGTTTATTCTGGCAGGCGCGCGCGTAGGAGTCAACCGTTTTATTCAAAAACTTGAATAAATATCCGAGGGGTGGTGTAATGCGGTACATGGGCTTGAGGGTTGCGGTCTTTGGCGGGAGCGGGTATACGGGCGGGGAGCTCTTGCGGCTGCTTTCGGGGCATCCGGAGGTTGGGGCTCTTGCGGTCTCGTCGCGGCAGCACGCGGGGAGCATTGTGGGGGACGTTTATCCGCATCTTTCAGTGTGCGAGAGGTTCGTGGAGGCGGGGGAGATAGATCCTTCGGCTCTGGACGTGGCGTTC
>DATHAB010000028.1:0-7965 GCA_035296885.1 Rubrobacteraceae bacterium
TCTAGGTAGCCCAGTGAATAGAGGGGAAAAAATAAGGAGCCGGTGCCATTTCAAGGGCGCTTCGATTTCTCCAGCACCCAGATCATGTACGGGCTGCTGCTCTCCAGGTACTCACCGCGATCGTAGTCGATTAGGGTATCGGATAGGCTAGGGTTATACCGGCCCTCGTCTCCTTGTGCCACTGGGTGCCTCCTCTTGACTATAAGCGGGTTAGCTCAGGAAAGCATAGCGGAACTGGCAAATTTCCGAGAACACCTCTTCTAGGCATCCCGGTGAATAAAGGCAAACGCGCCCTTTCACCGAGACCGCTAGCAACAACAGGTGGGCAGTCAGGACGCAACACGCCCAAGGCGGCGTCTACTCATTTAGCACAGAGGACGCGAACACCGGGCCGGCCACGCAGTTGCCCAGCAAGTTCTAGTACGACAGCTAAAGACGCGCAGATCTCCGGGCGCCTCCGGAGAGGCGCCTCTCTTTGCCCTTTTCTCGCGCCCGCGCCCGAAACGTATTCGCACGATCCCTAGCATAGAGCCAGCATGTTAACCGAAGGTACACCTGACGAATCCGCAGGCGCATCTGCTGGGAGACAAGTCTTTTTACCGGGCGAACTTCGAAGCTGAGTCCCGCGCTCCTACAAGTGTCCACGCAGCTTTCTCTCAATCAAAGGAGCCCAGGCTGCTAGAGGCGAACGAGTTGCGTAAGGTTAACGACCGTCACTGGAGGCTCTTTCATGGCCAAGGTATCATCGTCTCTACTCACCAAGCGACAGGCCTTCGACAGGATCGAGGCCAGGACCCACGGTTCGTCTTTAGGGTCTCGGTTGAACGCGGGGAATCTGCACGAGGTCTAAAAGTAGATGCAATTTGGAGCTTACAAACCTTTGCCTCATGTTTCATACAAAACGTGCGGTTCACATATTAGCACCTCGCCCGCAAAGGGGTGAGGCTTACGAGCGTTCCTCCGGGAGCGCTTCATAGCTGTTAAGCTTTTTTCGTGGAAGTGGAGAGCACAGCGCGAGGGCTGCCGGAGGGAGCAGCCAGGAGGGCGGCCAGAATCGCCCAGATCGGTGCGCGCTACGGGTTCGGGTACGTGTTCGGCCGGCGGCTTCTTCCGGGACGTCGGAGGCGAGACGCTGGCAGGATTGGGATACGACTACGCCTGGCACTGGAGGAGTTGGGACCGACGTTTGTAGAGCTGGGTCACGTACTCTCGGCCCGAGGCGACGTTTTACCGCCGGACGTGAGGGTAGAACTTGAGCGGGCGGTGACCCCGGTACCGCCGGTCCCCTTCCCGGAAGTGCGAGCTCTTTTGGAAAGGGAGCTTAGCAACACCCTAGAGCGGCTGTTCCTCGCGTTCGAGGAGGGGCCGGCGCGGGTCGGGGTACTCACGCAAGCGTATAAGGCAGTGCTGCCGGGGGGGCATCCGGCGCTCGTGGTGGTGAACCGTCCGGGGGTGCGCCGGGACTTACTCGCGATGCGACCGGTTGCGGACGTGGTGCGCCGGAGAGCTGGACAGCGAGACGGCGAGGGGCTGCCGCTGGACCCGGTAGCGGTCTTGAGCGAGTTCGCCGCGAACGTCGCTCAACGGCGCGACATGTTTCTCGCCGTCCAGACCGCCCGGCACTTAGGAGAGCTGAAGAACGTCTCGTTGCGGATCCCAGAGACGTACCGGCGTTACTCGACGGGAAACTGCGCGACGTTCGAGCGCCCAGAGAAGACAGTGTCGCTCGGGGCAGAAGAGTACCAGGAGGCGTCGCGAGCCCTGGTGCGGCTGGCAATCTTCGAGGGGATCTTTTTTGCCGACCTCGCGCCGGAGCGGTTCGTGCTCAAGGACGGGGAGGTCTGGCTCACAGATCCCACACAAGCTTCCACCCTAGATCCGGAGAGGCTGCGAGGGGTATCTGAGGTCCTGGCTGCCGTTCGGCGTGGGGACGTGGACGGCGTAGTGCGGACCCTGCCCCTTGCCGGGTGCGAGATCCCCCGCGACACCAGCGTGCTACAGCGCGAGCTGCGCGACGTTTTGGGTACCCTTGGCGGCCCGTTATGGAGGGAGCGTTCTCTAGCGGAGATCCGGTCTCGCGGTCTCGAAGCAGCGCGACGGGGGGGTGTCACGCTGCCCGGGGAGGTCGCCCGGCTCTTCGACTCTCTGCTCAAAGCTGAGAAGCTAGGTAAGATCGGAGAACCGGACGGACTAAACACGAGGAAGGAGACGGTAACGGAGGCAGCCGCAGAAGCGGCCGGGGAGCTTATCTCGCGGTTTCGCGACCCAACCTACGTGGCTGCGCGCACGGCGAGAAGGTTAGCTCAAGGCGACACCTACGCCGAATATCCGCGACAAATCCACAACCTCTTAAACGAGCTGAAAGACGGCGAGATCGAGGTATCCTTCCGCCACCGGGGGTTGGATGATCTGATCTCCAGGGTCGACATCCTCGCTAACCGGCTCGTCTTCGCCCTCCTTATAGCCGCCCTTATAATAGGGTCGTCGCTCCTGGGCATCTTCGGCGAGAGCAACATCCGCTTTTTGGGGGTAAACATATTCGGCCTTATAGGCTTCGTCATCGCCGCCCTCCTCGGCCTCGCCGTACTCGTCGGCATTATCCGCTCGGGTCGGCTATAGCTAGTCAGTGTTTTGGTTTAGTTAGCTCCAACCACCAAGCCGGACAAGCAGGGAATTGTTGACCATCTTTCCGGGTACCTAGCTCAGGAGCGTAATACCGCACAACGTCGTGATTGATCTATGGGCAGGCCTTCGTTCCGGGCAGCGACCACCGCTACGATGCCGACGCAGCTTAGGTACAACTTGTGGTCTGCGCCCTCTTCGAGGAGTTGGGCCATCCTACTCGGCATCTGCTGCTTCGCGCCGCAACTCTTTGACCGACGCTCACGTCCAGGTGGTAGGCGGCTAACCGAAAACCCCCCTGACCACGATAGGCTATGATCTGCTCGAAGAGAGGCCGCTCTTTGGTCTTGTGTTCTACGGCCACAACACGTTTTCGGTAAACTCGTGGCTTGTCCTACATCCTCCTATAGGGAAGGAGTTTACGTGGAAGATCAGATACGAAGCGAAGTTCTCAAGACGATCCCCTACGGGTTCTATATCGCGGGGGTGCTCGGGGGGAAAGGCGAGGCGAACGGCTTTACAGCCTGCTGGGTATCTCAGGTCTCGTTCGAGCCGCAGCAGGTGATCCTGGCCGCCCAAAAGGAGCAGCGCACCACCAGCCTCCTAGAGAGTGGGCGCTTATTCTCCCTAAACTTCCTGGACACGTCCCAGGAAGACCTTGCCTACAAATTCACCCAGAGGCTGGAGCACGAGGACGGTACGATCGGCGGCACACCCTATACGCCCGGCGGATCACCGGCGCCCCGCTCTTCGACGAGGCCTTCGCCCATCTAGAGTGCCGGGTCGTAAACAAGATGGAGGCCGGCGATCACATCGTCTACCTCGGCGAGGTCCTCGCCGCCAACCTTCGCCGCCCCGCTGACATCCTTACCGACTTCGATACCCCTATGGAGTACGGCGGGTAATTTGTGCCTATTCTTCTCCTTCAGGGGTCTCGTAGGCTATGATCTCGTCGGTAAAGACCTCGATCTTGTGCTCGGGCTGTTCGTCTCTCTCCGTAAGCACGTGATGAACCTGCGTGACGCGAAGAACTCGTATAGGCGACTGCGAACCCGACCAAGCGCTCGGGTCGACGACGTCGCCTTCGCTGATAGCCATGAACGGTGTAGAGGACTCAAAGGAACGCCAGACATTCGTACGGCTCTGAGGATAGAAGATATCTAACGTATACACTGCGGGGTTCATTCCCTACCTCCCTCTGGTCTCTTACCAACCCGGTGCTCGCCTGCCGGCCATTCTACGCTACCAGGAGCGCGAAGTAGATAGCCCCGGAGCCTTAGTACCCCGGGATAGTCATCGCTCTTATAGTTATGAGGCGTCTCGAAGCGCATCCGGCGACAGCTTGGAGATGCGCCGGGCGAACGATGAGTAAGACACAATCATCGGCACGGACCAGCGGCGCCGTACGACCGGCGCGTTCGCTAGCCTCTTACGGCTTCGGTAACTACCAGAGGACTTCCCCGATCCAGCATACTGAACTGTAGGCTCCCGTTATCCATGAGATGCTCTATGAACTGGCCCCGATACAGGCTCACAAGCAGGTTTGACGCTATCCCGGCTACGACCTCCGGCAGCGGATCTAGAGTTACGCGCCCGACACCTGCGCAAGGACCTAAAAGCACCGAGACGAGCTCCCCAGAGGCACTCTTCTTGACCTGCCAGCCGTCCCCGAACTCTCCGAGCCGGAGGAACATCTCGGCCTCCTCCTCATAGCTGAAGACAGGCAAGGCTTCGCCGCCGTCGCCGTCAGAGTCGACGGTAAACACCTCCATCCGGCCGTTTTCGTGCTTGGCGATTAGCCAGTACGTCAAACCTAGGAGGCGTAGTCTCGCCCCGTTTTGGGTCGCTAACTCTCGCCCCTCTCCCACGCTCCCGTCTTCCTGAGACACCCTACCACCCTTTCGTCATTGCCCCGGCACCACGGTCCTAGGAGACCGTTTCCCCTGGAAATCGCCGTCGGGCCTTATAGTATCTCCCCACGCACCAGTGTAATGCCTATTGCATCCACGGACAACAGGCTAAACTGTGTATTCTTGTACAACAAGGCGGCGCTGTCTCGCGTAGCGACAAGGCCCGAGAAGGGACAGGGGCGAAAAGGCGTCGCGGCGGAGGCTCTCCCCTACACCAATGATTCGGGCTGCCACGATTCAGGCTTGCGTGGCTCGGGGTCATCCCGTAGCTCGTCTTCTTGCGAGGGACGAACGTCGTCGATGCTGCCGGGCTCGCGGGGACGGAAAAGACCGAAGGAGGAGGTGTAGCCGTGCAGGAAGGTCCTACCTCCCACCGGCCCTATCTCACCATTGCAGAAGAAGCCTCCTACGGGCACGGTACCCAGGTGTTCCTTGAAGGCGCCGGTGTCGAAGTTGGGCTCTTTGTAGAGGTACTCCCCACGTCCCAGGCAGGAGAAGAGGAGAGCGCCGGAGACATCGTTCTCGCGTGCCAGAGTGTTCTCGTAGCCGGTGAGCACGGCGTGGAGGTCGTCCGCAGAGGCATCGCCATCACGGAGGTGGAAGCGAAGGCGCATGCCCTCCTGAATATACTCCCCGACGGCGACGGCCTCTCTCTCAGGATCTATACCGATAAGGTTCCGGATCAGGAAATCCCCCGCTCGGGGCTCCTCCTTGAACTCGTCCATGACCACCCCCAGGAACAACGATGTTCCTGCAAGCCTGCGGTCATGCTCGTTAAGGCCCGCGAAGAGCTCCTTCAAAGCAAGGAGCGCCGGTCCCCCGTCGAGCTCGTAGATGACGTTCCCTTCGCAGCTCGTAACCTGCATGAGCGGGCCTACGGGCCTACAGCCTTGTGCTACGACGGTATCTACGACAATGTTGCCACTCAAAGCGGCACCCACGACGCCTGAAGTGTAGGCCTCTTCGTTCAAGAAGAGGGCGTTCAGGCCGGGCGAGGGCGCCCCGCTCGCGAGCCCCCCGATCTTGACCGAGTCGGGGAAAGCATAATCTAGACCGGCGAGCAGAGCCTCCGAGCGGGTGGAAAAGGGATCGGCGAGTAGGACGAACTGGGGCTGCTCGGTCCGCTTCACCTCGACGAGCCTCTCCCAGGAACTTGGCGGATCATCGAGGTCCGGCAGCGGGACGTCGAGGTGAAACGGGTGCACCGCGACATCCGGGAGCCGGGCCGCGACGAGGGTCACGGCCGGGAGCCGCTCGACCTCCTCGCCGCCCCCGATCACGCCGCCAGCCGAGCAACCGAGGAGGGTCTCAGGACCGAGATACATCTTCAGAATCCCATGCAGCTGGTCGTAAAAGTTCGCGAAGTGCGGCGTGACGAAGGTTAGGGCGAGCGTAACTGGACCGGAGCCCAAAGACTCCCGTACTTCCTTTGCGCAATCGAACAGGGCATCCTCCAAGGACGCTTTCCGGGATATAGCCGTCGCCCACTTCACGTATCCAACCTCCGTTCATCGCCATCTCCCCCATCTTTATACCGCGCCTGACCCACTACCGCGAGGCGAAACCGGCGGTAGAGTAAAAAGAGGTAAAGTACCGCGCCGAGCACCGCAGGGAAAAAGAGACCGGAGAAGACGGCTACCCCAATCCAAAAGGCTACGGCTATAAGGGGACTGTCTAGCAGGCCGGGTGGCGGTGGCACGCTGCCCCATCTGCGGTACCCGAGGCCGAGGAGTAAGGCAGCGGTCAACGCACTAGAGAAGAGCCAGCCAAGGTAGTTACTGACAGGTATCCCGTAGTACGAACCACCCTGCGGCCACACCCAGAAGCCCAAAGAAGCAGCGCCAGGATCCAGCACGCCGTCTATAAGGGTAAGTAAAACCGCAGCCGAGAGGATCCATCTAACGCGGCGCTTAGGAGGTGTGGTCTTCTCTCGCGAAGCGGTCGCGGCGACAGCGCCGAGGACCAGCGGAACCCAGGAGAGTGGCAAGAGATACGGGACGAGGCCTGCCACCTTTGGACCCAACGAGTCACCGTAGTAGAAGGGACCGTACGGGAAGCCGGTCGTAACCCCAATAATCTCTACCACAAAGCCGAAGACGCCCAAAGATAACAGCGAGAGGGCCGCCTCCTTCGGGCCTAAAAACCTCCACAGGGCAACGAAGGAGGGTAGGGCTATAAGCAGGGTGGAGACGAAGGAGGCCACGCCCGCACCGGGTGTGCCCGGGAAATGGACGGTGAAGTAGGCGGCGCCGAAGAAGAGAGCGCTCAGCAGCAGGAGGAGCCTGGGGATGCGAGAGGGCTGCGCGATCACACGCACATACTATCCCAGTCGCCGGGGCGTCGGCTGGTATATTGGCTCTATGCTCGGGCGGCTCTTTCACATCTCGCGGCCGGTGCTCTGGATCAACACGGTCGGCCCCGCCGTGGTCGGAGTGTGGCTTACGGGGGATCTCTGGCGGTGGGAGGCCACGCCGCTTCTCGTCTGGCTTACACTACCGTTCAACCTCCTGATCTACGGCGTCAACGACGTCTTCGACCAGGAGACCGACGCCAAAAACTCTCGCAAAGGCACCCTCGAAGGCGCAAAGATACGGCCGAGAGAAGTAACCCTTATCTGGCGCGGCGTCCTGGCCACGAACACCCCGTTTCTCTTATATTTCTTGCTCTTTCTCCCTGCTGGTGCTCTCTTCTGGATACTCCTCTACGCAGCGATCTTCATCGGCTACTCGGCCCCACCGCCACGCTTCAAGGCGCGACCCTTTCTAGACTCTTTGAGCAACGCGGCCTACGCCTTCCCGCTCATCTTCGCGCCACTAGCACTCGAGGAACAGACAGTCTGGGCCGCAGCTCTAGGCTTGATGGCCTGGAGCGCAGCCAAGCACACCTTCGATGCGGTCCAAGACATAGAGGAGGATCGCAAGGTAGGCATCTCTACGACTGCCGTCCGGCTTGGCGTCTCGGGCGTAGTGTACTGGAGCGGAGCGTGGTGGCTTATCGCCACGCTCTGCTTCGCGCTCGCAAGTCCCGTCGTGTCGCTGGTGAACGCGGTCTATGCCGGGGCGCTACTCTACGCGCTTCGCCGGGACCCTACACCCGAGACAGGGCACCGGCTCTACAAATATTCCATCGCCTTCCCATACGTAGCGGGGACGGTCGCAGGCGTCCAGCTTATCGGAGCGATCTCTTTAGGAATTTACCCTTGAGCACCTCACGAAGAAAGGTAGTAGTCGTAGGGGGCGGTATAGGCAGTCTCGCCGCGGCGGCCCTCTTGGGGCGCGCCGGGCACGAGGTTACGCTCCTTGAGGCCAACTCCTGGCTTGGCGGTAAGAGCCGCCGGATCGTGCTAGACGGCCAGAGAATGGACACCGGCCCCTCGCTCGTCACCTTCCCCGGTGTGTGGGAGGAGTTCCTGCGGCGCTGGAACGCAATGGGC
>DATHAB010000029.1:0-5330 GCA_035296885.1 Rubrobacteraceae bacterium
CTCACCCGGATCGCACCTTCGTCCGGGCCTGGGCTCATCACGGGATGGTCAACCTGGCTAGCGACAAGATGGCCAAGTCTTTAGGCAATATCCTCGACGTGCAGAGGGCCGTCGAGCTTCACGGCAGAAACGCCATCCGGATGTGGCTCTTGCAGAGCCACTACTCGCAGCCCATAGACTACTCCGAGGAGATCTTGGAGGAGAAAAAGCGCTCCTACGAGCGGCTCCGAAACCTGTACACTCGAATCGCTGACTCCACCTCCTCTTCCTATCTCGACAAGGAGCTAGCTATCGAACTCTACGAACGCTTCGACGCAGCGATGCGAGACGACTTCAACACTCCAGAGGCCATTGCGGCTCTCTTTGAGGCTGCGGGTAAGGCAGGGCAAGAGATCTCCACTCGTCCTCAGGCCACAGGGGACTTTTCCAATCTTAAGGACGCCCTCGCAGAGCTTTTGTTCCTCCTCGGCTTTACGTTACCGGTTGAGTCGCAAAAAACTACTGTAGGGAGCGAAATAACCCTTCGCTGGCGAACCGAAGAATCTGCGGATAGAGAGCTTCCGCAACAAATACGCAAGATAATCGTTGAAAGGGAGCAGGCGCGGCGGGAGAAGGACTGGGCTTTAGCTGACCGGCTGCGCGACGAGCTCCACGCGGAGGGTTGGATCGTCGAGGACACTCCTGAAGGCCCCGTTTTGAGCCGCCGGTAGCGGCGCTTGAAAGGGGAGGTCATCTACGGCGTCCGCCCGGTGCTCGAAGCTCTAAGGAGCAAGCGCCGGGAGGTTCACGAGGTCCTGGACGCGGTTGGCGACAAGAGGATCACGTCGGAGGCGACTACCCGTGGTGTGCGTTTGAGGCGCGTAAAGAAGGAACGCGTCGAAGAGCTAACACCCAGCGCGGTCCATCAAGGCGTTGCGGCTCGGGTAGGGCCTTACCCGTATTCGGGACTTAAAGAGATCCTTGCCGCGCCCGATCCGCTCCTCCTCATCCTCGACGGCGTCACCGACCCGCGTAACCTGGGAGCTGTGCTGCGGGTGGCAGACGGAGTTGGGACGAGCGGAGTGGTTATCCCGAAGGATTGGGCCGTGGGTGTTACTCCGGTGGCCGTAAAGGCGAGTGCGGGGGCGAGCGAGCACGTGGCCGTAGCACGGGAAACGAACCTCCGGCGAGCTTTAGACAAGATAAAGGAAGCTGGTGTGTGGGCGTATGCCGCCGAGGGCAGGGCGGCGCTGGCGTATACGGATCTCGAACTTTCGGGGCCAGTGGCTTTCGTATTGGGGAGTGAGGGCCAGGGTATCAGGCGCCTTGTGCGTGAGGGGTGCGACGGCGCGATCTCAATCCCGATGCGTGGGGCGGTTTCTTCCTTGAACGTCTCGGTAGCAGCGGCGGTCTTGCTGTTCGAGGCGAGGCGGCAACGGGGATGACGCAGTACTTGATCCTGGACGGCTATAACCTCGTCGGGGCTTTGAGGCGTTACGCGACACGTTCCACCGGGAGCCTCGATGAGTCGCGGGAGCTACTGGTCAACGACGCTCTCAAAGCTGCCGGATGGACCGGGAGGCAACTCATCGTCGTTTTCGATGCGGCCAGAAGCCCGGAGCCCGACCGGACCGAGCTTCGGGCCAGGGGTACGGTGCGCGTGATCTATAGCGCCTCCAAGGAGTCCGCCGACGACGTCATAGAGCGTCTCGTCGGAAGCCTGGACGGCCCCGTCACCGTCTGCACGGCCGACTTCGCCCTCCAACGCGCCGTCCTTGCTCGCGGCGCTGCCCGCTCGACCCCGCGCGAGTTCGAGGAGCTCCTCGACGAACTTCCCGCGGTCACCCGGACCCCCGATATTCCCTTCCGCGCCCGCATCTCCAACCAGCTTTCCCCCGAGACGCTTCGGTCTTTGGAAGAGATCCGGCGTAGAGCAGAAAGCGGCTAAGATATAATAAGAGCCTGATAAGCTGAAACGCTGACCAGCTTTCATGCCTGGGTAGCTCAACGGCAGAGCAGCCGCCTTGTAAGCGGCAGGTTGGGGGTTCGAGTCCCCCCTCAGGCTCCCCGGGTGGCTCGTTGAAAAGTCGGCGGCGTTTGCTACCATATCGGCGCGCGTACGCGGGGGTGTGCCCGAGCGGCCAAAGGGAGCAGGCTGTAAACCTGCCGGCATAGCCTACGGAGGTTCGAATCCTCCCGCCCCCACGGAACTGAATATGCCCCTGTAGCTCAGTCGGTAGAGCACTTCCATGGTAAGGAAGGGGTCACCGGTTCAAGTCCGGTCGGGGGCTCTGGGGTTAAGGGCCGCGAAGAAGGCGCCGTTTCCCTCGACATAGGCGTGGCGGTGTAGCTCAGTCGGTTAGAGCAGCGGAATCATAATCCGCGTGTCGCAGGTTCGAGTCCTGCCACCGCTACTTCACTTGTCCCCGTCGAGTAAGAAAGAGAAAGGAACCGAACACCATGGCCAAGGGAAGATTCGAGAGGACCAAGCCGCACCTGAACGTGGGGACCATAGGGCACGTAGACCACGGCAAGACAACCCTCACGGCGGCTATCACCAAGGTGCTTGCCAAAAGGGTCCCCGACGACCCGGCCAACGTAGAGGTCGCCTTCGAGCAGATCGACAACGCCCCGGAGGAGAAGCAGCGCGGCATCACCATCGCCACCTCCCACCAGGAGTACGCAACCGAGAACAGGCACTACGCCCACGTGGACTGCCCCGGGCACGCCGACTACGTAAAGAACATGATCACGGGAGCCGCCCAGATGGACGGGGCGATCCTGGTGGTTAGTGCGGCCGACGGGCCCATGCCCCAGACCCGAGAGCACATCCTCTTGGCCCGCCAGGTGGGGGTCCCCTACATAGTGGTGTACCTGAACAAGGTGGACATGGTCGACGACGAGGAGCTCCTAGAGCTCGTGGAGATGGAGGTCCGCGAGCTCTTGAGCGAGTACGACTTCCCCGGCGACGACGTCCCGGTGGTGGTGGGCAGCGCCTTGCGGGCCTTGGAAGGGGACGAGGGGGACCTCGGGGAGGGATCAATCGTGGAGCTCATGGAGGCCGTGGACGCCTATGTGCCCGAGCCCGAGCGCGACGTAGACAGGCCGTTCTTGCTGGCCGTGGAGGACGTCTTCACGATCATGGGGCGGGGGACTGTTGCCACCGGCAGGGTGGAGACCGGCCGGATAGGGCTAAACGAGGAGGTCGAGATCGTGGGGATAAGGCCCACGAGGAAGACGGTCATCACCGGGGTCGAGATGTTCAACAAGTCGATGGACTCCGCCCAGGCCGGGGACAATATAGGGGCCTTGTTGCGGGGGATAAAGCGCGACGAGATAGAGCGCGGGCAGGTGCTGGCCAAGCCGGGGACGATAACGCCGCACACGCGCTTCAAGGCCGAGGTGTACGTGCTCTCTAAGGAGGAGGGGGGCCGGCACACGCCGTTTTTCTCGAACTATCGGCCGCAGTTCTACTTTAGGACGACGGACGTGACGGGGGAGATAAGGTTGGAAGAGGGCGTGGAGATGGTGATGCCGGGGGACAACACGGTGATGAACGTGGAGCTGATCAGCCCGATTGCGATGGACGAGGGGTTGAACTTCGCCATAAGGGAGGGCGGCAGGACTGTTGGTGCCGGCGTCGTCACCCAGATAGTGGAGTAAGCGCATGGCCGTATCCAAGATCCGGATTAAGCTCAAGGCTTACGACCACGAGGTCATAGATAAGACGGCGAAGTCCATAGTCGAGACGGCGGAGCGGACCGGCGCCTTCGTGTTCGGCCCCATTCCGCTGCCGACGAAGCGCAGCGTGTACACGGTGATCCGGGGCCCCTTCAAGGATAAGGACTCCCGCGAGCACTTCAAGCTGCATACGCACAAGCGCCTCATAGACATCCAGCAGCCCACGCCCCGTACGGTTGATTCGCTGCAGCGGCTAGATCTGCCGGCAGGCGTGAACGTCGAAATAAAGGCGACCTGAGGTTATGGCCACGGCGGTTTTCGGGCGCAAGAAGCGCATGACTCAGGCCTTCCAGGACGATGGCACGTTCGTAGGCGTGACGGTTATCGAGGTCGAGCCCAACTTGGTAACGGCCGTACGCACGGAGGAAGTGGACGGCTACGACGCCGTGCAGGTCGGCTTCGGGGTTGTGTCCACGCGCAAGGTGAACAAGCCCCACGCGGGCCAGTTCGAGAAGCACGAGACCCCGCCGCGCAGGCACCTCAAGGAGCTCCGTGGCGTCTCGGGCGAGGTCGGCAGCACGATAGGGGTGGACGCGTTCGCCGAGGGGGACAAGGTGCACGTCACCGCCGTCTCGAAGGGCAAGGGCTTTCAGGGAACCATAAAGCGCCACGGCTTCCATCGGGGGCCGGAGACCCACGGGTCGCATAACATCCGACAGCCGGGTGCTGTCGGGGCCGCGGCGGACCCGTCACGGATCTTCCCGGGGCAGCGGATGCCGGGGCAGATGGGCAACAAGGGCGTCACGGTGCGCAACCTGAGGGTCGTCGCGGTCGACCTCGAGAAGAACGAGCTGTGGGTACGTGGTGGGGTGCCGGGCGGCAAAAACTCGGCGGTCAAGATCCGAAAGGCGGGTGAGTAGGGTGGCCAAGGCGCACCTTTTCGACGCCAGGAGTGGGGAGAGGTCGGACCTGGACCTTAGTGGGCCGCAGTTTACGACCGAGCCGAGGGAACACGTTATACACCGGGCTGTAGTTGCCGAGCTCGATGCGCGGCGACGCTTCACGGCGTCTACTAAGGGGCGCAGCGAGGTCGCCGGTTCGGGGCGCAAGCTGTACCGCCAGAAGGGCACGGGTAGGGCTCGGGCAGGCGACGTAAAGCCACCGAACCGCGTGGGCGGTGGCACCTGGGGTGGACCCAAGCCGAAACCCGAACGGTCGCGCAAGCGCATCAACCGCAAGGAGGCGCGCGCGGCATTTCACGGGGCGCTCTCGGCGAAGGCCGCGGATGGCGAGCTGTACGTGCTCGATTCTTTGGGTTTCGACAGGCCCTCGACCAAGCAGGCCAAGGCAGTGCTCGATAAGATGGAGCTTGAGGGCCCTACTCTGGTGGTCATGACCGAGGAGGATGAGCACGCGGCTTTGAGTTTCCGGAACCTGCCGAAGGTGACGGTCGTAGGGTCTCACGAGTACGGGGTTTACGAGCTCTTGCGGGCGCGGGAGGTTATCTTCTCGCGGGCGGCTTACGAGAAGCTCGCCGGGAGAAGCGAGGAGGATAAGTAGTATATGGATCCGCACCAGGTCATCATACGTCCGGTCATCAGCGAGAAGAGCTACAACCTGATCGAGACGGAGAACCAGTACACGTTTCAGGTGGACAAGCGGGCGAACAA
>DATHAB010000030.1:0-9047 GCA_035296885.1 Rubrobacteraceae bacterium
CCGTAGACTTTGGGACACGCCTCTAGCTATCTGTCAGTCACGCCTCCTCGTGAGTTGGGATCCATGAGAAGACAGCGTGCCGGAGGGAGCGCTCGGTTTAACCGGTACTTGAAATGCCCCTATTCTCCTTCTGTTGCGAGATACGAAGCTTGCTATGCGGGCCGCTCTGTCTTGTCAGTTGGTATTTGGCTAGTCAGCTTGTACAAACCTGTATAGACCACCAGAACTATGAGGATCAACGGCCCTATGATGTCCATGTAGAAGATCAAGCCCACGTTGCCGGAATTATAGTTGCCTGCGGCCACGATCTCTCTAACGTGGATCGCGGCGGCGCCAAGTAGCTAGACAGACGTTGCTATCACGGTCGCGGTCCAGAAGTTGCCCCGAAATCAGTAGCACAGGATCCCCCAGGTGCGTGCTATCGGTTAAGATAATCCCTTATATGAAGCTAGGCAATCCCTTATAATGAAGCGCGTAACGCACAGGAAGTTCGCAACCACGCCTGGCACCCGGGACATCCTGCCGCCGGAGTCCACCCGTCTTCGAGACGTGCAGACCAGGATCCGGGAGCGCTTCAGGCTCTTCGGCTACGGCGAGGTCCTGACACCGACCCTGGAGTACTACGAAGCCATAGAGGAACCGAAGCTCAGGGACGCCTCCTTCAAGCTATTCGATCCGGATAACCAGATGGTTATGCTCCGACCGGAGATGACGACGCCCATAGCCCGGCTCGTTGCCCAGCGCCTCAGAAACTTTCCTCCGCCCCACAAGCTCTCCTACGTACTGCCGGTCTACCGGCGGGCGAGCGTGGGACGAGGCCAGAGCGCCGAACTTTACCAGGCCGGCGTCGAAGTCGTCGGCTCCCCGAGCCCGCAAGAGGACGCCGCCACCATAGCCCTGCTCGTGGACGTCCTGAACTCTTTGGGGCTCGAGGCGATGGGGGATTTCGCGGTCGTGCTTGGCCAAACGGCGTTCTACGCTGCCTACCTCCATCATGCGGCCCCCAAGGCGGCTCCGGCCCTGCTTGAAGCACTCGCCGCCAAGGACCTCGTACGGGTCGACGCTTTAGCCGCTGATTTAGCGGATGGGGTCTCTGCTGCCGTAAGAAGGATACCTCGTCTCGTTGGTCAGGCTGCGGAGGAGGGAGTGCTCGAAGAGGCGGAGAAGCTCGCCGGGAGTGTTCCGGAAGCTACGGCGGCACTCGATAACCTGCGCGAGATCCTGCACCACCTCGACGCTCATGGCTGCCTCGAAGCGGTCATCTTGGACCTCGGCCTGATCGGGCGGCACAACTACTACACTGGTGCTGTCTTCGAGGCGTACTCCCCGCGGCTCGGCTTTACCGTCGCCAACGGCGGGCGCTACGACAACCTCCTAATACGCTTCGGCCAGGAGCTGCCCGCGACAGGCTTCGCCATTTATCTCGAAAGGCTTCTCTCCGTGCTGTCTGAAGAAGAGGCGGACCCGCTCCTCATTCTCGTCGGCGAGGGTGTCGAGGTTACTAAGGCCGCGGTCTCGCTGCGGAGGAACGGCGTGCCAACCCTGCACCTGTCCGAAGATCTGGAGCCCGAGGCCGCCGCAGCGTATGCCTCCTCGGTCGAGGCATCTTGGGTCTGCTACCCTGCTTCCGAGGGCGTCAAGCTCGCCCCCGCAGAACCGGATGCCCGCTTTGAAGCGTTGCCGATAGAGGACGTCGCCGCAAGAGTGTTCCAGGGAGCTCCCCGAGGGGCGTACCGATGAACGCGAGGAGCAAGCTGCGGGTGGCGCTGCCAAAAGGGGCTATCTTTGAGGACGCTTTGCGGGCGCTCAAGGGAGCCGGGTTACCGGTGGAGGTCTTGCAGGAAAACGGCCGCAAGCTGTTCTACGAGGCTCAAGGGACAGAGTTCGTCGTGAGCCGGCCGTCGGACGTGCCGGTCTTCGTGGAGTACGGTGCGGCGGACATCGGCATCGTCGGCAAGGACGTATTAGAGGAGCAGGAGCCCAACGTAGTGGAGCTGAGAGACTTGGGAACGGGGGGGTGCAGCATGGTCCTGGCGGCCCCCGCTGAAAAAGCAGGCGGGGTTCGTGAGGCTATCGAGCATGCGGAGGTCGTACGCGTTGCGACCAAATATCCTCGCACGGCGCGGCGGTACTTTGAGGGAATGGGCCGCCAGGCGGAGATTATCGCGCTCCACGGCTCGATAGAGCTCGCCCCGCTCGTGGAGCTTGCCGAGTGCATCGTGGACCTAACGGCGACCGGGAGCACCCTCCGCGAGAACAATCTGGTGGTTTTGGACGAGATCTCCTCCTCTACCGCCCGCCTCATAGCTAACCGCGGCGCTTATCGCCTCCGGAACGAGGAGGTTGCCGCTCTCATAGAAGCCATGGAGAGGAACGAGATCCCCCTTGGTTGAGATGCTCGACGCTCGTGACACCGATCTAGGGGAACTGGTCGCACAACTTAGACGTCCGGGCGGCTTTCTCTCTGAGAAGGTCCGAAACACCGTCCGGCGCGTCGTCGCCGACGTTCAAGAGAGGGGGGATGAAGCTCTTTTTGAGTATACAGAACGCTTCGACGGGGTGTGGCCCGACCCGGTTCGGGTTCCGGTAGGCGAGATAGAAGAGGCAAGAGACGCGCTCTCACCCCAGATCGAGGAGAGTTTCCGTGTTGCGGTAGAGAACGTACGCTTTTTTCATGAGCGGGAGCTGGACCGCTCCTGGGAGACGAGCCGCAACGGGGCGACGATTGGCCAGAGGGTGCGGCCCATAAGGAGGACCGGTCTCTACGTCCCCGGCGGGCATGGCGCCTATCCGAGCACACTCGTCATGTCGGCGGTCCCGGCGCAGGTGGCGGGAGTAGGGGAGACCTGCGTATGCGCTCCGCCTGGCCGCGACGGACGCGTGAGCCCCCACGTGCTCGCCGTTGCCGGTCTTTTAGGTCTTGAAGAGGTCTATAGGGTAGGGGGCGCGCAGGCAGTTGGGGCGATGGCCTACGGTACGGAGAGCATCTCTGCGGTCGAGAAGATCGTGGGCCCCGGCAACGACTATGTAGTCGCCGCGAAGCTCGAGGTCTTTGGCGTCGTAGGCGTGGATGCGCCGCAGGGCCCAAGCGAGGTCGTGGTGATCGCCGATGCGAGCGCCTCCCCCGAGAAGGCGGCCTACGATCTCTTAGCTCAGGCCGAGCATCTCTCCGGCGCCTCAGCCGTGCTGCTGACGCCGAGCAAGCAGCTCGTAAAAAACGTCGAGCCCTTGCTTAAAGGGGAGCCTGCAGAGTTCATCACGCTCGTGCTGGTACGCGACCTAGCGCAGGCTGTAGATATTACTAACCTGTACGCTCCCGAGCACGCGCATGTTATCTCCTCGGAAGAGGAGTCGGTCTTCCAACACCTCGACACCGCCGGCATGGTGGCGATCGGCGATTTTAGTCCCGTAGCCCTTAGCGATTACGCCGCCGGCCCTTCCCACGCCCTCCCCACCGGTGGTGCCGCGACCTGGGCGTCTCCTCTGGGCACTCATGACTTCACTGCTCGCACCAACTACATCCGCTACACTCCCGAAGCCTTACAATCTATAGGTCCTCATGTTGAACGCCTCGCCCGCCTCGAAGGCTTCGAAAACCATGCTAGAAGTGTCGGAGTGCGGCTAAATAAGTATACGGTTACTTAGTGAAAAGCTGAGAAGGATGACATGAGCGATCAACACCCCGGTATGAGTAGTGCTTTTCAGATCTTTATGAAGGAAGCTCCTGATCACGCTTAGGCGTGGATGGAGACTGTTCGTGTTCTCGATAGCGCCGGTGTTTTGGACAAGAAAACCGAAGAGTTGGTGTATCTGGCTGTGCTTGCCGCGCTGCGTCTTGAAAGCGGTGTGCCGCTTCACGTTCAGATGGCCAAGCAAGCGGGTGCTTCGCGCGAAGAAGTTATCAGCGCGATCCTGATTGGACTGCCCGTTGCCGGTCAGGGTGTCATGCAAGCTTTCCCTGGAGCGGTAGAAGTTTATGACGCTGAGTAGGAACTTCGTCCTAATTGGGCCTTTTGTGCAAGGCCCGTTCGGCCCTCAATCTTTGGCTAAAATGCTAGGGGCTGGTCGCCTAAAGCTAAAGGCTGGAAAGGAAAAAATGGCGAGGACTGGGACGGCCGAGCGGAAGACGGGAGAGACGCGTGTGAGGGTGCGCCTCGAGCTCGACGGCCAAGGGTGTGCGGACGTAAAGACAGGCGTCGGTTTTTTCGACCACGTCCTGCACCTCCTCACCCACCACTCTGGCATGGACTTGACCGTGGAGGCAGAAGGAGACCTCCACGTTGACTACCACCACACCGTCGAGGACACAGGCCTCGTCTTAGGGCGCGCCTTCGACGAAGCTCTAGGAGATCGGGCTGACCTGGTGCGCTTCGCCGACGCCTCGGCGCCGCTCATCGAAGCGCTCTCGACCGCCGTCGTGGACCTTGGAGGACGCAGCCACCTTACCTGCAATCTGGGGCCTATGCCCGAGAAGATCGGTGCTTTTGACGTCGAGCTCTTCCCGGAGTTCCTGCGCGCCTTTACCCAGTACGGTCGCTTCACCCTTCACCTCAACTGTCACTACGGCGAAAATGCCCACCACAAGGTCGAGTCCGGCACTAAGGCTTTGGCAGTGGCACTCCGTCAGGGAACCGCCCCAAGGAGCAGCGGTAGCGCCTCGACAAAGGGGATCGTAGATTGAACGTGGCGGTCATCGACTACGATGCAGGGAACACGCTCTCGGTAACCCGGGCGTTAGAGAAGGCGGGGGCGCGAGTGTGCCTTACCCCAGATCCGGAGTTGGTAGTAGCCGCGGACGCGGTAGTCCTGCCGGGGGTAGGGGCATTCGGGGACTGTGTGCGGAAGCTCAAAGAGCGTGGGATGGATGAGGCCTGCCTCGCCGCGTACCGTGTCGGCAAGCCATTTTTAGGGGTTTGCGTGGCCCTTCAGGTCTTTTTCGAGGCCTCTGAGGAGTCGTCGGGCGTGGAGGGCTTAGGTCTTCTGCCTGGAAAGGTAGTCCGGTTTGATGTAGGGGACCTCAAGGTGCCGCATATGGGTTGGAACGAATTCGAGGTGGTGCGACCACACCCGGTACTCGATGGGCTGAGTGGCGAGGCTTTTTATTTTGTCCACTCCTACCACCCCGTCCCCGAAGAGGACTCGGATCTGCTCGGGGAAACCGACTACGGTGGACCTTTCTGCGCCGCCGCCGGTCGGGAGAACCTCGCGGCTGTCCAGTTTCACCCCGAAAAGAGCAGCCGCGCCGGCTTGCGGCTCTACGAGAACTTCCTCAGGTGGGCTCGGAGTCTTTGAGAGGCTTTACGGTCTTTCCCGCTATAGATCTCCGCAACGGCCGGTGCGTCCGCCTGAAGCAGGGCGATTTCAGCCGCCAGAAGGAGTACGACGCGGACCCTATAGGACGTGCCCAGGATTGGGAGCGTCGGGGCGCCCACGCCGTCCACGCCGTAGACCTCGACGGTGCGAAAGAGGGCCGGCCTGTGCAGCTCGCTCTCGTCCGTAGGATGGCCGAATCGGTCAACATACCCCTGCAGGTTGGGGGTGGTGTCCGCACGCTCGAAAACACACGGGCTTTAAGGGGGGTGGGGGCTGACCGCGTGGTCATGGGCACGGCAGCAGTCCTCAACCGCGAGCTCAGGCTGCGGGCGGTAGAGGAGATGGGTGAGGCCCTGATCGTAGCCGTAGACGCCCGTGGTGGTATCGTAGCGACCCACGGCTGGCAGGAGGAGAGCGGCCGACACATCCTCGCCCTCGCCAAGGAGCTCGCCGAAGACGGCGTGCGCTCTGTGCTCTACACTGACGTAGCCCGCGATGGCATGGACGCCGGGGCTGCCCTTGAAAGCACCGCCGAGGTGGCGCGCTTGCTCCCGACCATCGCCAGCGGCGGCGTGCGTGGGGTCGATGACATCTTGGCCCTCTCGGGTATCCCCGGTGTCTTCGGTGCGGTCGTTGGCACTGCCCTCTACGAAGGCCGCGTCACCTTGGAAGAGCTGCTTAAGGCCGCGAGCGGCCTGTAGGAAATCCTGCAGCGGCGACCACCCAGCAGCGTTACGTAGCTAAATCGTTATCAATGCCACGAATACGGTAAACTGGTTAGGGGAAAAAGGGAGCTTTATAGATTCGAGAAGCGATGCCGGAGAACTAGGTTCCGGTCTAGGTCCGGACGGTAATGAGGGGGTTTGTTCTTTCCAACCCCACACGGAGCTTTGTGAGTACGATCCGCGTGCTACTCTTCGAGCCGACTAGCTTCTTCCACTGTCTGCCTCCCGGGGGCAGCCTCCGCAACCCGCTGGTGTTCGCGCTTCGTTGCTTTCTAATCTCGTTTGCCCTCGCGGTCCTCATCATTCCGCTCAATCCTTTAGCCGAGGATGTCCAGCGTCCCGACAGGCTTCTGGCGAGGCTATAAAAGAGCCGAGTCTAGCAGGGATGGTTTTACTGGGCGTACTCGTCGTATTCCTCTCACTCTTGGCAGGGATGTTGGCTCTGTACTAGGGTCCTTATCTACCACCTCTTGGTGATGCTCTTTGCGAGGCCGACCGGCACCAGCTTCGAGGTAATCTTTAGCGTATACGCTTACACGTCGGCTATAGCGCTTCTGCAGTGGAACCGCGGCTCGGTTACTTGGCCACATTGTACGGGTTCTACTTGGTCTTCGTAGGCGTACGGGAGCTACATGCGACGACCGCCGCTCGGGCTGCCGCGGTAGTCCTCTCGGCGGAGGCCCTGAGAGCTGCCCTGAACTTGTCACAAGAGTACAATCTAGACTTCCTGCTCTGGGATTGCTGCTTTATAATGCCAGCGCGTATCGTACGTTTCTGACTTTTGCACGACACAGTACGGGACCTTCGTATGCTTCAACCCGAACGCGAGGGAACCGACTGAGATATAGTCGGAGGTCAGAGGTCGAGGCGGGCAATCTTCACCGCGCCTTCTTCATACTTGGCCGACTGGAGCGTCCTCCAGGAGAGCTGGGCGAGCGATTCGTCGGTGGGTTTGCTCGCAAGATCTGGGTGGACTTCCGCCATGGCTTGGCGTGCGCCCTCGACACAGGCGTCGAGGGCGGCGTTGATCTCGTACGCCCGGGCGGCTTGGTACTTTATCCGGAGCTTTTTCGGGGCTGCGTCGCCGACGGCGAAGGCTAGCTCATACTCCTCGCTGCGGCTCTCGTAGTCGCCGATGCGCCTCGCGGTACAAAAAAGTTCGGGCATGCCCGCAATGCTAGCATTGGGGGCTCCTAGTTGCTTTCACAGCCGATCTCCGCACCCTTGCGGTATCTTTGATGCGTAACCGACCAACGGAACGGTGATACGTTTATGAGCCAGCGCACGCAAGACGCCCCTGAACTTGTCATCCGGGTGGCCCACAGCCCGGATTCCGACGACGCGTTCATGTTCTACGCTCTCTCGCAAGAGAAGTTGGATACGGGCAATTTGCGCTTCGTACATGAGCTCTCGGACATCGAGAGCCTGAACCGCCGGGCGCTAAAAGGGGAGCTTGAGGTCTCGGCGGTCTCCATACACGCTTATGCTTATCTTGCGGACGACTATGCGCTGCTCTCGAGCGGATCTTCGATGGGGGAGAGGTACGGGCCCAGGCTCGTGGCGAGGGAGGCGACCGGCAAGAATCTGAAGGGGAAGACGGTCGCGGTTCCGGGAGAGTGGACTACGGCTTTTCTTGCGCTCAAGCTCTACGAGCCAGAGGTAGCGCACGTCGTGGTACCGTTCGACGAGATCATGGGGTACGTCGCACGTGGCGAGGCGGACGTGGGGCTTTTGATCCACGAGGGCCAGCTCACCCACGAGAGCCAGGGTTTTACCCTGATCGAGGACTTGGGCGAGTGGTGGTACAGGGAGACGGGACTGCCGTTGCCTTTAGGGGGTAACGTCGTCCGCCGGGACCTGGGGGAAGAGACCGTCCGCGAGGTGGCGCGCTTGACCAAAGCTAGCATCCAATACGCCCTCGATCACCGCGAGGAAGCCCTCGCCTACGCTTTGAACTACGCCCGCGACCTGCCACCTGAAACGGCGGACAGGTTTGTCTCGATGTACGTGAACGAGTGGACTTTGGACTACGGTGAGACCGGCCGGGAGGCGGTGCGGACGCTGCTATCGTACGGTTATGAAGCGGGTGTCATATTGCATAAGGTGGACGTCGAGTTTGTAGGGTAGGGTATGTTGTAGGCCGCGTCGCGGGGGCGCTCTTAGGCTAAACCTCATACCGGTCCGTGGAAAAATTTTGCTTCGAAACTAGTGAGAAGACTTCCAAAAGGCCCTTGAGCTGGGCTTTACGCTTCTTTGCGGTTCCTCTTCAACCTTGCTTTGATCCTCGTCGCTGGCGCGCTCATCGTGGTACCCAGTCTTTTTGCCTATGCAGTCTTCCTCACGAGGAAGAGTTAGAGCGCATGTATCCGGACTCATTAAAACTCCATTGTCTATGACGTGGACGGCAACCGGATAGGCGAGTTTCGAGCCGAGGAAAATCGTCGACCGGTGGGCGAGGAGGACTTGAGCGAGTACCTTTCGCAGGCGGTCGTGCTAGCGAGGACAGGAGGTTCTACGAGCACTGGGGGTGGACTCCGCCAGGATCTCGCGAGCTGCGTAGGAGGATCTGCGGACGCTAGATATGAGCCAGGGGGGATCGACCCTCACCGAGCAGCTTATGAAAACCTTGTATATATCCGAGGAGCGGCGCGGCCAGGTCTCGCCCTGGCGCAGGTTCGAGCAAGCCGCACTCTTTTTCGCCTACGAGCGCAGGCACACCAAGGAGGAGGTCTTGACCGTTTACCTCAACACCGTGTACTTCGGCGACGGGGCCTATGGAGCCGAGGAAGCTGCCAACAGGTACTTCGGCGAGAGCGCTTCCGAGCTCGACCTCGCCGAGGCCGCGGCCACTCCGGTGGACCCCTCTACCCGCGACGGCCATCGGCGGCTCGGGCACAGGGGTCAGCGCGCTCGAGATGACCTTCGCCTACGCGACCTTGGCTGCGAGCGGCATTTACCGGGAGCCCTACACAATCGAGCGGGCGGATCGTTTGAGCTTTGGCGAGACCG
>DATHAB010000031.1:0-2939 GCA_035296885.1 Rubrobacteraceae bacterium
AGTAAAAGGCGGGAACAAACGTATGCTCAACGTTCTGCGGCACCTCGATCTTCCCGAACAAGAGCGAGTTGAAGATGGCGAGAAGATGGTGGAGATCGGGCTATTCTACGAAGAAAGCCAACGAACGGGGTAAGAGCCTTAGCCTTGTCCCCCTTTTATGCCCTTCAAGCCCTCCGAGTTTCCGAGAATCATCCATCTCCGCACTCGGGGAATAGGGGCTAGGGCCCAATGCCGGGGTAGTCCCCGACCTTGGAGATGCGTTCCCAGCGGCAAGCTCGCCCATAGCGCACTCGCTACCAAGATGCGCGTCCGGTGGCCTCTTCCAGGGCTTGCAGGGCCTCCGAACGATCCATGCCGGTGCCCCCTATGAGGTCGACTGCCGAGGAGTGGATCTGGTCGACGAGCGCGTTGACGCCTAGGTTGCTCGCCAGGTCCTCGTGCTCCTCCAAGAGCGTGCTGGCGTCCTTGGCAGCCTTTAGAGCCAACTGGCGCGTTTCCTCGGGAGGTTCTCCTGAGGTCTGCAGGTAGGCGGCTAAGGCCTCCGTCGCCCGGGCCAAGCCTCGGATCGCGGCGAGGAGGCGTTCGGGGGCGGGATCTTCGGGTTGGACCACAGAAAGCGCGGCGCGGGCCAGAGCCCTCACGTCGCGCACCGTTAGGTCTATCTGGTCGGCCGCGGCGGCGTAGAGCTCCATGTGCCCGAGACTCCTCCGCCGAGGCGGGGCGAGACGGGCGGTCTCCCGTCCGGCGTCGACGGCCTCCTTCAACCCGGCCACCCGTGCGTCGATCTCCCTGGGCTTCACGTACGCCCTCTGAACCCGCCTGGCGTCGCCGTCCTCCAGGGCATCCGCCACCTCTTCGAGCACGGCTGCCGACTCGGCGAAGACCGGGTACGCGGCGTCCTCGACTATGCGCTCGGGGTTGACCGGGAGCAGCGCGTTGATAAGCAAGGCGGTACCACCGCCGATTAGCGCTTCCAGGAAGCGTTCGATCGGGAAGCCGGCGGCCGAGGGCGTGAAGGTGAACATGATGATCATCGCCGAGATGGCAACCTCCTTCACGCCGAGGTCTCCCCCGCCGAAAAACACGACCAAACCCATCGCCAGCACCACGAAGACCCCAGCCTGCATTGCTCCGACACCTACGACGGACAGGAGGAGGTCGGCGAGGGCGACCCCGAAAGCCACCCCCAGCGTCAGCTCGACCGCCCGCCGGGCGCGTTCGCCCACCGCCAGCCCCAGCACGATAACCGCCGCTATCGGGGCGAAGGTGGGCCGATTCAGCCCGAGTATGAGGACGGCCAGAAACCAGGCTAGGCAGGCTGCCACCGCCGTCTGAAGGATCGCCAGCCAAACGTTCCTGAGGCGGAGGACGCCCGAGCACAGGCGGTGGCGAACCACTGCAACCATAAGCACTACCCCTCGACCGTTTCCGGCTTCTCCCCCGTGATAAAGAGGTCCAAGATGCAGAAAACTAAGACCTTGTTCTCTTCTGCCGACACGACGGGGACCCTCCACTCTTGTTGCCCACGTAACAAAGACATCATACACCCCCGGCGCAGCCCAGCACCAACATCGGAAACGCTCTACAAGCGAACTTTGGAGAACTCCGTAATAGCGAACTTCGCAGAATGGATGCTCTGCGAGGTTTGGGAAAGGGAGGACTTTGAACGCCTTAGTAGTCTGTCCGGAACCCCATCTCTATCTGCAGGACGACCGGCCTATTGTCAGGCTCCTCCACTATTTCAAAGCCCATCTCATCCAGCTCCTCTGCCGAGTAGTGATGTTCCCGCCCTCCGTAGGTCTTCACCGTTACCCGGTTCAGCCTGTAGACACCAGGGGCATCATCAGGGGCAACCTTCGCTGAGAGCCTGACCTCGCTTCTTTGTAGGGGGGCTTGTAGCCGGGAGGGTTGGTCCTCGCTTATGCTTGGCGTTCCGCTCAAGTCAATATGCGAGATGATCCCGCCATCCTGCCCCTTGGAGAACAACCGCGCGGTAACTTCCCTCAGATGCATGGGGGCGTGCTCTATGTGCACCACCACATCGACCTCGTCCCCTGGCCTGTACTTCGGCAAGCGCTGTTCGCTCACTGAGTCCTCCTTCCGAACACCCTCCTCAACCACGTTCTCTGTAGAGGCTCCTGAGACTCTACCGTAGCCGGCCGGGACTCTGCCCTCCCCGGCACCGATCTTATTAGTTGGGGCGCTGCTTGAGTTCCTCGAGGTCCATTTCTAGCTCCCATATCCTCGTTTCGAGGTCCAGAAGGTACCTCGCCAATTCCTGGGAGACGTCCAGGCGGGCCATCCGTCCCTGCACAGCCTCGTCGGTACCCTGTGGCCTAGCAGTCTCCATTTCTCGTGCACGCTGTTCGGCTTTCAGGTGGTTGTCGTCCATGAGGCCCCTTTGTGTCCAATTTCTTTACGCTTACTGCCTTACGCTTCCCAAAATCCACGAGCTGTACACTGCGAGGCGCTGTTAACAACACCTTGTTTAAAGCGCCAAGTCATTTCAGAGGTACGAATCGCGAACTACTAAGAGGCTGCGCGGATAGGCGGGTAGCAAATGTGTCAATGGGCGATCAAGAGCCGATTTAATCGTGCGGAGGAGCGGCAAATATGAAAAGTAGCGAGCCTATCCGCGCAAGCTCTAAACCCCCAGAGCTAATCTTCAGCGCTCTGTTGGATGATCATAGTGCACGAGAGGTGCGCTTCGAGCGGGTGCTCCGAGTCTAATGTTATCCAGAGAGTCGTATATCTATGCGGCTCCCAGATATCTTGTGATCACCTACCTGACGCCTAAAGACCGAAAGCCCTCTACCCACAATACCTAACGGTACGTGTGTATGCAGACTCCTGAATATGAACTTGGGAGAATTTACCTTCTAGGCACTTCGGTGAGTACCCGACTCCCCCGTTGGTCAGGCGAACAGACGACCCTATGA
>DATHAB010000032.1:0-5359 GCA_035296885.1 Rubrobacteraceae bacterium
GTGGCGATGCTCTTCTCCGGTGCCGCCGAGGTAGAGGAAGAGGTCCCCATTGAGGGAGAGGTAGAACTTGTTGCCGGTGGCGTCGACGATGGGGGTGGAGGTACCGACGTAGGTCTTGTAGACGTCGTAGGGGAGGTTCTCAAAGTCCCGGATGATCTTGTCGAACTCGCCAACGTCTAGGCGAGTCTTGACCTGGCGCTCCAGAAGGCTCGGCGGGGGGGCAGCACCCAAGTCTGGGGTGCTAGGTCGGGACGCGGAGCTTCCTTGGGTGCCAGGCAAGGGAATGGGCCAACCATTGTCTATGTAGCGTCGCAGCCAGGCACCGGGGTTCTCGACACCTTGTTGGAAGGGGAGAGCGTCGAGGTAAGTGAGGCAGTGATCGGGACCGTGATCTCGAATGAGTTTTCGGGCAGCCTCCGGCCAGACGCCGGCCTCGATGAGCCCCTCGACGACGGAGCGATCGCGGGGAGAGAGGTTGTAGGAGGATACGGTGCGTTCGCGGACGAATCTGCTAGAGATACCGTAGTGGACCAAGTGAACTCCCCGCCGTTCCTCGTGGTCCACACGGGTTAAGAAGCCGCGCCGCAGGAGTTCACGGTGGGCGGCGTCCAAGCGTTCCTTGATCTTGGAAGGCTGGTAGTAGATGTCGGGAAGGGGGATGAGCTGCCGGAGCTGCATCAGCTCCACCGACCAACGTAGCTTGCCCTTGCGCCGGACATCTATGAGGCCATAGAGCGTCTTGGCCAACGCGTTGTGTAGGCTGAAGTAGAAGTCGGAGTCCAGACTTTTGAGGTAGCTGGCATTGTAGGAGCGCACGAGGATCTCGTGGAACTTGAGCGTGTGGCGCTCGCTACTAGGACCCTTCTTGCGCTTCTTGCTCTTGAAGTGCACGCTCCAGGGGTTGAAACGGTGCGACTCGAAGTCCTTATCTTCGTTGTTGTAGAAAGCGTTCTCGGCATAGATGACGCAATCGGCGATCCGGTCGAGGCTGTCGCGCACGTTGTCGTGGTTCTTGCCCGCCCGTGGGTTCTTGTCCATCATGCGCAGCAACCCGTATATGCTGAAACTGACCCAGCCGTCCGCAGGCATTCCTCCATTCCGATGGACATGCCGCATTACCGCTACGTATGCGTCACGGTCCGCCGGACCGGGTAGCCCGAACTCTCTACCGCCGGTTACCTTGACATACTGGTCCAAGCGCCGCCCGTCCTCTGTGATGATCGTATTACGGGCCTGCAGGCTCTCTTCCACGCGATCGCGGCTTTTGAACAGGAAGATGGGTAACTCTTCCATGTTGACCTCGACGTGGATCAGCGGTCCGTTGTCGAGTTCGAAGAGCTGCAGTTCGCGCGCTCCGTTGTCAATCGTTTTCTGCCCCTCCGAAAACATCAGGAGCATTAAACACTAAAGCATACAGGTACGCAAAAGAACCAGCGAACTATTTTGTGCGCATTTGCAGGAATAACCGACTTATATCTTCATGAGCAGTACGCTATTCTTTCCTAGACGGTACGCTATTCTTTCCTGAGAGGTACGCTACTGATGCCTGGGGGGTACGCTATCGTTCCTGGGCGGTACGCCGTTCGTTTCTGGGGAGTACGCTATTTTTTCCTAGACGGTACGCTATTGATGAAGCCTCGATAGGCAAGTCTTTCATGGGCGGTACGCTATTTGTTGCACGTGCGCAGGCCCAATTGATTGCTGTCAGCAAGAGCACTTGCCATCGCATTGTTAGTCCCTTTCCCAGTGTAGAGGAACTGCCGCCCACGCTTTTGATACGTGGGGATCTTGCACCAACGTGAGGTCCTTCGCCACCTGGAGGAATGTTACGCGCAACCGGATGGGAAGTCGTCCGCGGAAAAAGGTTTGCCTAGTGGGACAGGACGGAAGGTGAGCGACTAGCGAAGGGGCCAACTAAAAGGATAGCGGCGCTGGTCTATTCATCGAACGTCGGAGTAACGGAGTTCTAAGAAGTTCGGACGCAGGGTCGTGCATAGATCCTCCTCCCAGATCCGCAAGGAAGGTTTCTAAGAACCTGCGCGAGCCCTCCGAGGGATTTAGTATGCGGGCGTGGTGGAGGACGGGGCTGACAACGCAGGCAGGGCCATCGAGAGAGTGACAATCACTGAGGCTGCGGCCCTGTTAGGCCGCCACCCCAACACCGTAAGGAGCCGTGTTAAGGCGGGCATGTACCGTGCCGAGAAGGTCCGCACGGAGAACGGTTCTACATGGATGATCGAGCGTGACAGCTTGTCTACTGGTGATTCCCAGAAAGTTTCGGGTAGGGATGACCCGGTTGGTGAGCCGGAGCCGCCTCTCAGGGGTGGGGGCCTGCTGCTGCCCGGTCTCAAGCACTGGCGCATGCGCAAGGGGCTGAGCCAGGCGGAGCTTGCCCGAAGGGCGGACCTGAGCAGCGACTACCTCTTCAAGGTCGAGTCAGGAAGGCGCGGGTGCAACCCCGAGTCGGCCGAGCTCCTTGCCGCCCTGCTGGGGGTCGGGCTGGAAGTCCTCAGAAGGAGGTCCGGCGCCGCCTTCGATAGGGAGACGCCCCTCAAGCCCAACCGGTCCAGGATCCCCTACCGGCACGTGCACCAAGACTACCTGAAGATACTCCTTGAGGGGGCGGTGGGCTCAGCATACGCGGCGATGGACGAGCGGGAGATAGAGCAGCGCTGCGAGGGGAGCACGTGGGAAGAGGTTCTAGAGATCGTCCGTGCCAGGGAGCGAGAGGTGGGGTTCTTGGACGAAGCGCTCGGGGCCGGGGGGGTGCTGGGAGATCGGGACCTGCCCGAGGAGGTGCGCACGTTCTTGGAGTCGGTGCTGGAGAGTTTCCCCGACCTCGACATCCACCTGCTCGCGATGGTCCGTCGGCGGGAGCCTTCGGAGGAAGGCCACGAGGCGCTCACGGGGGCAATGAGGGAGCTGCTCTAGATTGGCGCCCTCTAGGGGGAAGTGAATGGAGTCAATGTGAAGCCACGAATCACCGTTATCACTATAGGCGTCGATGATTTGGAGGAGTCGCTCTTCTTCTATCGGGACGGCCTTGGACTTAAGACGGAAGGCATTACTGGCCAAGAGTTCGAGTACGGGGCCGTAGCCTTCTTTGATTTGCAAGCTAATTTAAAGCTCGCAATCTGGCCGCGTGAGAGCATTGCCCATGATTCGGGCATCCCTTTAGGACCTTCGAGTCCGACAGAATTCACGCTCGGACAAAACGCCTCCTCAAAAGAGGAAGTCGACTCTGTTATGCAGCAAGCTAAAAAAGCGGGAGGAGTCATCGTAAAGGATGCTCAAGATACCTTCTGGGGTGGCTATGCGGGCTACTTTCAGGACCCGAACGGCCACCTGTGGGAGATTGCCTACAACCCCGCCTGGGAAGTCACGGATTAGAGATGTTCATCCGAACCGGCGGCGTCCCCTGTAGCTTCCTCACCCTGGCCAGCTCCCTGATGGCAGCGAGGTAGCGTCTGGTGGCGCTCTCTAAGATCCGCGACTGCTGGATGAGGTAGGAGGGCGAGAGCCGCTCGGGGCCATCTCCCACGTTCCTGCGGTACTGGGTGGCAAGGACCACCTCGAGCACGGTGGTGAGCATCCACAATGAGACCACCCGCTCGGTGAGCAGAACCTCCAAGGGTGTGGGGTTCTCCCCGGCTATCTCCGCCCTCATAGCATCGAGCTTTGCGTAGAGAGCCTCCTCTAGCAAAGGGTCCCCACCGGATGCCGTGCGGGCCAGCGTTTGCCCCGCCCTCCGCCCGACATCCGAGGCCCGCCCTATAACCTCAGCGGAGGAGTCGCGCATCATCAGGCGCAACTTTTTGCGGGCATCCTTATCTCCAGCCTCTGCCTTCTTAGAGAGGGCCTGAAGCTCGGCCAGGCGACCCCTCGTCTCCTCTGAGAGCTCAAGCGCTCCTGGCGTGTGTCCTGACTTATCCTCTGGCACGTCTGTACTCTCCTTTGTGTTTGTGGTATCCGGCGGCCACGAGGTGGGCGTGGGCGAGGATCTCCGCCGCCTCGGAGAGCTCCAAGACAGGGGCGGCCAGGGCCTCAAGGCGCTCGAGCTCCTCCTTTTCCCGCTCCCGACGCGCCTCCTCAAGCTCCCGCTTCGTGCGGTCCGCCTCCTCGGCCATCTCGCCGGCGAGGCCCCAGCCGACGTATTCGCGGACCACCCGGCCGTCCTCGGGGCTTCGCCGGCTTCTGGTGTAGTAGCGCCCCCCGCGTCCTCTTCTCTCCCACGCCACGGCGCTAGATACTTCCTGTTGCAAAGTAGGGGGAGACGCAGATGTGTAACACAACAAGGAGAGAGGTCACGCTTTGTCCCCCTCGTCCATCCCCAGCAGGGCGCGCATCCTCTAAGGAGCCCTCCAGGATGTCCTCCAAATCCCCCAAAGCCTCTTCCGTGGGTGTATCGTCCTCGAGCGCCTGCCGAAGGACCTCCAGGGCCTCCCGCTGCCCGTCCAAAAGCCGCCTCACCGCCCGCTGCAACCTCTCGAGTTCTCCCTCGCTCACGCTGGCCTCCGTCGCGGCCGGTCGTCCCTAGCCACCTCGACGGCCGCGGCCCTTTGTGGCTTGCCTGCCTCTGGTGAGGTTGTGCTCAAAAGAGCCTCCATTCCGTTTACACCATTTACGACGTTTACAACGTTTCTATAAGCTTCAATTCCATCACGCGGCGGGTCGATGCGCTGCCATCCGACTTGGTAATCCGCTCGTAGAGGGCTTGAGGATAAGGGTACCTCTTCGCCAAGCCCGTTAACTTTCCTAAACGGACTTCTGGCGACCACCTCCCGCGTGCGCGAGTCGCTGATAGCCTTCTCTGAGCCGGTCCCTGAGCCCGCACGCGCTACGCCCCCCGCGCTTCCATGCTCTGCCACGCCTCCGCCAGGCCCTCGCGCACCTGCTCGACGAGCTCCTCCTCGGCCTCAACCCCCAACCGCTGTGCCCGGACCTTCACGTCCCCTATCCGGTCTACGGCGGGCGCCAGTACCACCGCGGCGAGCTCCTCGGCGCGCACGCCCGCGCTCTTTTCGCAGAAGGACGCGTAGCCCGTCCAGATGCCGAAGGCCTCCTTCACGCAGCGGCGCTCGAGCTCGTCGAGCACCTCGGGGATGAACTTGTTGTATTGCTCTGCGACCGCTTCCAGATCGTCTGTGTCCCCCTCCATCGCGGGGTCTTGCTCTTCCTCCTCGGGCTCCACGATCTCGCCCTCGGGCCCGTCCTTGGGCCACGCCGGGTGCGCCCCGCCCTTGCCGGCGCATGCCCAGGCGTGGCGGCTGCCCGACTCGTGGCCCTTGAAGTAGGCATCGAATGCGACGTCGGTAAGGAGCGTCTGCGAGTAGGGGACGAAGACCCTGAAGGCGTCGAT
>DATHAB010000033.1:0-17694 GCA_035296885.1 Rubrobacteraceae bacterium
TCCTCGAGCCCACGCCTCTCCCGTCTGCCTCTTCGAATATCGAAAACGAAGCCGAAACCGTGACGGACGAGCACCCGACCGATCTGGGAGAACCGTATCAGGTTCTCTCGACGTCCTCTCGGGTAGGACCCGGCGCGCTCACCCACGCTCGACAGATCGAGCCTCCTCACCGCCCTGGCTCAACGTCCCGGGCTACCTGTGATAAGGCTACCTGCGCCCCGGGTGGAGACCAGGTGGCGGGGTATGTGGCTCATCCCTCGGGGGCTGTGGCGCGACGCCCAGGCCACCAACAGGGGGCGCGGGGGAGGTAGGCTCGCCTGCCAGGGGCGTAGTAGTCTCCGGTGGTATCTCGGGAGGCGCCTGGGCTGTCCCAGGCCGGTCCTCTAGCAGACGGACACGATGCTCGAGCTGCTCGACGCGGAAGAGGAGGTCCTCGTAGGCTTCGCGGTTCGGGACACCCGAGGCGCGCAAGCCCTGCTGCACGGAGGCATCCACGAGGGCGCGAGCCCCCGTCGAGCGCTCGCGAGCCCGGTTCATGACGCCCTCGACCATGGTGCGACCCTCCTCGCGCTCCATGCGGCCCTGCTCGACTAGGCGGTTAACGGCTTCCTGGACCCGCTCGCGGGTAATAGCGGCGGCGCCTATCTGCAACAGGATCAAACGCTCCAACGTCTCGAACATAAATACCTCCCGAAGCTGTGATCTACTACCCACATGATAACGCGGCAGCAAGAGATGGGCTGCTGCACAAGCAAATACCTGAATATAGGTACGATTATGTATTTATCCAGAACGTAAAGCCCGCAGAAGAACCCGAGAACGCCGAGCAATCCTCTATCCAGCACGACTGCGGCTTTGAGCTGTACCCGCTTCCGCTCCTATCTTCGTCTCACTCTCGCTCCCGAGCCACCTCTGACGCAGGAGAACTCCAAAAAAGAGCGCCATCCACCGGCGTCAACCCCACACAGGAACCCCTAAGTAAACATAGACCAGCCGCGAGGAAATGCCAAAAATTCTTCTTGCAGCGGCTGCTATGGTCTAGCAGCGTATAGCCACAAATATACCTCACCTCGTCGCGGCTCTTTTTGTAGGCGTTCTGCGGGCAGTGACGGCGCGCCCCTCGCGCCAGGCTTTGAACAAGGTAAGGACCGGTGTGGCCACAAAGATGGAGCTGTAGGTACCGGCGGCGATGCCGACCAAGAGGGCGAAGGCGAAGTCGCTCAAGGTCGATTCGCCGAAGAGTAGCAGGGCCGTGACCGGAATCAGGGTGATCGCCGAGGTGTATATGGAGCGCATTACCACTTGCCGGATGGAGGTGTTCGCCAGCTCGTTGTACCGGCGGCGGTTGTATCCGGTCTCTGGCGCGTTCTCTCTTATCCTGTCAAAGATAATTATCGTGTCGTACAACGAGTACCCCAAGACCGTCAACACCGCGACTACGGTTACCAGGTTCACCTCGCGCCCGACCAAAGCGTAGAAGCCGATGGTGATCAGGATATCGTGCACGATCGCGGCCATCGCAGCAAAGGCGAAGGCAAACTCAAAGCGGAAGCTGATGAAGATGATGATGATCAGGAGGGCTGCCGCTACAGCCTGCAGGGCCTGCGACCGGATCTGGCCGCCGAACGTCGGGCTGATGTTCGTGACGCTTACCTCCGCCCCAAGCGTCTCCTCCAAAGCCTCGCGTACCTCGGTATTCTCCTCTTGGCTAAGAACCGGCGTGCGGACCTCGTAGCCGTTCTCGCCTAAGGACTGCACGAACGACGACTGGCCGAGATCCCCCGGCAGCGTATCGCGCACCTCCTCCACGCTTCGATCGCTTTGCACGCCGCTGGTGGTGAACTTCGAACCACCCCGGAAGTCTATGCCAAAGTTCATGCCCCCTAGAATGATGGCCCCCAAGCAAAGCAAGAGAAACACCCCTGAGATGGCGAACCAAAGCCGCCACCGGCCAACGAAGTCTATTCTCTCGAACGCCGCCACTAGCGTGCCCCCGCAACCTTTCTGGAGCCGGGCTTCTGAGGCCCTGAGATGCTCTCCTTGGAGACGCCCATCATTCCCGCAGAGAGCTTTATACCGCGCCCGGAGATGAGACCCAAGAGCGCCCGCGTAACCGAGATGGCCGTGAACATCGAGAGGATAACGCCGACCGCGAGCAAGACCGCAAAGCCGCGTACGGACCCGCTGGAGAGGGCGAAGAGGATAAAGGCGGTGATAAGGGTCGTCAGGTTACCGTCGAGGATGGCCTTGAAGCCCTTCTCGTAGCCGATCTGGACGGCCGTGCGGGGTGTCTTACCGCGACGTACCTCTTCTTTTATCCGCTCGAAGATGACCACGTTCGCGTCCGCGGCAACGCCTATAGAGAGCACGATGCCCGCAATCCCGGGCAGCGTCACCGTGATGGGGATGGCGACGATAAGCCCCCAAAGAAGGAAGGCGTAAATGAGGAGCGCAAGATCCGCTATCACCCCGAGAGCCCGGTATACGACGAGCAAGAACACGAGCACGAGCCCGAAACCCACGAGCGCCGCCAAAAGCCCGCTCCGCAAAGAGTCCGAGCCGAGGGTGGGACCGATGGAGGTCACGGAGAGCACCTCCATGTTCACTGGCAAGGCGCCGGTCTTGAGCACGACTTCCAGCTCCTTGGCCTCTTCTTCCGGGAGCCCGCCCGGAAGGCCCGGGTTCTGGATCACGACCTGCCCACCGTAGATTGCCTCATCCACCACCGGCGCGCTGACCACGCCCTCGTCGAGGACCACGGCGAGCCGCCCGTTGCCCGCTCTCCCGTTGATCAGGGCGTCATCAACTATCTGCTGGCTAAGATCCCCGAACCCCTCTGCCCCCTCGCTGGTCAGTTCCATCTGAACCTGGCGCCTGCCCACCTGGTCACGAATCAGGGTGGCCGACTCAAGCGCATCACCTTTCAGGGAAGCTTCCTCCGGGACTATGTATCCCTCAACAACCACTCCCTGGCCCCCGCCCGGCGCGGGCGACTCTTCGAAGATTATCTTGGTCTCCCCCTCCTCAAAGGCCGGGTCCCCTTCGAGCTCGTCCCGCAGGTTGTCTTTGGTCTCATCTACCTCCTCTTCGGGGACCGGCTGGCCACCCGAGTTAGCGAGAACCTCGTAGAAACCGAGCTGGGCGGTACGCCCTATAACTTCGATCGCCCGGTCTGTATCAGTGATGCCAGGTATGTTGGCAACCAACTGGTCCTGGCCCTGAAGTTGTATCTCGGGCTCCGTGACGCCTAAAGAGTCGACCCGCTGGCGGATGACTTCTTGGGCGACATCCATCTCCTCCCGGGTAACGTCCTCATCGTTAGTCTTGTACCCCTGCAAATTGGCGCTCACGCCGCCCTCGAGATCGAGACCAAGCCGGGTCGCCTGCTCGACCGGTTGGCGCAAAAAGATAAAGTAGGCGGCCGCTCCCATCAGTAGGACCACGAGGCCGAGGATAATGAGGCTGTTGCGTTGGCTAGTCATGCTGCATCGGGATGATAGCATTCATCGGACCGCACCTAAAGGCTGCCCGCCCGCGTAGCGCGAGATCCAGGCTTTCACGAACTCCTCGTAACGCCCCTCCAGAATCGCCGCCCGTGCCCGCCTGCACAGCTCGCTTATAAAGTGCACGTTGTGCAGCGTTACGAGCCGGTGGGCCAGGAGCTCGTTCTCTCGCACGAGATGCGAGAGGTACGCCCGGCTGTAGTCGGCACTACACGCCTCGCAGGAGCACTCAGGATCCAAAGGACCCAAGCCGCGCCGGTAGGACGCGTTTTTGAGGTTTATGCGCCCGCCGCTGGTGAGCGCCGACCCGTGTCGTGCGAGGCGCGTCGGCAGGACACAGTCAAACATGTCCACGCCCAAATCCACAACCTGCAAGATCCCAACCGGGTCCCCGATACCCATGAAGTATCGCGGTTTACCGGCGGGTAATTGAGGCGCTACGAGCGCGAGCATCTCGAGCATCGCCTCCCGTGGCTCCCCGACGGAGAGGCCCCCGACCGCATAACCGGGGAAGTCAAGCTCGAGCGTCCTCTCTAAGCTCTCCTTACGTAAGTCCGGGTGTAGCCCACCCTGCACGATCCCGAAAAGCGCCTGATCCCTACGGGAATGGGCCTCCTTGCACCGCTTTGCCCACCGGGCCGTGCGGCGCAAAGAGTCAACGTGGTACTCGCGGCTCGCGCTCGCAGGTGGGCACTCATCCAGGACCATCGCAATGTCCGCTCCAAGATCTTCTTGCACCTTTGTCGTCAGCTCTGGCGTGAAGAAGTGCGAGGAGCCGTCGTAGACGCTGGTGAACTCGACGCCCTTCTCAGAGATCTTGCGCTTGTGCGCTAGCGAGAAGACCTGGTAGCCCCCCGAGTCGGTAAGCATCGGTCCCTTCCAGCCCGTAAAGCCGTGGAGCCCATCCGCCTCCCGGACGAGCTCCGCTCCCGGCCTCAGGTACAGGTGGTAGGTATTCCCTAGCACGACGCCTACCTTCGCCGAACGCAGGTCGCCAGGAGTAAGACCCTTGACGGTGCCCTTGGTCCCTACCGGCATAAAGGTGGGTGTCTTTACTAGTCCGTGCGGGGTGTGTAGAACACCGGCTCGCGCCTCGCCGTCGTGGCCTTCGATCTCTATCTCGACCGGCGCCTTTACCATGCCTTCCCGCCTACCAAGAGCATCGCATCCCCGAAGGAGAAAAAGCGGTATCGCTCTTTCACCGCGATCTCGTACGCCTCCCGGATCAAATCCTCCCCCGCGAACGCCATCACCATCGCCAGCAGGGTCGAACGCGGCAGGTGGAAGTTAGTTAAGAGGACGTCCACTACCCGCCAGCGGTAGCCCGGTCGAATAAAGAGCTCCGACTCCCCCTCCCGAATCCCCGTCGCCTCCCAGCTCTCCAAGGTCCGGGCCACCGTGGTCCCGACGGCGACCACCCGCTCAGCTTCGCCGACGACCCGCGCCGCCTCGTCGGGCACATAGTAGTATTCAGCGTGCATCCGGTGGTCCTCGAGCTTCTCAAATCTCACCGGCGCGAATGTCCCTGTTCCGACATGGAGGATGATGTGCGAGACCCTCGCCCCCACCTGCTGTACCTCCTCGAGTACCTCGGCGGTAAAGTGAAGCCCAGCGGTCGGAGCGGCGACGGAACCCAAGGTGCGAGCATAGACCGTCTGGTAAGCTCCTTCGGCCTGGGGGGTCGCCTCTATGTACGGTGGCAGCGGTACCCGGCCATGCGTCTTTAGCATCTCCGGCACGTTAGTTCCGACAACTACCCAGCGCCCCCCCTCAAGAGGCTCCACGATACGCAACTCAGCGCCCTCGACCGAGAGCGTCATCCCAGCCCGGAGGCGTCTGCTGGGTCGCACTAAAACCTCCCAAAGGCCGCCGTGGTCCCGCAGAAACAACAGCTCCGTCTCCCCTCCACCCGGCCGCCGAACCACGAGGCGAGCTGGCAGGACCTTAGTCTCGTTCAGAACGACCGCGTCGCCCAGGTGGAGAAACCACGGCAGGTCGCGAAAGACGCGGTGCTCGATGGTCCCTTTAGCCACGTCTACGACCATGAGTCGCGAAGAGTCGCGGGGGGCGACAGGCTTTTGGGCTATCAACCCCTCAGGCAGCGGGTAATCTAGCTCGCTCGTCAGCATCGCCCTACCGGCGGAAGAACAGGTTTAAAAGGATGGTGAGGACCACCGAGACCAGAATCATGAGCCCTATCGGCGCGTATAGCGTAAAATTCCCTCGCCTAAAAACGAGGTCTCCCGGCAGCCGGTCGATCCCGAAACGTCCGAGCAGCAAGAAGGTGACGCCGAGGACGAGCAACACGAGTGCCCCGCCGATAAGTAGCTTCCCTAAACCTTCTAGGCTCATGTGAGTATTTTATGCGGACCTCGCATAATAACCAACGGCTCGCAATTACGAATCCTCCACGCCCGTGAGCATCGTACGCTATTGTACGGCCGGAATAGATAGAACAGAGCTTCGCCGGAGCGGGCTGGGATATCGACGATGGCTTCTCGGTCACTAGGTCATCGGGGGGAACCGCGGCAAGCTGTTCACAGTATCTCGCCATAGCCTTCTAGCGGTTTCCGAAACTGTTCTCAGAAACTCAGTCGCTAAGGTAGATGCCAAGCAGGTTGACGCACACTACTACGTAACCACTGCTCCCCGAAGATCGCCACCATTAGCGTGGCTACCGCAACAACCGGTTTAATGCGCTTCATCTACGCACCTCCTTTTGTCCGGCAATCCCCGATGGATCGCTACAATCGCAGCTTATCCCGCTAAACCACGAAGGTATGTGATCTAGTTACATATCGTTCAAAGAGGTGGCGCTTTGCCTTCGACTCGTTGCACGTTAGTTCTGCTTTAGTACGCTTAAGTTTAGTAATGCATGTCACCCTCAGAAGATCAACTATGTGGTCCACTTTCTGCCAATCATCCAAGGAATCATCTGCAATGACGGCCTTACCGTTTCTATGAAGGGCTTCTCTGGCATCGCCGCTCCCCAGCAACCTACGCTAGAGGCCTTTGAAGTGATCAGCCTATAATAAAGGTCTAAAGAAGAACCGAAATAGCTAGGAGCGCGCTTTGGAGGCTTCTGTATGCTACGTCGCCCCTGCTAGGGCCTTTGGCGACCGTCTTGGTGTCTTGCGGCTCTTTTTTGCAAGCTACACCCCGGAGGCGTACTGAGACCAGCTTCAACTGAGTGGCGACGATCCTGACAGTTTATGCTCCTCGACCAGTTGGTCGATTTGATGGTCCCGACTAACCACATCTAGCAGGATGTACACTACGCCGTCCACCTTAGTACTATTGACATTACTCCGCTGTAGACACTCACGTACGACGCCTACGACAATAGTACCCAGAGCTCGGCGGTCCCCTGCACCGCGCCCTCTGGTCCAGCCACTTACGCTTGCTTAGCCGCTGGTCGACTGATTGGTCGCGCGACTAGTATTGATTAGCCAATTAGCCTCACTTGGCTGGGTGGTCTCGCCTAGCCGGTACGTCGTCTTGCTGCTGGTGTTTACCAGATGCAGGGTAAACCACTGTTCGAAGTAGCGTTCAGGGTGTTTTCCAAGGACCTCAAGATGACGTGTGAGCGAGCATAAGACCCCACTAGGGCTTACATATTTTTACCCTTAAACCTCTACCTCAGCTAACCGTCTTGCTTTCCGTGATGCTTCAAGGTGAGTCAGGTTCACCTTGTAACCGTTCGCTCAGGATGTAAATTAGGGTCTGTTGGGGCGTGTTCGGCCCGAGGTGTCGGAGGGGGGCGCCTCTCGCGGTACACGCCCTAACTCTCTGCATATAAATCGCTAGTAAACTAAAGTACTAGTGTCCTTCTACCCCCTCCGCCGCCGGGTCTTCGTACGAGCTTGAGCTCTACTCAGGCTTCTTCGAAAAATATTCTTGGGTCGTGGCAGACGCAGGCGGGCAATCATGCTTCTACCTGGAGCCGCCCCTGCTCCGTCCCGTCAAGCTCCGCGAGCAGTCCTCCCACGTCCAGCGGCCGCGTGACCATCTCGAGGTTGCCCTCCTTTGTGCGGGGCCACTCCTCGCGCGGGCGGTCCCAATAAAGCTCGACGCCATTCTGGTCTGGGTCACGGAGGTAGATTGCCTCGGAGACGCCGTGGTCGGAGGCGCCGTCTATCAGGTACTCCGCATCCAAAAGTGCCTTTAGCGCTTTAGCCAGCTCCCGGCGCTCAGGGTAGAGGATGGCGAGGTGGAACAAGCCTGCAGCTCTTCGGGGCGCGGGTGGGACGTCCTTGCCAGCCCAGGTGTTGAGGCCGATGTGGTGATGGTACCCGCCTGCAGAAAGGAAGACAGCGTCCTCACCGTACCATTGCGTCACCTCGAAGCCCAAGAGGTCGCGGTAGAAGCTGAGAGCACGCTCAACATTTGCCACCTTGAGGTGAACGTGCCCAATGCGGGTCTCGGGGTGTATACGTCCTTCCATCCAACGAGCCTCCCGTTACGATCGTACGTTGTGTCTGCGTAGGGGATTTTACTACCGTCAGCGCACACACCTGTTGACGAGTAAAACTCCAGAAAGCGCCAAAGCGCCGCCCAAGGCGGAAAGGAAAGTCGGCATCTCGGCTATCCAGAGCCAGGCAATCAAGTACGCCAACCGGTACTAGGTACAGGAAACTTGCGGCGGCCGAAGCGCGCATACGCGAGAATGCGTAGGCGTAAGTTACGTAGGCCACCGCCATCGGGAAGACGCCGAGGTAGAACATGGCGAGCGTCGTGCCGATGGGGGCCTCCAAGGGGTGAGAGACGAGGCTAGGCATTAAGGGCAGGGCTAAGATGGTGCCGGCCAAGATCGCATAGGTCGTAAGGCCAGAGCCCCGTACTTGCTCAAGTAGGGCTTCTGGAAGACGAAGTAGACGCTCACACAAACGGCGGAGAGCAGGACCAGCAAGCCTCCGGTGCCCAGGGTTAACCTTCTCCTTCGTCCAAGGAGATCAGGGCGGCACCTCCAAAGCTTACGACCAACCCGGCCCAACCCAACAGCCTTAGTCGCTCCTTCAGAAAAGTCGCAGCCAGGAGCGCAGTAAAAACGGGGGCGGTGCTTATCAGCACGCCAGCTCCTCCGGCGCTTACCGTGAGCTCCCCGTAATTCAAGGCTACATGGTAAACAGTGAAAGCAAGGAAGCCCGAGAGGAGAATCGCCGGGAGGTGACCCACCTCTGGCAGTCGCATTCGGACTACTAATGCATAGAGGGCAAGTAAGAAGGAGGCCATGAGCAAGCGCGCAAGCGCCACCTGCCCGGGCCCGAACGCCTCCAGCCCAACCCGGATACCGGCATAGGCCGAGCCCCAGAAAAATACCGTCAACCCTAGGGCCACAAAGACGCGGGCATCGAGCGACGACTCCACGCAGCAATTCTAATGCACTGCTTGTGATCCATTGAGACACGTGCACGAGGTCAGCCGTCAACGGCCTTCCAGCGGTCCCACTGATGTTATCCTGAGCGCTGGTAAGCCCACTCGAACACAGACAGGAGACGAACCGTGGAGACGACCGACGCACGTCACAAGAGCCGTACCATTCTCGAAGGCCGAGACCGGGCCCCGGCCCGGGCGATGCTCAAGGCGATCGGCTTCGACGATGAGGATTTGAGCAAGCCGATAGTCGGAGTGACGCACACCTGGATCGAGACTATGCCCTGCAACTTCAACCAGCGCCGACTCGCCGAGCGCGTCAAGGAGGGCATCCGGGCCGCCGGGGGTACCCCGATGGAGCTCAACACCATCGCCATCTCTGACGGCGTCACGATGGGTACCGAGGGGATGAAGGCGAGCCTCGTCAGCCGCGAGGTGATAGCCGATTCCATAGAGCTCGTCGGTCGCGGTCACATGTTCGACGCCGTGGTCTCTTTAGTCGGCTGCGACAAGACCATCCCAGCCGCCGCGATGGCGCTCGTCCGCCTAGGCGTACCAGGCTTCGTCGTCTACGGAGGGTCTATCGCCCCGGGCCGCCATAAGGGCCGTAACGTCACCATTCAGGAAGTCTTTGAGGCCGTGGGCGCACATGCGGCGGGCAGGATGTCAGATGAGGAGTTCAAAGACCTCGAGGACCATGCCTGTCCCGGCTCCGGGGCGTGCGGTGGGCAGTTCACCGCTAACACGATGGCTATGGCCCTGGAGTTCCTCGGGCTCTCGCCCATTGGGTCAGCGAGCCCCCCAGCGAACGACGCTCGTAAAGACGAGGTTTGCATCGCAGCGGGAGAACTTATCATGGACCTCTTGCACCGGGGCCTTACGCCTGCGGACATCCTCACCCGCAAGGCATTCGAGAACGCGATCGCTGCGGTCGCCGCCACCGGAGGATCTACTAACGCGGTCTTGCATCTCCTCGCGATAGCCCGCGAAGCGAACGTCTCGCTCAGCATAGACGACTTCGATCGGATAAGCGGCTGTACCCCCACCATCGCCGACCTCAAGCCCGGCGGTCGCTACACTGCTTATGACTTGGACCACGCGGGCGGCACGAGGCTCCTGGGCCGCCGCCTCGTTGAGGAGAGCCTCATGGACGGAGGGCAACTCACCCCCACTGGCCGTACGATAGCCGAGGAGGTCGAAGGCGCCGAAGAGACGCCTAAACAGGACGTGATAGTCCCCGTCAAGGACCCTTTGAGCGATGCTGGCGGCCTCGTAATCCTAAAAGGCAACTTAGCCCCCGAGGGCTGCGTTGTCAAGGTAGCTGGCTACACCCGGCACTTCCACGAGGGCCCCGCACGCGTATTCGACTCCGAGGAGGAGGCTATGGAGGCGGTCACTGACGGGCGGATCGAAAAGGGGGATGTGATGGTAATCCGGTATGAAGGCCCAAAAGGTGGTCCCGGTATGCGCGAGATGCTCGGGGTGACAGCGGCCCTGGTGGGTCACGGTTTGGGCGAATCAGTCGCTCTACTCACCGACGGCCGCTTCTCCGGGGCTACACGCGGCCTTATGGCCGGGCACGTCGCCCCCGAAGCTGCTCACCGCGGTACTATAGCGGCACTTAAGGAAGGCGACACCATCACCTTCGACGTAGAGAACCGCAAGCTCGAGGTGGCGCTCTCCGAAGCAGAGATAGAAGACCGGCTGAAGGACTGGCAAGACCCCCTGCCCCGCTACGAGACCGGTGTCTTTGCCAAGTACGCCGCACTCGTCTCCTCCGCCTCTGAAGGCGCTATAACGCGACCAAAAGAATAAAGTCTTAGTCGACAGGAGACTGGTAACCGAAGGTCACCGTGCGAACTGCTAGATCTCGACCAGCCTTGTGAACAAAAAGAGCCTGCGTCCAACCCTTCACTTCCGTGATCTAGGATGGGCAGCGCCATCCGATAGGTCCTGGCTAATAACTGATAGTAAAAGCCGACAACTCAAAATAAAATTCTGGGCCGACTGATCGTATCGTCACTCTCAAATTATGGCGACCCGGTCCACACCACCTTGCTGGGTGTTGGATTGTTCGGTACACTAGCACGTCGGCTCCTTGCCTCCTACCCGTAGCGCAGTGCCACCCCCACACGTATCATGAACTACAAGCAAGTGCCACGCTACGACGGGATTTTTGAATCAATTTTTCCGACCATAGAGCCGTGAAGAAGTATTATTTGTCGTTCGAACGGTACCACACTGGCAGTACGAACCACACGCCAACGAGGAAAGCAGTTATAGTAGCCACCGTCAGCGCGGTGGCGGCCATCGAGCCGAACAAGAAGTCGGTAATAAGCAACAGAGCTCAAGCCATCGCCGTCACGAGCGGGACCAGGCCTCAGACAACGAGCTGGTTGGGCTGCGGCAGACGCGCTCCTTGACCTGCTGGCGTCATAAGAGCCTGTGGTGAGCCGACGGCGCCAGGAACAGCCCTGCTGATAGCGTTGTGCATACGACCGTCCCGAAAAAGGTACCTGCTGAAGCTGGAGAGCAAAGAAGCGAGTCTTCCTTAGAGCAGGTATCGCCACTCACCTTTTTAGGGGTCGATTCAGAAGTCGAGTTAGAGGCGCACCTGTCTCAGTTCTACGGCCCCTCTCTGTGCGTATGCGCTCTACCCGTCCAGCAACCGCCGGAAGTCCTCATCGGTTAGCACGAGTTCCCACTCGTGAGGGTAGAGCAATAGGTGCTGGGCTCCGGCTACCTCTAACCTTCCGTCGAGTACAACTCGGGCCCTCAACTCCGCTCCTTTGGGGTAAGGGCTACCGCTGAAATCGCGGACGGTTTTGGTAAGTTTTATCTTTAAGGTGCCTTCTTTCATGCCGGTACTTACCTCGCTATAATGGGGAGCCCGCTCACTGGGGCGAGAAGGGTGCAATAATCAATTCGCACACTCTACCACCGCTCTAACACCTTTCAACCCGCGTCCAGGAACAAAGGCGTAGAGTGGTCGGAAGTGTATAGACAGGTTGCATTATGGGGCTCACGCCAACCTTTCGGCACAAGCAGTCCTTAATTCGCTAGATGCTATACGTACGAACACCACTACTGTTGGTCGATCGCTAGACGGAGAAAGCTATGCCTAAGAGGTGAAGCACGAGGATGAGCAGATAACCAAACACCCCGCCTATAGCGCAGATCAGTATCGTGATGAGGTTTATTGGTATTTCCTCGGCCAGCACCAGCAGGTTCGTCAAGAATAACAGGACAACCCCTACTATCCCGTTTATGACTAACCCTAAGAAAGAATCTGCGCCGCCGCGTCCCAGCACCAACAAGAGCACCAGCACCACCAGCACGATGAGTACGATCAGTTCCACTAAGTGTTGTTTACCCCGAACACCCTTTCTTTTGACTATAGCGCACAAATCGAGCTACCACCGCCCGCAGCAGCCATTCACAACACGCAACTACTTCTCTTTACACTTCGGCAAAACGCCTGCCTAGTAGGAGAAGGTCTTCGGGTCGAGATCGTCTGCGTTTAGTCAAGATGCTCCACCAAACTCAGGATGTGAGCGGCTTGGGCCCAGCCATGCCGAGCTCGGCCCTGGACCCTCGGTAAGGAGGCTAAGACTATAACAGTAGAGTGGCTATCAACGATCCGGCGAGACCAGGCGGCCGGATCTCCGGCTTTCTAAAGAAGCACAGGTACCGAGGCATCCCTGTCAACGTCTAAGCACGACCACCACTGTCCCGCTTTTCAGAGATACACCTGCTTGTGACCGCCCTACTGTGCCCATCCTTTATGCTTTTCTGCATAAAGACTCGAATCGAGCACCTCCACATCTTGTGAAAGCGATGCCCTGGTGATGCGAGTGTCGGTTTCGGAGGTAGAAAACGCGGCCCTCAAAAGCATCCTGAGACCGCTCCCTCAAAGCGTCCGATTACGTAGTAGCCATATTGCCGAAGATGAGAACCTTGCGCTCTACGTCGAAGTACAAGGGTGAAGTCCCTGCGGCCTGCCGGATTAGGTCGTTAATCATTTTTGCGGTCCCCCCCGCAATAGCGGGCCGTAGGACGAACTCCTCGGCCCCGTTGTCGAGAATCAGCTGGAACGAGAACGTACCGTGCTCCCCTGACCCTTCCTGGTTCCAGTTGGCGTACACTTGCGTAACCTGCCGAACGTTGATAGCTTCTTCCGTGCGCTGCTCCGCCTCCTCAGCCATAGGGCCTCCTTCCGTTTCGCCTCGTATACCTTCTGCAGAGTTCTTTTGCCCGCTTCGCACTCATCGAAACCACCAACACATCTCTGAGCAACGCTCCCCACCCCCCCGACGACACTTGATATAGGGCCAGAACCCTTATAAAACCTCGACCTTCTTTGCTGCTGGTCGCGGCTCTTCGATAGCTGCAAGTTATTCTTGCTCCTGCTCCAGGCGCTGCGTGAGCAACTCCTTGGCCCTCTCGGAGGACTCCAGGTTGTTCTCAAGGGCCGTGCTGAAGAAGTCCACGAGCTCCTGGTCGCCCTGCTCTTCGGCGTCCTGAATGTAAGTCTTCAGCGTTTCGACGGCGTCCGCAGCTTGGTAAAGCATGCTGATCAGGTTGTAATTCTTGTCTTTGGGTTGCCTCGCCTGTTCGGTCATTTGCCTCCTTTCCCCTCAAGCGCTTGCACCTAGTTTTGGTTTATGCCCGAACCTGGAGTTTGCGCAAACGTAATCGAGGCATGGGGCGTCACTCTTCTGGCTGCAAAGCTTCCTACCCTAATTCAAACTGTAAACGATTCGGCAGGATGTCGAAATAGCTTGCTTGGTGCACACCAGTCTTTAACATCCACCCTACGCACTGGGCTCAGGAGAAGATGCTGAATCTCTACAAGCGACAGCTTTTCCGTATACCGTACTTATCGGCAAGTTTGGAGCAGGTGACGACCGGGTGGCTCGCTCCTTATCTGGGAAGTAAACGCGCCCCTAAGAGCGAAACCCTGCCCTACTCTATATGGGCGGATGCAGTCGGCGCTGAGGCGCATGGCAGTCGTTTTGATAAAGAGCCGCTATCCCTCGAAACCCAGTCCTGCGATGCCGCCTACCGCTCCACTGGCCACCCACTCTTCAGCTCCCGCCAGCGATTCCTTAACGGCGCACTAGGATCTCCAGGATCCGGGGTTACAACCTTGCGCCCGCCATACTCCATGACGGCCACGACACCGTCGCTCTCCATGTATTCGCCACCGACGGCTGCGACAGACTCAATCTCGGCCAAGATGGCCGGGACGTCGAGGGGGGTCAACCCCCCAACACGCTTGAGACGCTTCTTGCCCTTCTTACCCTCCTCAGCCAAGTAAACGAAATCCTCCTCAGCGAGGCTTTTATCCTCAAGCACCCGAGCCCTTCCCACCTCCCCGGCCAAGGAATCGAACATCTGGATCCTCTGCTCGATCGCCTCCGGATCCTTGCGAGCCTCCAGCTCGTCGCGTAGGTACGCGAGCAACTCGTCGAGAAAGCTTCGCTGCTCCTCGGTCAGTAATTCCGTACTCAAGCCCTCGCCCTCCTTCCTCTGCAGATTGTACCGAAGATCGGTAAAAGCAGGGCTAAAGACGCGAAAATCATTAAAGGACACCTCGGATGCGGGAGAAGGGAGTATAGCGTAAGGCAAAATCAGGACCGAGCGAAACCTTTTGTGGAAGTTCGGCCCAGTGCACCCTACTGTTAGCTCGTTCTTTCGGTTGGTTCTTCTAAAAGCAACCCACGTATCCTTGGTGCAATCTATTCGATTAAGTACATCTCGCCCCTAGCACTTAGTGGTATGCGAGGCTACTTACTACCGCACACCTTTCAGGTGATTTAAGTATGTTTATGGTCAATGTTACTTCGACGGGCATTGCTCAACGTCGCTGAGCCTAGCAACATGAATACATAGCAAGGCTAGAGAAGGCACAGCTAATGCCGCCATAGAAAGCAATGAGCACTTGGATCAACAACACGTGGTTCCCCCAGCACAGACGCCTTTAGATAGCGAAAGCCGTGGCGTTTTCAGAGAACGGCAACGATATCCTGTTTCTAAATTACTAACATTAAGACTGTCCGCAAATGCTCCGCTAACCTCCAGGAGGCCGTCTATATAGACGAGAACTCTGAGTCTGAGCATCCTATATACCTGATGACGTTCCTCCGGCCTGAGGTGATCTAAAGCCTCCGGCGCCATGCTGGCATAGGACTCAACAAGGGTGTCCTTGTCCCGTTTCAACTGCTCTATACACTCCCAACGATTTCTGAGGGCCTGCAGCTCATAGCTCCGCCGTCTTGCGAGTCTCCTGTAAGTCTTGCAACTTCTCTCCCGGTTCCTCCAAGGTCATGAGTCCCTTTGCTGCCAGGTCCTGGTAGCCGCTACGCATCCGGTCTATCTCGGCCAGCTTCTCCAGCCATACCTTTGTCTCGTGGTCGGGGTCTCCGTGCAGCTCTCCACGCGCCTGCTCTATCAGCATGCGTCCTTGCCGTCTGCTACACGCTTAGTACAGCGGTAGTAGAAGAGCAGGTTCTTGCCGTGAGACAGTATACTGTTGGTCGCCATGGCGTAACCGCATCCACCGCAGCGAAGGCTGCCACCTGAGAGTTCAAAACCTGTGGCCTGCGGACGACAGTCTAGGGTTGTTGGCGATAGCTTCTCTCGCTGCGTCCACCGACTCGCGAGGTATGCCAGCGTCAGGAACAGGCACTGCGATCCACTCGTTTCGTGGCTTCTCCACAACCTTCCTCTTTTTACGGTAAACGCTCCCTTCAGGAGTGTTTACTACTACTTGCTTGAGAGTGTGGCGCTTGCGGTTGAACCACCAGATACCATAATTCTTGTCTGTGCTAAGTCGTGCTGTCACCTCTGGCGTTACCAGTGCCTTGATCTCTTCAAAGCTGTGCGGTCGGTAAACATCGTCTTTGATAACTTCTCTAATAAATGTTTTCGACCAGTACTTCTTGCCAGCAGGGGTCGGTAACCCTTCAGCTTCAAATATCTGCTTAACCTTGCGGAGGGAGTAACTCTCCGCACTCACCATGCGAAAAATACGCCGCACGTTGGACATGGCAGCCTCGTCTAACTTATAGCCGTCCCTTGAGGGAGTGTATTTAAAGCCGTAGTGCGACATGGTTGTCGCTATGACCTTACCTTCCCGTGCCTTGTACAACTTCCCTCGGCGGGACCACTCGGCGGTCTTAGCACGTTCGAATTTAGCTAACTGATCTAGAATACCGTCCATAAGCTCGCCCTCCGGGCTGTCGTCTCCCCGGTCATTCAGGGCTCGTATTTTGCAGCCATGCTCCTCGAACTCACGCCGCAAGAGGTAGTGGTAGGCGGGCTCACGCGCAAATCGGTCCCGATCTTGGGCAAGCTACTACTGAGACGCCGCCTGCGGCTACTAGGTCGCGCACGTGGTCCATCCCCGGCCGCTCCAAGCTTGCCCCGCTCTGGCCGGGGTCTAGGACCTCTTCGAGCACCTCGTACCCCGTCGTTGTAGCCAAGCACCAGTATTTCTACTACCTAGGGGGCTCCAGCCCTTGTTCCCGCCTCTGGAATTTTTGCCCTGTGAATACCAGCGCAGCCACGACGCCAGTCTTTTCGCGCCATCTCCAGTACTCCTCGATAAACTCCTCCGAGTCTGGGTGACTACCAAGCATCTCTTGAGCCCGAGCGTCGGTTCGAGGGTCTGGAGTGTCCTCCATCTTCCCGATAACGGGGTTGTACCAGTACATGTAAGTCTTCTCTCGTCAGTAGCTTACACCCCCCTACTTATCTAGTAGGTAGATGAGGAGGCTGCCTAGGCGCACGAGGTTTGCTTCTGAGGGGCGGTGAGTACGCCGCTAGGGTAAGTTTCTCGCTAGTTGTCTAACTAGCGTCGGGAAATAGTTACTTTTATGCTGCTTGCATGGCACGGGCATGCCCCAACTGCAACAACCAGGTAGAGGCAGGAGCAAACTTCTGTCCCGCGTGTGGGCAGGACATGAACGTGGTGGCCCCACAGGACCAAAGGATACCTACCGAAGAAGCTGACGTACCTCCACCTCCACAGGGACAAAGGACCAACTGGGGGAATGGACAGCCTTCTTGCAAATGTCGTTGGTCCAAGCGAGGGTTCAAAGGCGGTACAAACAAAATCTGGTCAGCATCTTATCGATGTGTCGGCGGATGGGCCCTGGACTATTACAATAGAACAGCCTCGACCTTCTAGCGCGCCACAAACGAGCAGCTTCCAAGGCAACAGCCAAACTGCGTCAGACTTCTTTCAACTCTCTGAGGGCTTAAAAAGATTCGCGATGACCCATCAAGGTAGTGGGCACTTTGGGGTCACCCTTCTAAACAAGAATGGCTCACGCATAGGGATGGAAAGCCTCCTGGCAAACGATGCAGGCCCGTTCAACGGTTCAAAGGCAGTACGCGTTCCTAGAGAAGATGTCTACCTGCTTCAGGTCTCTGCAGATGGTCCTTGGTCAGTACAGGTAGAGTAAATTCTATAAACAGATGAGGAGGATTACCTCTATTCACTGGGTTGCCGAGAAGAGAAATTCTCGGAAACTCAGTTGCCGGTTAATTAGATTCTCGGAAACTTAGGGGACGAAAGGACGTGTGCCGGCATGATGGGTGGTATGGGCGGCGAGGAGCGTGACTTCCTCGCCGCCTATGCTGAGTGTGCTAAGAATTCTTGTGAAGCGAGCCAGTAGTACACCCTTGGTTCTCCCAACTAGCGCAATGATTTAAATGCAGTCCGCAGCTCTTGCGTGAGTAGCTCTGGTTGCTCCCATGCCGCGAAGTGCCCGCCTTTGTCGAGCTTGTTGTAATGGATGAGGTTGGGATA
>DATHAB010000034.1:0-2841 GCA_035296885.1 Rubrobacteraceae bacterium
GGAATCCAGAGAAGCCGTCGAAGAGTTTCGGAACATGGTCGAGGAGAACCCTATCGAGTACGTCGCCCAAAACCCCGTAGACTTCTCGACCAACGTCTTGTGCTCCGTCGAGGACGGCGAGATAACCTTGCGCGATTCTTACGCCGATTACCGGGTCCACGGTTTCGTCTCGGACCCGGAGACCGTCCAGATGATCCCCGGTGCCATGACCCGCATCGCCACGCCCGGTAGTCGCCTAGTCAACGTCTCCAGCGGCGGCGTAACGAAGGACACCTGGGTGTTGGGATAAGATGACCAACTCGTTGGGCGGGCGCGTGGCGGTAGTTACCGGCGCGGGCCGTCACCGAGGCATTGGAACGGCGATCTGCCGGACATTAGCTGAAAAAGATGCGGACGTCTTCTTCACCCACTGGAGAAACGGTGAGAACGAGCCAGGAATCTTGCTCGAAGAGCTACGTGGCGCGGGCGTCAGGGTGGAGGCGATGGAGTTGGATCTCTCCCTCCCCGGCTCCCCGGAACGGTTGCTGAACGAGGTGGCAGAGCGGCTCGGACCGCCCTCGATACTCGTGAACAACGCTGCCCGCTCCACCGGTGACGGTTACGAGGCACTGGACGCCGCGACCCTCGATGCCCACTACGCGGTCAACTTACGGGCCACGGCTCTACTCTCGGTTGTATTCGCCCGACGTTTCGTGGGCGAAACCGGCGGCAGGATCGTCAACCTCACCAGCGGACAATCGCTCGGGCCTATGCCGGGGGAGCTCGCCTACATCGCGACCAAGGGCGCCATCGAGGCCTTCACCAGGACGCTCGCCGCCGAGGTAGGCCACAAGGGGATAACCGTAAACGCCGTCAACCCCGGCCCGACGAACACGGGCTGGATGACTTACCAGTTGAAGCGGGAACTCTCAGCCAAATTTTCCGCCGGCAGGGTCGGCGAGCCCGAGGACGCAGCGCGACTAGTGGCATTCTTGGCAAGCGATGACGCTGCCTGGATCACAGGCCAGATTATCCACTCCGAGGGGGGCTTTCTGCGCTCCTAGAACGGCTCGTCCAACCTTGCGGAAGACGTGTACTTTACTGTGCCGGTCATGATTACGGGCAAAAAGCTGGCAGCCCTGTGGCGCCGTACAGAGCCGCGGGGCGCTAAAAGAGACGAGCTACGCAGCTACGTCCGGGGCCAGCTCTATCCTCGCCCCATCCTCTACGCACTTCTGGCTCTCTTCGGCGTTTCGGAGATGCTCTCAGTAGACTGGTTCGGTCTGCTGCTCCTCAACTCTGACGGTGCGGTCCGCCAGATGATCATTCTCAACGCCTTGCGCGTAACAGTTGTCGTACTGGGTGGCGTCGCCATTACCTCTGTTACTTCTGGTCGCACTACAAGCGTCTCTACATCTACACTTCTGAGGAGAACGGCTTCTTCACCCTGGCCTTCTTGCTCTCCTTCCCACTCGGTGGCCCCTGCGCTCTGGCAGGTATCTTTGCGTAGGACAGCGACCGCGTGAGGGTGAGCCGCATCTACTATCTTGTGCTCATGGTTCGCGACATGGAGGCGACCTGCGGCTTTTACTCGCGCGTTCTGAGAATGGCGGTGGAGGAGTTCGAGGGTGGACGCCTGACATAAAAGTTTGGGTGGCAGAAGATTAACCTCATCAGAGCGGCAAAGACTTCGAGCTCAAAGCCAACAGGCTCATACCTAGATTTGGCGACTTCTGCCTGAAAAAGGACGTTCCTCCTAGAGAGCCATAAACCACGTGCGGTCGTGGTCGTGCGGCGTCGAGATTTTGGAAGTACCAGTCACGCGAACCGCGGGGCAACGGGCAGGATAGAGTCAGTTTACGGTCGAGGCCCTGATCACAATCTCGTAGGAGTTTCCAACTATCCTGAAATGGGGTAACGAGCCGGAAACTAACTCCACCACGCCGTTACTAACACGCTCCCTATCCGGAGGTTGGATTTCGACCCCTGTGAAGCAGAGGAGATGTCATTTAAGTCGCCGTCCCGAGATGTGTGGAGAACGTCCGCCAGAGAGTTACACCCGCCTCGAACGCAGGCCCGATGGCGGACTCTCTACAGGTACAAAGACGAAGGCTTATTCAAAAGGGTCCGTCGCGGCTCTACCGGCGGACGCCGATGGGGTGGTGCTGGGCTACCCGGTAGGCTACCCGGACAGAGATCAAGAGGGCGCATTTTGGTTGAGCCCCCGTTTGAGGGCATCCCAGGCGAGAGTTGCGCACCGGATGCGGTTCGGGGTCTGGATTATCCCCTTGAGCGCCACGAGATCCCCTAATTCTTCCCGCTCCTCCGCGCGCATCATCTCTAAGAACGCTTCAATCTCCGCCCCCACCTCCTCGCGGCCCTTACCCTGCAGACGTTCGGCCAGCATCGAAGCGGAGGCCTGGGAGATGGAGCAGCCCCGTCCGGTAAATGCCACTTGCGCCATCTTGCCGTCCCGGAGGTTGGCGTAGACTGTCGCCTCGTCGCCGCAGAGGGGGTTGTTGAGGTGCTCCTCGATGTCCGCGCCCTCGAGCGAGCCCCGGTTGCGCGGGCGCTGATAGTGATCCAGTACCACCTCTTTGTAGAAGTCTTGTAACACCTAAAAGATTGTACCAGTCACGGCAAATGAGAGGCGCCGGGCGCACCTCCCCGCCTTACGTCCGAAACTATCTCTTGCGACCCCGGCCACCGCCGATCTTGACGCGTTTCGGGTTGAGGGCCACGTACACGATCCCGTCCTCGACCTTGACCTCGTGGGTGGGTACAGCTTTCACCGCCGGGAGGCTCTTTGCGGCCCCGGTCTTCACGTCGAACTTCGCGCCGTGAAGGGGACATTTAATCTGG
>DATHAB010000035.1:0-4456 GCA_035296885.1 Rubrobacteraceae bacterium
ACGCTCTAAAACATCGTCGGCAAGCTGGCGTAAAGCCGCCTTCACGTCCCGCAGTTCGCCAGCAGGCGTCTTAGATTTACCGGCTTTCGACGCCGCTCTGCGCCGAACTTCCTTCTTTGTAGGATCGTGGGAATAGCAATAAGTAGAACGGCCATCAACGATACGTTCACACTGACTACTATCCGGCTTAAGACCGGCGCATCTAGGCATGGCCCCCCTCCCCCCTATCGTTGGCGAGGAAGATCATGCTGTACCCTCCCGGATGTCCTCGTCGTCGGCAAACGCGGGGCGGTAGCCGATGCTCCAGACACACGCGCCCTCGATAAAGTAGGTGTGTTCGGCGGCGGGGGAACATGCAACGTGAAAGAACCTAAGCTCCGAGCCGTCTCGCCTAGCGAGGACGACATCATCGGCGAACTCTCGGATACGACCGCCGCATGCATAGCAGCGGGTATAGTCGGCGCATATCACAACGGCTGACGCCCCACCAATTCGACGGCTTGCTCTACTGGTTTTCGCCAAAGATCCGGGTTTGCGCCGCCATAATAAAAGGCGACAGCGTTAACCACGTACTCGAAGTTTTCAGTTTCGCCCGAGAGGTAGCTTTGCAGGATCATCGCCGGGCCGGTCCCCTTGGTCTGTAGGATGTCGAGCGCGTCTTGGGTGCGCTGCAGTTGCGCTTGGTGCATGTCCTCGTCGCTGGGAGCATCGTCCGCGAGGCGTTCCTTACGGGAGCGGAACGCCTCGCGCTCTTCACGGTAACGGCGGGCGTCGCGCTTCCTGGCGTCGTTACACCCGCTCTCCTCTAGCTCTACTTCGAGACGATGCGCGAAATCGGCGGGCAGCGCCAGGCGCCCGCCGTTCTCGGCTAAAAGCCCGGCATCTATGAGAGCGTTCACCTGGCGGGTGATATTGCGGACGCGTCTGTCTAAGCTTGCGGCTAACTCCGGGAGGGTTGTGCCGTCGCCGGAATCGCCCACGCGCTCCAGAATCAGCGCCGACAGCTTGCCCACGCGCTCTAGCAGATACTCGCGTTGGACAGGGAGTCTGCGCCCGTTTTTGTCGAACTCGTTTTTAGGTTTGGGTACCCGATTCCGTAGGGCGCTCAAGGGTTGTACATAAAGAGCACACTGTTTTGTGTACAACCCTTGAGCGGGCGTCTTGAGTAGGTATGTGGCCGCCCGCGTGCCTTTACCCCCGCGTATGCGGCGCAGTAGTTTGCGGTCTTCTTGCAGACGCCGGAGGCTCTTTGCTGCTGTCGGCAAACTCACCCCAGCCCTGAGTGCTACGTTGCGCGCGTCGGCGGCAACAACTACTCCGGTACTGCTAGGTGAGCCGTACCGCTCCAAAATGTCCACCACTGCGCCGAACACCGCGCAGTCTGTGGGACCGCCGCGTCCCTCCCACGCGAGCGATGCCGCTAGGGCGCGCAGCTGCGCTGCAGCCTTAGCCAGGTCAGAAGCTTTTGGGGCTGGTTCGCTGTAGACACGCGTTGTCGCGGCTATGGAGGCTCGTATGGTGCTCGCGCGATAACCGGCCCGTCTGCGCCACTTCTCGCGCTGTCCGAGCGCCGATGTGCTGAAGAGGCGCTCTATTTGCGCCTCGTCCTTGCCGGTCCAGAACGCCAGGATCTGCGCGAGCCGAAAGTCCGCCCGCGAGTGGTCGCCGTCGAAGGCGCTCAGGTCGCCGCGGTCGAAGAGCTGCTTGAATTCCTCGCCGTTGCGCGCGTTGCGGGCCTTGTCGAGCAGCTCGGCGGCGTCGAGATTCGTCGGCGCTGGTACTGTCGGCGTCGCGTATCCGGCGCTCTCCCTCGGCGGGAGGTGCGTACCGGCGAACTCGTCGAGGGCCTCCTGGCGGTCGGGTATGTCGCCGGTCGGAGAGGGCTGCGCTATAAGCTGGCCTGTGACGGTAAAGAACCGACCCGAGCTGTAGAGTTCGACCGACCCTCTGCGTCGGTTTGGAGCGCGGCCGCGAACGATGATGTGTACGCCCTCGCGGCTTGGGGAGGCTTCGCAGTACCCTCCAAGCTCAGCCACGATCACCGCCGCCCACTGCTCCAGCTCTCCGCTCTCGGGGTCGCGGCAGTTATCGAGGTCAACGCCTGTGTACGGGTCGTCGCGGCTAAAGACGTAGCCGATGCCGTCGTACCCCTCCGACTCGCATGCGGCCACGGCTTCGTCGAACGAGCGCCACGTGTTGGGGTTATCAGTAGCCGCCCGTCGGCGGCGTCCGCTCTGCGCGATGTGGGGAACCTTCGCCAACTCTCCGTTGCGGTTCTCGTAACACCAGCACACCCACTGCTCTCGGGCTGTTAATTCCTCCGGTACCTGCTCCTGCGCCTTCGAGTACAATCTCACGTGCAACCCCTGTTAATCCTTGCGGGTTCTTGGGGTTTTGCTTTGTGTGAGGCCCGATCTGCCGCCAAGCTAGCGGGCCTCACTGCTTCAGTTCTTCTCATTCGGGTATAATGCCTCCTCATCTCGGGTTGTTGGCCCCGCCGCGAACGGGGCCTTTTTTTTATCCCTAGCTAAGCGTCCTTCCGGCGGTACGCTCCAGAACGCGGGATACTGAGTGGAGACTTATGACAGCCTTCGAATAGGCGTCAAGGTTCTGCTCCTTGTGGGGCGCAAGCTCCTCAACCTGCCGCGTGAACCTCTCGCGCAACTCAAGGAGGCTGTCATGGCTGTAGCGGCGCGAAATTTCCGCCTCTACGAGCGTGTTTAGCTCCCCGAACGTCTCTGGTCGCATCTTCACAAAGACGGTCTCTCGGATCTCGTCTATGTCGAACTCATCCACGCTGTGACGTTCGGGAGTGGACGCTCGTAGAGGCGCTTCCACTAAATCCGCCGTGTCTATGCCCAGCACAGCGGCCAAGCGACGCACCGTAGCTGGCCGCACTCCGCCGCCAGCCTCATAGCCTGCTACGCTACGAACGCTGATATCGGCCTTTTCGGCTAGCTCTTCCTGGGTGAGCGCCTTCGCCTCGCGCCACTCCCGCAGTCGGGGTATCTTCACAGCCGCGCTCCTTTCACGAAGTAACGACGAAGAAATTATAGATATACGCCGAGAAACTTGCAAGTCTGCTTCAAGTTTGAGACAATGCGGGTGTTGATAAAGGAATGGCCTTCGCGGAAGGTGGAAGCTCCCCGAAGGCCCGGACCATGAAGGGAGTAGCTTCATGATCGATGTAAGTCTACAGGCGGACCCTCTTCCCGCCTACCAGCTAAGAGGCTTGGGCCTCTTCGAGCTACACGCCGAAGAGATCCTCGACGCCTACCAAGGCGGCGGTAAGTGGTTAGTTCCTTCCGGTACCACGCCCGGCCTCACCTACGAGGTCCGCGTTAGCACCACGCGCCCTGAGCGTAGCGCAGGTGCGAGTGCCAGGGCTTCGCACGTCATGGTCATTGCTCGCACCACGTAGCCGCCCAACGGATAGCCCGAGGGTCAGCAGTATGCGATGCTTGCGGCTTGCGACGGTGGTGGTCGGAAATTACAGAGGTCTTTGAGGAAGATGAACTACTTAGCTGGTATCCAGGGGACCGTGTTTGCCAGAAGTGCATTAGCTCCGGGGCGTGGGTGTAGTAATAATGCCCCATGAGCAACCTGGACGTGCTCCTGTGGGCGGCGGCCTTCGTAGTCGCCGCCGTCACGCTGATCGTCGTGGTGATCGTGGTCTACTTGATCACCGTGCGCCTAAAACGTCGCCGCATTCGTCGCCGATATCCTCGTCGCCTGCGAGGGCGACGACGTTAATGCGAGCGGCTATCGCGGGGCTGGCCTTCTCCGGCCCCGCCTGTCTATTGTTCTTGGTCTGGCCCTACTAATAGTCACCTTAGGCTGTTGGGGCTGGGGTCTTATGGTCAGGATCCCGGCCCTTTATACTTACTACGGGCGTTTGCAGGACATGCAACCTTCGTAAGGGGGCCAGAATATGAGGCTATCCAATTTCATAGGCTTTATGGTCTTCTACCTCATGCTCGTCACGTGGTGCGTCGCAATCTATATCTGGCTCCGGACTGGCAGCGAAACGCTTATCCGCATCGCCGGTTTTACTGGCGTCGTTGCTTGGGGAGTGTGGCGGTTCTGGCCCTGCCCTGACTCAACCAATCAACATATCCGGCACCGACGAAGTCATTAGCGGACCCAGGCGAGACCCCCTCCCGCCTGGGTCTTTTCTATGCCTCCTACGGCCACTATAGTTTTCACCCGAGGCCCGACGATACTTCTCCTGTTGCGCATGGACCCTTCGTCGGGCTTCTTGCTTCGAGGGCGTTTATGGTACGACCGGAGAGGGTAGTAAGCTGGCGTAATAGGTCGTTGCCCGACGGGGTTTTCCTGCCGCGGTCCTCGTCGGGCTTCTTCTTTTGTCTATTTCCACGCCCCGCCGGTTAAGGGATTACCGGTGCTGCTAGCCGCCTTACCTGTAGAGTTTCCTAGTGCCTAACTATTAGGCACT
>DATHAB010000036.1:0-3225 GCA_035296885.1 Rubrobacteraceae bacterium
CAGATACCCATCCTCCGAGAGCGTGGGAAAGTTTGCCCAGGCCCCGTCCAGGACGAAGTGCCTGATCGACCCGATCCACGTCTCCCTGTGACGTCCCATGATGAAATGCGGGGTCTTATGCTTTCGTTCTGCGACCCCGCGATAGTAGTAGTTGCCGAAGAGGGCGCCGACCCAGGGCTCTCCCCACAGGGTGTGCCCCTCTATATCCCCCATCATCGAGGAGAGCCAGGTGCTGCCGCTCCTGCCGGACCCGAAGATCCAGACTATGTTCTCCGGGTTTAAGCCACTAGCTTCCGTAGCGGCGCCACTTCTGACTAGCCGTGCTCGCAACTGGGCGAGCTCCCGGTCTTTGCTCGCCAGCTGCTGGCGAGCTTGTTCGAGCTCCCTCTTATTGTTGAGTATTCGCCCTTTGTGCCTACCGAGAAACGCCCTGGCGTCGCGGGCTGTCTCAAAAATCCTCTGTTTGAAGGCCGGCACCCAAAGACCTCCCTTGAGCTCTTGCGGCTTCCGTGTTTCTGGACAAAAAACCAGGATAGCAGACAACCAATCTTCTTGGTAGTCAGCGCTCGGAGCCGCGCAAACGGACCAGGCATGTTCTCAGTAGCTAGAATCAGGGGTGGTCAAAACGTGAAGCGCTCGCTGCTTTCGACGTGCTTTACGACGACGCACAAGAATTTACGCCGGTTCTCAGCAGGGTGCATAATGGTTAACCACAACAGGCGTAGGCGCCCCGCACGCAATCACATGGCCGTGCGGCTGAAACGAACTTGCTGCGACCGAAACCACAAGCCGAGGGCCTCCCAGGGGTAGCCGGTTGTGTAGGAAGGGCAAAACATGAAGCTTTTTGATCTACTCGCGCGATTCGTACAGACCAAGGCATATGCAGCGCGAACCCGTGTCGGAGGAAAGCAGGATAGTCGGCGGCTCACGGTCCTGTCGGCCGGGCGAGCTCAAGGTCAGCCGGCGCCAAGTACGAGAGATCCGCTGGCTGCCGAGCCACCCCTGGCAGACCCGAGCTTTCCCAAGCTCGAGGTCGTCAAAGATCCCGAGCTGATGCGCGAGGTCTTCCAGAGGCGCCTGCAGCCCCTCGATAGGAAGACCTATCAGGTCCTAGATTGCCGGATCCACTACATTCACTATCGGCGAGCGGCCCGCTGCGTGGTGCAGTACACCCTGCGTCTTGCAGAGCCCGAGACGGGGCGCGAGTGGAGCCAGTGGGTGTCCGGTGTGCTGTACGCAGATGGTCGAACTCGGCGGATCTGGGAGAAGCTGCGGCGAACCGAGTCTGAACAACGCGAGGTTTCCGATTCTTCCCCGGCCTTCGTACCGTTCTCCTACATCCCAGACCTCGACATGCTGATGCAGGTCTTCCCCTACGATCATCGTTTTCCGGCCCTCCGTCTGCTTATGTCAGGGCCGCCGCCCGATCTAGAGCCTCTGTTGCTGGCTCGGTTCGGTACGGGCGACTGGCGGGCCAAGGCGTGGAACGTCGAGCCGGTTCGCTACCGAGTCGACATGAGGGCGGCCCTGCGCCTGACGGTGCGAGCCCGGGATACCATAACCGGTCGAGTAGAGCGGAGGCGCTTCTACGCGAAGATTTATCGTAAGGAGGAGGAAGGGGAGCGAACCTACCAGGTGCTACGGGCTCTTTGCAACAAGGTCAGTGAGGGTGACGCGGGCTTCACCGTGGCGAAGCCCGTCGCCTACCTGAGCGAACTCCGGACCCTTTTGCAGGAAGAAGTCACCGGAACCTCCCTTTTGGGCATACTCCGTTGGGAGGAGGATGAAGCGATCCAGGCGATGCGCAAGGCCGCTAGGGCCCTGGCCTCGTTACACCTCAGCGACGATGTGGTCGCACCGAGGCATCGCTCCCTGCAGGACGAGGTCTCCGCTCTGGACGGGGTGGAGAAGCTTCTTCAGCAGGCCTGTCCCCAGCTAGGGCCAGAAATCGAAGAGGCTGTGGGCGCCGTGGTCGCGGGTCTCGAAGAAGTCCCATCTGCGCCGATCCATGGGGATCTCAAGCCGGCGCACATCATAGTCAACGGCGACAGCGTCGCCCTTATAGATCTCGATAAGTTTGCCATGGCCGATCCGGTAGTGGACGTTGCTAACCTCCTGTTTCTCCTGCCGAGCGGGTCGTCCCAGCACCACCTCTCCCACGGGGGGGTCGCGCAGGCCTTTGTTGAGGAATACTTCGGCCGCGTTCCGGAGGCCTGGCGTGCCAGGCTGCCCCTTCATTACGCCGCAGCCCTCCTCAAGAAAGCTGCTTACGGCTTCCACCGGCGTCAGGCCTCGGGCGGAGTCGAAAGGGTCGAGGCCATGGTCGAAAGGGCCAAAGACTCCTTGGCGGGCAAGATTTGGTAACAGAAAAGGCGGATCTTGGCCAAGTTTACTTCCATAAATCTAGCAGGCTATACTAACATCAAGCCAGCGGTGTTGGACTTCGCACATATGACGGCAGCGAGGTAGACGCTCGGGCAGAGCGAGACGGCTCAGAAGGTAGAAAAGGAGCTCGGTATGCGCGTGTATGGCCTGTTAGTAGCTCGCAACGAGGTAGACATTATCCGCACCAACGTCCTCTACCATCTCTCGCTGGGCCTCGACCGTCTTCTAGTCGTCGACAACGGCTCCTCGGATGGGACCGACCGGGTGCTGCGGGAGTTGAGCAAGAAGGACGCCCGCGTGCGGTGGACCCGCGATGAGGGTCTTTTCTACCACGGCCGTATCGCTACAGAATTGGCTCGCCAGGCCTTTGGGGAAGGGGCCGACTGGATCGTACCGATCGACGCCGACGAGTTTTGGTACGCCCCGGGTGGCAACTTTAGGAGCGTCCTGGAGGAGTCAGAGGCCGGGGCACTGAGAGCGCGGCTTTTGAACTTCTTCCAACGGCGGGAGCAGGAGGAGTCGACACCGGATGCCCTGCTGCACATGACACGGCGGATCCACGAACCTGTTGTCACCGAGAGGGGCAACAGGAAGCTTGCAAAAAGCCTTGTAGAGTCCCACCAGATCTCCAAGCTCGAGATAGAGCTGAAGAAGTGGGTAAGCCGCCCGACGGCCGACATAGAAATCGTCTTCGGCAATCACAAGGTGGAAGGGGTAGCCGGACTAAAGAGAGAAACCCACGAGATCGTCTGTTTGCATGCTCCTATACGCTCGCGGGCGCGGCTGGATGGCAAGGCTGAGGTTGGTGCGCGCAGCGAAGAGAATGGGTCTGACCCGAAT
>DATHAB010000037.1:0-14734 GCA_035296885.1 Rubrobacteraceae bacterium
CGAGCCTAAAGGAGATGCTTGGCTGGATCTCCTCGGGCGACCTCAAACTAACCGTAAGCGCTCGCTACCCGCTCGAACAGGCCTCCGAGGCCCACGAGGCTCTCGAAGGCCGGCAGACGACCGGCAAGATCGTTCTAAACCCGTGACCCTCGCCGCTCTCGCCGCCCACTACGCCGCGCAGCTTGAAGAGGTTGGCTAGTCCCGTGTAGACAAGAGCTTGAGCAGCTCGCAAGCCTGGAGCGCCTGGTACGTTCGCCGATGGAGGTGGCCGACTGTGGATTGTCACGCTCACCGTGCTGCGGCTCCAGGAAAACTCTCCGAGCGCCCTTCCTTCAGGTACAGGCTGGCCGAACCTCGGACCGCCTACAACAGCCGCCCAGGGGCGAGCATACGAAAAGCGGCGGGACGAAAGCTCCACGTCCCGCCGCTAGGAAAGCCATTAGCAAAGGCTGACCGGCTGACGGCTGAAAGCTCTAGATCACCGAGCTGGAGGGTCCGCCGGCTACGTAGATAGTCTCGCCGCTTACGTACGAGGCCTCGTCAGAGACGAGGAAGGCGACGACGTTGGCGACGTCTTCTGGGCGGCCGAAGCGCCTCAAGGGGATGTTCTTGGCGAACCGCTCCTTCATGTCTTCTATATCCATGCCGACCCTTTCGGCGGCCTCCCGGGTCATCTCGGTCTCGATCCAACCGGGTGCAACGACGTTGACGGTGACGTTGAACCGTCCGAGTTCCAAAGCTAGGGTCCGCGCCAAAGACTGGAGACCCCCCTTGGCCGCCGAGTAGTTGGCCTGCCCCTTGTTCCCCAGGGCGACGATCGAGGAGGTCATTATGATCCTGCCGTACTCCTGCTCGACCATATACCCTTGGACCGCCTTGGTACAGAGGAAACTTCCCTTCAGGTGGACGTCCAGGACCTTGTCCCAGTCGTCCTCAGTCATCTTGAAGAGTAGGTTGTCCCGCAAGAGCCCCGCGTTGTTGACCAGTATGTCGATCCGCCCGAAGTGGTTCTTGACCTCTTCGAATGCCGCCCCAACCATCTTGGCGCTCGATACGTCGCAAGCGACCGCGATCGCCTCCGTCCCGGCCTTCTCGACAGCCTCTACCGTATCCTGGCCCGCTTCCGCGGAGAGGTCCAGAACGGCGATATTGGCACCCTCCGTTGCCATCTTGACCGCCTCTGCCGCCCCGATGCCTCTTCCGGCGCCGGTTACGACCGCTACCCGTCCGTCGAGTCTACCCACGTGACCACCTTCCTTCCCGGTTGCCGCCGGCCTACGCCGGCGCGTAAACCCGGTTCACGTCTCTGTTAACTATTGTTAATTATATACGGGTTGAATCTATGTGTGCAATGCAGATAAGGTCGTCGGGTGCCTTGGGGTGGAGGAGAGCCTACCAGAGCTGAGCCTGCCGATCAGTGTTTTAGCCGGATCCCCTTCTATACAGCGCTGAGGCCGGCAGCAAAACGGAGGCCTCCTCCCGCGACTCTAGGGAGGAGGCCGGTAAGGTTCGCGGTTTGGGTCTGCTTAAGACCTCATGTAGAGGCCGCCGTTTACGTCTATAGTGTTGCCGGTCATGTAGTCGCCTTCCTCGACGAGGAAGCGGACGGTTTTGCCGATCTCTTCGGGTTGGGCGAAGCGGCCTAAGGGTATCTGATTGCGGAAGTACTCCTGAATATCCTCCGGCATCTCCTGGACCATATCCGTCTCTACAAAGCCCGGGCAGACGGCGTTGACGGTAATATTGTTCTGGGCAAGCTCCAGGGCAGCAGTCCTGGTGAACCCGAGCATCCCAGCCTTGGCTGCCGAGTAATTAGATTGCATCGGGTTTCCCGATTCGCCCACCACCGAGCTTATGTTGATAATCCTGCCAAGCTCCTGCTCTTGCATGTGCGGCAGCGCCGCACGCACCGTGTAGAAGGAGGCATTCAGGTCCAGGTTTACGACCTGGTCCCAGTCATCTACTTCCATCTGGCCCAACGGCTTGTCGATGTTCATGCCGGCGTTGTTGATCAGGATGTCTATGCGGCCGAAGTGGTTTATCGTCTCGTCTATAAGGCTCTGCGCCTGCTCCGGGTCCGCAACGTCCGCCTGGACGGCTACCGCCTCGGCCCCTCCTCCGATCTCGTTGATCGTCGACGCTAGCTCCTCGGCCGGCTCCACGCTGCCGGCGTAGTTAACCACGACCATGGCGCCCGCGCGACCCAGCTCCTCAGCTATCGCAGCCCCTATACCCCGGCTTCCTCCCGTCACGACCGCAACCGCGCCTCGCAAATTCAAAACAGCCTCCTTTCCGTAAAGCATTGCCTCCGAGAGCGAAGTTTATTTCCGCTCCTGACCCGAAGCAAACTATATGCCTGACGCACCTAAACACGCTTAAGTAATTGACTCCCTTATCGCTCCGCACGAACACGCTCCCCTTGCTGGTTCTGCGCGACGAAATTACGAGTCCTAAAAGCTACAGTATGGGGGCATAGAGATGTAGCCTTGACTAGCAGGTATATATATGTATACTGCATATAGAGTGGGATTATAGAGTGGTATGAAAGCGGTTTGATGACCAAGGAGCAGAATAAGCGCCAGCTGGAGGTTCGGCCCAGGAACTGGCTGGTGCCGGTGATTTTGCTAACGTTGCGGGAGTTGAACTCGTACGGGTACGAGCTTATGGAGCGGGCGGCGAAGTTCGGGTTTGAGGCGATGAACCCGGGCACGCTGTACCGGACCTTGAGGCACATGGAGAAGGAAGGCCTCTGCAAGTCTAAGTGGGAGACTTCCAAGGGGGGACCGGCGCGCCGGGTGTACACCATCACTGACGCCGGGCATGCGTATCTCGATTTCTGGGCCGAAGCGTTGGAGCAGTATCGGCGCAACATGGACACCTTCTTCAGTTTGTACACCGGTCGCTCGGCGCAATCAAAGGAAGAAAACAAGGACGAGTAGCGACGGTTTGGTAGGGATCCAGCTCCGGTCTATGGTTGGTGCGTGCTACGGGGCGAGCGATCTGCGGGAACTGCTCGTAAGTAAGGCAGGAGCGGAAAGCGGGAGGAGGGCCAACGAGGTGGTGGAGAGAGCCGCGGAGATAGACGTCTTCTAAGGCTTACTCGTCTCGGAAGCGCTCGGCGCTCTGTTCAGGTTTAGCGCTCGTATGCGTAGGGTAGGCAGACAGACATGTTGAAGGTGTAAGCCCGAGAAAGGAGTTAGAGGAGCCCGAGAAAGGAGGTGGAGAGTTATGGATCAACAGCAGCAGGACCAGATCGACCAGGCGGCCGAGAAGTTTGCCGATGCTGTAAGGGACTCGGTTCAGACAATGGGCGATCGGGCCGTTTCGGCCCAGGAGCTGAACGCCGAGCTGGTCCAGAACTTCTTTAACAGCGTGATCGACAACCTCCAGAAGCAGGCGGAGGGCAACCGGCAGATGACCCAGCAGCTGGCCGACCAGACGCAGCGACAGCAAGAGGCCACCCAGCAGCTCACTCAGGAGTCCGTCGGCGCCTACATGGACTTCGTAAACTCCATGTTCGCCTTCTCCCAGCAGGCACAGCAGTCCGGAGGCGGGGGGCAGGGTACCTAGCGAGCAGTTGCGGGCGAGCGTTTGGGGGCCGGGTAAGAACTCGGCCTTTGTTATGCCTTGGTCTGTCTAGGTCCAAGGGTGTATATTTTAGGTATCGAGGAGTAGCAGAGGCCGCGCTACCTTACGCATAAGATAGAGGGGACGAAAGCAATGGCGAACGAGCCGCAGAACCCCGCGCAGGCGGGTTTGAGAGCTATGCAGGACGCGGTAGGCGGGGCCGTAGCCGCCCAGCAGCGTAACATGGGCTTGGCGCAAGACTGGGCGCAAAGCGTGACCGAGGCGTACAGGAGCCAGGCCGAGAGCTACCGGGCCCTGACGGACGCGATGACGTCCTCCATGGAGGCTCTCGAGAAGACGCTCGAGAGCCAGGAACAGACCAACCGCGCCCTCAAAGAGAGCCTGGACGCGTACAGGAACGTCGTAGAGAGCGCGAGCGAGACGCAGGAGCGGAACATGCAGCTCGCCGAGAACTTCTTCGACAACGTCGTTGAGACGTTGCGCGACCAGATCGAGAGCAGCCGGACGTTTCTGCTGGAGCCCGCTACCAAGCAACAGGAGCTCTTCCAGAACCTCGCCCAAGAGTGGAGAGACGCCTACGTGAGGCTCCTCAACGCCCCGCTCGAGTTCTACCGGACGGGCGCAGAGAGGACCAGGAGGGGCGAGGGCGACCAAAGGTAGCGCGTCGGGCCGTTTGTACTATTCCCTCCTTTGTTTTAGGATATGGCATAGGTGGTAACAGGTGGTGACACCGCGTAGGTGTTAATGGTGTGTAGGTGGCGACGCAGCAGAGGAGGATCATGAGCTTCGCCAATAGCAACACGGAGGTAGTAATCTCCACGCCCTTGAGAACGGCAATAGGTACCTTCGGGGGATCGCTCAAGGATGTCCCAGCCGTAGACCTGGGCACGACAGTGGCTACGGAGGTCCTTAACCGGTCGGGCCTCGATCCCGAGCAGGTCGACCAGGTAATCGTGGGCAACGTCCTGATGGCCGGACAGGGCATGAACCCCGGGCGCCAGGTCGGGATAAACTCCGGGGTTCCGGTGGACAGGCCCGCGATGACCCTAAACCGGATGTGCGCCTCCGGGTTGCAGGCCATCGTCTCGGCGGCCCAGGAGATAGCCCTCGGGGAGTCGGAGGTCATCCTCGCCGGTGGCATCGAGAACATGGACAAGGCGCCGTTCCTTTTGACCGAAGCCCGTTACGGCTACGGGATGGGGATGCCGAGCGCCAAGATCTACGACCACATGACTTACGATGGCTTGTGGGACGTCTTCAACGACTACCACATGGGCATGACGGCCGAGAACGTTGCCGATCAGTACGAGCTAAGCCGCGAGGAGTGTGACGAGTACGCCGCGCGCAGCCACCAGTACGCGACGCAGGCTATAGACTCGGGGTACTTCAAGGAGCAGATCGTACCGGTAGAGATCCAGCAGAAGAAGGAGACCGTCGAGTTCACCGAGGACGAGCACGTTCGCAAGGACGCGGACTTTGAGAAGATGCAAAAGCTACCGCCGATCTTTAAAGAGGACGGCGTGATCACGCCCGCCAGCGCCAGCGGCGTCAACGACGGAGCGTCGATGATGCTCGTTACCAGCGCACAAAAGGCAGAGGAACTCGGCATTCCCGTGGCCGGCAGGCTCGTCTCGGCCGCCAGCGCCGGGGTAGACCCGTCGGTGATGGGTATAGGGCCGGTTCCGGCCTCGCACGCGGCGCTAAAGAAGGCCGGACTTACGATAGACGACATGGACGTCGTCGAGGAGAACGAGGCTTTCTCCTCGGTCGCCCTCGCCGTGCAAAGGGACTTGCAGATACCGGAAGAGACGCTCAACCCCGAGGGCGGGGCGATCTCCCTGGGCCACCCGATAGGGGCTACCGGCGCCGCCCTGACCACCATGGCTCTGCACTATCTCCATCGCACGGGTGGTCGCTACGGCCTGGTCACCCTCTGCGTCGGTGGGGGCATGGGCATCGCCGGCATCTACGAGCGCGTCTAAAAACAAGCTCGGGCGGACAAAGACGCGGCCCCAGGCTAACCGCCTGGGGCCGCGTCTTTCCGTGGTTTTTTTAGGGCTTTACTTCTTCTCGCCCGCTGATAGTAACCGCCCGCTGGTACTAACCATTTCGGTACTAACCATTTCCGCCGTTCTACTGCCCGTTGTTTGGGAAGAGGTCCACTTCGACCCGCTTGGAGTCGTCTCTCCCGTCCTCCTTCCGCTCGCGCTCGGGGAGATCCAGGCTGCGCAGTAGATGGAGCATGCCGGTGTTCTTGGACGAAACGTAAGCATCAAAGCTTTGCACGCCCCTCTCGCGGGCGGCCTCGACGAGGGCGCGGGTGAGACCGATGCCGAGACCTAGGCCTTGTAAGCGGTCCTCGACGAGCGCGGCGTACTCGGCTCGTTCCGTCCCCGGCTCCCGGTCGTAGCGCACCACCGCTACGATCTCTTCTTCGTTCGCCGGGTCGAGCGCGACGAGCGCGTACTGGTCCTCGCCGTCGACCTCGGCCAAATGCCGGGCCTTCTCGTTGGAGAGCTCATCCATCGACTCCATGTAACGCAGCCGGATGGTTCTCTCGCTGAGCCGCTCCCAGAGTCGCTTTAACGCCGAAGCATCGTTAGGTTGTATCTCTCGCACCGGGACGTACGTACCATCGGTCAGCGTCAGCGCCCGGTGTTGCTCCTTCTGCCCCCCGTTCGTCTCCTCCTGAGCGTCATGGCCCTCACCGGCCTCCTCAGCCGGCGCCACCTCGTCTTCGCCCAAAGACTCGTGGTGAGACGCGCAGGGTAGCAGGTCCAAGGGTGCTTCCATGAAGATCCGCTGCCACCCGGTCCTCTTCATGAACGGCTGCCGGATCTCAACGGCTTGATCCCCGAAGCCTTTGTCCCCGGTCTCGAAAAAGCCCTTCGCCAGCCTCCGGGCACCCTCAACGAGCCCTTCTAAGAACGCCCAACGGGAGCCTGAAGCCGCGAAGACCGGCCACTCGAGTGCCCGCCCGATCGGCGAATGTCCTCGTGTGCTTCTATATGCTATATACATATAGTGAATTCTATCGAGAGCATTGGGGCACGACAAGGCCGGACACCGCTGGGGCGGAGGTTAGGGAACGAGTGTTTGTGATAAAAGACACACCGGCAGTCGAAGTGGCGACGGGCTCGATTTTCGCTAGGTAGCAGGTTTTTTAGGGTGTAGGAGGTAGGCCTCTCTCCTTATTTTTCACCGATCTTCATCGGGTTGTTCGCTGGGTTAAGTACCTCAGACTTAACGATTTCGAGGAACGGTTGCTCGGAAATTTCGAGGTACTTGGCGAACTGCTCCGGGCGCATCAGCGCGGACATCGCGTTCTTGAGTGCTTCCCGGTTCGATTTCAAGATGTCGAGGGCGTGGTTGAAGTTCTCTTCCAGGGAGCTCGTCCAGGCGGCCTCGGCTTCTTGGGCAGCCTCCTCGAACGTCTTACCCTCGAACACCAGGGCGGCGAGCTCGACTGCCCGGTAGGTGGGGGGTGCCATGCGGCGCTGGGTGGGGGAGATTAGCCCCACGGTGGTGTTAAGGCTGACGACGTACCGCAATAGGCACGCTATGCTTTGGGCTTGCTCGGGCGTTACGTGGAACCCTGCGTGCTCCGTTCCTGTTTCCTCTTCTGCCATAGATCTTCGCTTTCTAGGTACGAACGTGTACTTATGGTTACGTAAACGTAATTGTATACGCCGGTGTCTCGCAAACCGTCTTTCGCAAACCGTCTTTCGCAAACCGGCTTGCCGAGCAATGGTATCTCAATGTCCGCCTCCGCACAGAGCATCCTCCCTCTGATATTTCAGGTCGAGACCCGCGATGGGGTGTATCGCAGGCTTTATGGCTAGCCTAACGGCCCCACTCAAGCTAACCGACGTTTGGTACGTTAAAATAATCAAATAAGGGGTAAAGTGACATAGTTAAAGTAGAGAAAACGTGTTACAGAGATAGCTCTGGGCCGGAAAAGGAGGAACGAGGTTAGTATGTCGGAATCCGAAAGAGGTAGCGGAGGAATGGGCGTCCCGACGGAGGGTTCGGCGATGTCCTTCGAGCCGTTCTTCAAGATGTGGTCAGAGTGGCTCAGTCAGAGTATGGGACCTATGACGGCGGCCCCGGGCGCCAGCGTACCCTGGCTAATGAAGCCTGGCATCTCTAGCGGTGAGGAGACGGAGCCGTTGCCCCAAGGGGCCATGGCCAACGACCCGCTGCTGTCGGCCGTAGAAAAGCTAGCGGACGCCAACCCCTTGCAGAACATAATGCCTCTCGATTGGGTAGAGATTACCCGGGCTCTGCAGACCCTCTGGATGCGCGAGATGTCCAACCCCGCGCGGGCAATGCAGGTAGCCACGGAGTACAACCAGCGCCTCTTCCAGGAGACGATGAACGTGTGGAGCGGCGCCATGGCCCGCTTCTGGGGCATGCCCCAACAGGGAGAGGAAGGGGAAGGTGCGTCGGATCCGCGCTTCACCGCGCAGGAGTGGTATTCCAACCCCTACTATGCGATGCTCAAGGAGATGTACTTCCTCGCCACGGAGTACCTCCTCAAAGAGGCCGACGAGACGGCTGACGGTAAGGAGGGTACGGAGGAGCAGAAGCGCCTCAAGTTCCACCTCCAGCAGTTCGTGGAGGCGCTGGCACCCGTCAACTTCCTCCTTACCAACCCCGATGTCCTCAGACGCGCGGTCGAGACGGGGGGGGCGAGCCTCGTAGAAGGCGCCCGCAACCTGCTTTCGGATATAGAGGGCGGTAGCATCAGCCAGGTCGATGCTGAGGCCTTCGAGGTTGGCGAGAACCTGGCGATATCGCCGGGCAAGGTGGTATACCGCAACAGGCTTATGGAGCTCATCCAGTACGAGCCGCAGGCCGAGCAGGTCTATGAGACACCTATACTGTTTATCCCTCCCTGGATCAACAAGTACTACATCGTCGACCTGCAGGAAGACAACAGCTTCATGAAGTATCTCCTGGAGCAGGGCTTCCAGGTGTTCATGATTAGCTGGAAGAACCCCGACGAGTCGATGGCGGACATCAAGTTCGAGGACTACATGACTTTGGGCGTCTTCGAGGGGGCGGACGTGGCGCGCCAGATCACCGGCGCCGACAAGGTCAACCCCCTTGGGTACTGCATCGGCGGTACGCTCCTGGGGATGACGCTGGCCTATCTTGCAGCCGACGAGGGCGACGAAAAGAACGAGGCCTTAGGCGCTCCGGGCTTCCTGACCACGATGTTGGACTTCTCCGATATCGGCGAGCAATCGGTCTTTGTAGACGAGCCTCGGGTAGAGCTCATGGAGCTCACGATGAAGGAGCGGGGCTACCTACCCGGCCAGCAGTTGGACAACATGTTCAACCTCTTGCAGCCACGGATGCTGATCTGGACGAACGTGGTCACCAACTACCTCCTGGGCCAGAAGCCTCCCGCCTTCGACATGCTCTACTGGAACAGCGATAGTACGCGCATTCCCCGCGACGCTATGACCTGGTGGCTCAGGAACACCTACCTCGAGAACAACCTCATAGAGCCGAATAAGGTGGAGTTTAACGGCCGTCCCATAGACCTCGGGCGGATCACGGGAGAGATCTACGCTGCGGGTACCAAGAAGGACCACATCGCACCCTGGAAATCGGGGTGGGCGATCTGCAAGCTCACCAACGGGGACATCCGCTTTGTCCTCGCCGACGGGGGGCACATCGCCGGCGTGGTCGACCCAAAGGGTAGAGGGTACTTTACCACCGACGAAAGCTGCGGTTCCTTCGAAACCGCTGACGAGTGGCTTGAGAGCGCCGAGGAGCACGAGGGTACCTGGTGGGAGGACTTTACGGAGTGGCTCGGGCAGCGCTCCGGGGAGATGGCTGAGCCGCCGCCGCTGGGGAGCGAGGAGTACCCGCCCATAGAGGACGCTCCCGGCACCTACGTCAAGGAGGCTTAAGAGAGAACGTAGAACTGGCGGCACGAAGAAAGGGGCGGGGGCTTTTGGCCCCCGCCCCTTTGTGTTGCTTGCTAACCTCCTTTTTAGACGTTGGAGTGCTCGTCGAGCTAGCCTACTGACCTAGGGCTAGAGGCCTTCTTGAGGCCGCGATTAGTCTTGGGTAGCCGAGGTGGTCGAAGCCAAGGGCGAAGCTCTGTATACAGTTCGGCTCGTTGAGACCTGGTGCTGGTCTACGCTAGTCTATTTTGCGCCTCTCTTCGCCGAACGATACGTTTAGGTGCCCGACGAGAAACGCGGGTGGCGGTTGTAGCAAAACCGTCGAGAAAGGGACGAGCGAAAAAAACCGACCTCCGAATTTTCGTCATCCACTACCACCCTTGCGATCGGGAACATATATGTGTAGACTGCACACAGCTAGAGGGGGGAATGTTGTGAAGTACTGAAAGCTAAGATCGGAAGGAGGAAGAGAGCAGGAAGCAAGGCGCTCTTCGGACGTGACCTCAAGAACGAAGCAGTGGCGGTGACGTTTAAGGATGGTCGCCACGGGGTAGAAAACCTGACCAGTAGCAAACAAGAATTAAAGTCTAACTTAGAGAAACGTAGAGAAAGGAAAAAGATGGCCGATCAACAGCAGACCCAGAACCTCGAGGAGGCTTCGCAGCAGATGACCGAGTCGATGCAGCAGTCCTTCCGGACGCTCGCCGACAGGGTGGTCGCGTTTCAGGAGAGCAACGCCAACCTCGCCCAGAACTTCTTCCAGAACTTTGTCGAGCAGCTCCAGCAGCAGGCCCAAGGCGCCGATCAGGCGACGGAGGAAATGCGGCAGCAGGGCGAGCAGCAGCGGCAGGCCTTCGAGCAGCTCACCCAGGAGTCGATCAACGCCTACAACGACTTCCTGAACTCGTCGCTCTCCTTCTACCAGGAGACCCTGAGCGCCGCTACCCAGAACTTCCAGCAGGGCATGCAGGCTGCCGGCCGGGCCGCCCAGACCAACGTCCAGGCTGGTCAGCAGGCTATGCAGGCTACCGGTCAGGCCGCTCAGGAGACCGCTCAGGTCGCGGGCCAAGCCGCCCAGGAGGGTGCCGCGGGCGCCCAGGAGGGTGCCCAGCGCTAAAGAAGAGCAGAGCCGGCACCAAGCCGGTACTAAGTGAAAGGGGCGGGGCCGAAAAGGCCCCGCCCCTTTTCTATTGCTTATCTAAATTTTTCAGGCTTCGGAGCGCTCTTCGAGCCAGGAGGTGACTTTAGGCCAGAGGCCGTGTTTGGCGCCGCGGCCGGTCAGGAGGCCGACGTGGCCAGCGTCGAGGACGAAGAACTCCTTATCCTCGCTGCTTATGAGGTCCATCGTGGGCTCAGCTTGGCCCAGGAAGCAGATGTGGTCCTTTTTGCCCGCTATGTTCAGGAGCGGGCAGGTGATGTTAGAGAGGTCTACTTGGCGTCCGCGCAGCTTCATCTCGCCCTTTACCAGCTTGTTCTGCCGGTAAAAGCATTTGATCCACTGCTTAAAAGCCTCGCCTGGGAAGGGAGTCCCGTCGTTGACCCACTTGTTCATGGCCAGCCAGGTCTCCATCGGCTTCTCGTCGAAGATGCGCTCCCACATATTTATGTAAGTGCCGACGTAGTTGGCTACGGGCCTGAGCATCTGCATCCCGGTGTCGACCACGTCGGACGGTACGTTCCCGAAAGCGTCGGTCATACGGTCGATGTCGAGGTACTTCTCGTCTGTGAACAGGCTGAAGAGCCCCAGGTTCTCCGGTGAGAAGTCTATTGGGGTTGTGAGCAGGATGAGGTTCTCGAGTTTCTCGGGGAATAGGGAGGCGTACATGGCGGCCATCGTTCCGCCCATGCAGTACCCGAAGAGGCTGAGCTTATCTGCGCCCGAGTACCTTAGAACCTTCTTCACTACCCGGGGCATGTAGTCGAGGATGTAGTTCTCCAAGGTCAGATCCTTGTCCTCATCACCGGGGATGCCCCAGTCGAGCATGTAGACGTCGAAGCCTTGGTTGGCCAGGTACTCGACGAAGCTGTTCTCCGGGATCAGGTCGAGGATGTAGGGCCGGTTGATGAGGGCGTAGACGATTAGGATCGGGGTTTGGTGCCTCGTCTCGGCCTCGGTCTGGTAGTGGTAGAGCTTGGCCTTGTTCTTGGTCCAGATCGTCTCTTTAGGGGTCTGACCCGTGGGGATCTGGGCCCCCTCTAGGAGGATGCTTGCCCCCTTGCTGTACTTGTCGAAGAAGTTATCGACCTCCGACGGGACCATGCTTCTGTCGGTTTCGCGCTGCTGCTGCGCCATCTTCTAGCTCGCCCCTTCCCTGCGTACATCATCGACCGTAATCTGCCCGTTAGCCCCCGTGCCCTCTACTTTCCAGAGGTCCACGCCGAGCTCCTGAGCTTCGCGCCTGGCGGCAGCCGTTGCCCGGACCATAGAACCGTTGCTTTGCTGGATAGTCTCCCCCTCCTGCGGCGCCGCTTCCACCTGCGAAGACCCTTCCTCCTCCTCGGAGGCTTCCGTCTCCTGTGGCGCTGCCGCTTGACTCGCGTCACCGCTTTGGGGGATGTTCTCGAGGGCAGCCAGGATCTGGTCGATCTTGGCCTCCACGTTGTCGAGCCTGTTCTCGAGGCCACTAGCCGAGTCGGCGGTCGCGCTATCTGCGGCGCCACCTTCGATGCGCTCGAGCATACCCTCAAACCTCTCTATCCGCTCCTCTATACCCTCCAAAGACTCTGCGGTGGCAGGCTTGGCGTAGCCGTATTCGAACTCTTCGAACGCCTCCTCGAGGCGGTCGACCTTGTCCTCTAGCCCTACTACGAGGCCGGCGACCCGCGTGATGTCCGAGCGCACCGGGATCTGAAGCCCCTTCAGGTACCTCTCGGAGTCGCGCCGAAAGACTTTGTAGAAGGTTGAGTAGTTCCGCAGGTAGCGGCTCGTAACCTTCAGGATCTCTTCCCGCTCGATCACCTCCCCAGCAAACTCGGAGAAGGGACCGCTCGTCGCGTTGTACCAGCGTGTGACGAGCTGCAACGGGTCGGTCGGGTACCCGTCGGCGCTCAAGAAGTTGTTCCAGATCTGTCCGAACATCTCCACCCACCGCGGGGCCAGCTCGACCCCCTCTCTCCCGAGCTCTGCTGACTCCTGGCAGGAGTCGGATACCGCCTCGAACCACTGCTCCCACATGTTGTGCACCTGAGCTGGGGCCGCATTCGCCGGAGCCTGGCCCGAGGTCGTTCCTTGCGTCGCCGCAGCCGGGTTTAACGCCGCCAGCATCGGGTTGCTCGTCATCGCCGCAAACGACGAAGCGACCGGCGAGCTGCGCGAGGACTCGACCAGCTGCTCCCGGGCGTTCTCCAGGTTGTTGAACCACTGCTGGTAGAGCCCGAACGGGTCGGCGTAGCTCCCTCGTGCGCCCGCGAACATATCGGACCACGCTTTGGCACCCGTTTCGAACCACTGCTTCCAAAGCTCCATCGGATTTGTCGCCCGGTTGCTGCTGTCCTCGCTCACCTCTGAGTCTCCTTCCGCGCACTACGCTACTACCCGTGGCTTGGGCAGTTGCGAAAACGATCGCTACCACATTATACTAGCTCGTATAAACTTTTTGTAACCTGCACATATTGTCCTTTTGCATATAGTTTTTGAAGTGGCGTCTCAAAGCCTAAAGTGGTAGTCCTCAGAAGGTGGGTAGAGGCTTGGCGCTAGCTTTGGGTGTCGGTGCTTTGTTGATTATATGGCGTGGTATGAGGAGAGGAGAAAATTAGTAGATCCTGGCTAGTAGATCTCGGTCGGAGAGCTCCAAGGAGTCGTCGGCTGCATTCGGGACCGGGTTACGCAGCAGGTGAGTACCTCTGATCTGGAAGAGGTTTTGTAGATGGCCGAGTATCTCTTTGGACGGGGATTCATAGCCAAAGAGCGACGATTACGGGTTTTATATCTCTAAGCTCAAAGGCATCGCCGGGAGCGCCATCAGCTACTGAAAGTGCGACATGAACCCGAGTAATAGCGCCGAGTACTTGGTTCCCCGAGGGAACTTCGACGTCGATCAACGGGCCAATTAACGGGTCAAACCGCGTAACCAATACTTAAAGCTACGTTTACGTGGCTGAAACCTCTATACCTTTCGTGCCGTTGACGCAGGATCGACGATAAAGGATCTGGGCGGTTGCGATGAAGTCTTCGTCAAGAGCCGGGGTGCTCGCTTCGAGTCTTGCCGGGCTCGTCGTGTGCAGGGAAGTGGGGGTTGTGCGATAGTGCTTGCTGGAGCTTGACGGGGATCGAAGGAGGTTTAGGGTGGTGCGTAATGCTTGTGCTCGGCACAACAATAGGCACAACAAGAACGGTAAAGCATCTTTCGAGCATATCTACAATCTCGAAGACCCGCGGGAATATTTCCAGACCTTAGAGAAGCTGGATTACAGGGCGCCCCAAAACGGTTACCTCCTCTTCTCCGCGCTCGTTGAGGCGAAGAAGCGTGTTCCGGGCGGTGGGAGCAGAGCGGTGACGGTCGTGGACCTGTGCTGTTCCTACGGCATAAACGGTGCCTTGCTCAAGTACGACGTAACCCTCGACGACCTCTACGAGCGGTACAGCTTGGAAGGGCTGGCGAGCCTGTCGAGCGAGGAGCTGACGGTCGCCGACGCCGAGTTCTACGGGAGTCGGAAGAGGGAGACGCCGCCCAACGTCGTAGGCGTGGACGTGGCGGCAAACGCGATCTCTTACGCGCTTAAGGCTGGTCTTATCGATGAGGGCTTCGCCGAGAACCTGGAGGAGAACGAGTCGACGGACGCGCTCAAGGAGGCCGCATCCGGGGCGGACCTGCTGGTCGTGACCGGTGGTGTAGGATACGTTTGGGAGCGCACCTTCGATCGTTTGGTCGGCTGCATGGAGAAGGGGAGCGTACCGTGGGTCGCCACGTTCCCCCTGCGCATGGTGAACTACGAGCCGATCGCCAGGGTTCTGTCGAAGTATGGCCTCGTCACCGAGAGGCTCTCCAACCACACCTTCGCCCAGCGACGCTTCGTGGGTGCCGACGAGCGAGAGTACGTCTTGCGAGAGCTGATGAGCCTGGGTATAGACTCTGGTGGCAAGGAGGACGCGGGATGCTACTACACCAACTTCTACCTGTCGCGACCCTCGGATGAAGCGGCGGATACCCCCATCGACGCGCTTCTCGGCGCGTTGCCCCAAAAGGCCCTTTGACCCCAGGCGGACACCCATCCGGTTTCCTTTA
>DATHAB010000038.1:0-10885 GCA_035296885.1 Rubrobacteraceae bacterium
TGCCTTTTGCCGAGATGGGCGGCATGCAACCGGAGTCCCACGTCTTTTGGAACCCCGGCACTAGGCTGTTCGAGGTCGCAGTGTTGAGGCGTAACGGCCCGGATTTAATTATAAAGAATCTGCTCTTACACACCGCCGACCAACTTAGGGAAGCGATAACCGAGGCCCTACGTGAGCGCTATACGTAACTCCCTCTCCCAGCCCACTTTATGCTTTCTGAACTTCCGAGTTTCCGAGAAGACCTCTTCTAAGCATCTCGGTGAATAAAGTCAACGTGCCCCTACGTGCAGTATAGGCAGCCCGCTAGGGCTGCAGCCGGTAGTCTTATCCCTCTCTGAACGCCGTCCTCGGCGTGCCTGATCATCCCGTATAGCACCCCGAGGAACAAGACGAAGAAGAAGCTGTGGAAGAGCGGCAGCATCCCATTCGAGAACACGATACTCGGCGGGTAGCACGAGGCCATTCGGGAGCCTTACTACAAAAGGCGATCAGGAGATCTACGTTCGGCGTGTAAGGAGCAGAGGCCGAGGACCGTACTTCCAGTTGGTCCGCTCCTATCGCGAGAAAGCAAGGTCAAGCAGGAGGTCTGATGCACCTGCGTGTGCACGAGACCCCGGAGGCAGCTTTGTCGGTGGCAAAGGTGGGGTCCACGCGATCTCGTGCTTCACGTCCCCGAACCGGCTGCTCAAGTACACTCGATCGAATGTGCGCTTCTACTCGCCTACGGGCTCATTGTAACCGCTAGTACTTCCCAATCCTCTGCGACGCCAGTGCGAAGAGAAATGCCCCGATCGCGAGAAGCAGAAGAAGGTTTGCAGCATTGGGCATCCGCTCAAGTAGGAGCGCCTCTCGTAGTCCGTTCGCTACCAGCGAGAGCGGATTCCATCGCGCAAGCGCCTCTAGCCACGGGGGCATCTGGTACGAGGGGACGAGGGCGGTGCTCGTGAAGAGGAGCGGTATATTCACCAAATGAACGAAGACCGCCATGCTCTCTTGTGCCTTCGTCTTGAGCGCGACCCAGCAGGAGAGGCTCGCATAAGCCAGGGCGAAGAGGACGAGCGCTACAAGCGCAACGAGGAGGGCTAAGGGGTCGATCTGAAGCCGCGCGCCGAGTGCGATCCCGAGAAGCGCCACCACGAACGCTTGCAGGAGAAGCCGCGTCACCTCTGCGACGAGCTTGCCAGTGAGAATCCATACGGGATATATCGAGGAACGAACCATCCGTTGGAGGAATCCGGTCTGCAGATCGCGCACGATCTCGATCCCCGCCTGAGATGCGCCCAAGAGGACGGTCATGGCGCAGACGCCGGGGAGGAGGAAGTCGAGATATGAGAGGCCTACGTATGCCGGGCCGAGCGTGAATCGGTGAAAGAGGAAGCCGAAGATCAGCATCCAGAAGAGAGGTTGTACAAAGGAGAAGGTCAGAGGTACCGGCCGGCGGATCGTCTTCAACCAGCTCCGCATGGCAGTTACCCGCGCGATGTGAAGGGCCGTCATTGGCCATCCCTCCTTTTTTGCTCCTTGCGACTGCGCTCCCCGGGCGCCGCGAGCCCTTTCCCTGAAAGGCGAAAATAAACGCTGGCCAGATCGGGCTCTGCGCGCTCCACGCGGAGATGAGAGACTTCGCGCGAGGCGAGGAGATCAAGCGCCGGCTCGCTCCCTTCGGGATTGTGCGCGCGCCAGAGTGTGATCGTACCTCCGTCAATTGTAACCTCCGGCTCTTCCGGCAGCGCTCGAAGTTCGGATGCCAATCCTTCCGCATTACTTCCAAGCCCGCATGCGAGCGTAATCGTCGTGTATGCCCGTCCGTGGGTGGCGATGAGGGTATGCGGCGCTTCGTTGGCGAGGATATGTCCACGGTCGAGAAGCACTACACGATCGCAGTAGGTCTCGAGCTCCGCCAGATCGTGCGTGGCGACGAGGAGCGTGCGCCCGACGTCGCGCCACGCAGCGAGACGGCTCCAGAGCGCACGGCGCGCAGCGGGATCGAGGTTCGCAGTTGGCTCGTCGAGAAGGAGAAGTCGTGGTTCGTGTATCGTTTCTAGCGCCAAGTGGAGGCGCTGCCGCTCGCCACCAGAGTAAGTCCTCACCTGCCGGTGGCAGAAGGAGTGGATGCCGTACTCCTCAGCTAGCCGCGCCAGGCGCGCGTCACGATCGCGATGCGGCAGGGAGCGAAGCGCGTAGAAGAGGCGGAGCGTCTCGCGCCCGGTCATCTCGGGATCGAGCGCCGTCTCCTGCTCTGCGTAGCCGACCTGCGTGCGCAGGCTCGCGCGGTCGCGTTGGCTATCGAGCCCCAGAACCTGCGCATCGCCCGCGTCGGCTGCGGTGAGCCCGTAGAGGATCTTGAGGAGAGTACTCTTGCCGGAGCCGTTAGGTCCGACGAGTGCCACGAGCTCGCCGGACGGAATGGAGAGCTTGATCCTGTCGAGTGCCCGGACTCCCGCGCTGAAGGCCTTCACAAGCCCCTCGGCACGGACGGCTGGCACAGGTATCGATGGTCTAGTCTCAGTCGGCGTAAACGATGGTGCCAACGTGTTCCCCCCTGACCGCCGCGACGATCCGTTCTGGATCGCGCCCGTTGACAATCTGGACCTGACGGATGAGCCGCGCGTTGATAAGGAGGTCGGGGAGAACTTCGTCGAAGGGGAGGCTCTTGAGCGCGCGTCGCTTCAGCTCGCGCGCGCCGACCGAATCGATAAAGCTCGCGTTCGGGTTCTGCTTCGGGTCCTCCGTATAAAGCCCATCCACGTCCTTCACCAGCGTCACTGTCTTGGTGCCGAAGCACTCGCCGAGGATGAAGCAGCCGGCATCGGTGCGATGTGGCGGGATGCGCCCCACGCCAGGAGGATGCTCCCAGAGCGAGTAGGGGGGGACGCCGTTGAAAATCGCGCCGGGGGCGGAGTGAATGAAGAGAGGAAGGAGATGCCCGAAGATCTCCGGCGGGATCGCCACCACGCCGTACGGGGCGAGGAGCGTTCCCAGAATGTGGGCGTTGCCGAGCGCGTCAGCCACCGAGAGCTGCGCGAGCACGCCGGTGGGGAGGCCGAGATCTATGCCTATCGAGAAGACGTGACGGCTCTTGACGCCACCCCCGACGCCGAGAATTAGCTTCTCGCTTTCGAGGAGCTTGCCGAGGACATCGACCACCGGATAGGTGGCCTCCTTCCCCGCGTCGATAATCGAGCGACCGCCGATCTTGACGACGTGGACGTTCGGTAGCATGCGCACCACCGGGGATTCGGTCGAGGCCATTACCTCTTTGTCGAGAAGGCTCTCACGCATCAGCATCGATTCAACGTGATGGCGCCGGTCATTTGCATCTGGCATTGTGCGTTCTACTCCTGAAAGTGTAGTTGCTGTTGTCAATCCGCGGTGATGATGGTCCCGATCTCCTCCCCCTCGAGCGCCCGCGTGAGGTTACCCTTGACGAGACCGTTGATGACCTGGATGGAGCGACGGTTCTCCGCGTTCTCCATCAGCTCCAGCACAGTATGCTCCACCACGACATCGGGTAGATCCATCTCCTTCAACTCGTTGAGCGTGATGCGTGGGATGAACTTCGCGTTCTGGTCCTTCTTCGGATCGGCCGTGTATAGCCCATCCTCGTCCTTAATGTAGATCATCGATCGCGCGCCGAAGACCTCACTGATTAGGTAGACGCCGGCATCGGTGCGGTGTGGCGGAATGCGCCCCACCGCCGGGTTCTTCTGCCAGAAGGTGTAGGGGGGCATGCCGAAAAAGATCACCGCGCCCCGCTCTTCGACGTAGAGCGGAAGCTGTGGGAACTGCACCGGCTCGATAAAGGGGATGCCATGCTTCGCCAGGAGGTAGTGGAGCATGCGCGCGTTCTGCATGCTAACAAAGGTGCCGAGCACGCTCAGCACGCCGGTGGGCATACCAAGATCAATCCCCACGCTATACGCATGCCGGGCGCGGGTGCCGGCACCGGTGCCGATGATCATCTTGTGACGGCCGAGGTTCTGGCCGATCTCCTCGATCAGAGGGAAGACCGCCGCGCGGCCGCGATCGATCAAGCTCTGCCCGCCGATCTTGATCACGTTGGCGTCGGGGAGGATCTGGATGAGCGAGTTGTTATCCGTGCGGGCCAGAAGCTCTGGGTCGGTCAGGTTCCCCGTGACGAGCGATTGCCCCAGTTTGGTCAGTAGTTCGTCCTGCATAGGCATCTCCTGTGTGGTTGTGATTCGGTGATCATGCTGCCCGCATATGGATCGCATCGAGTTCGAAGAATTCTTTCTGCTCAAGCGGCGCTTTCAGGTTTCCGTGGCGCTCCTCGGCCCAGGCGCGAAGCCGGCCGAGCACACGTTCTTTCACCTCCTGCGGAATATAGTGGCCAGCGAGCCCCTCCTTCCCCTCCCACGCCGTAATCGAGTCGAGCGGGGTGTACCTCTCCATCCAATGTGCCACAACATGGGGCTCCGCGCGCTCCCCGCCGATCGCCTCCAGCGCCGAGAAGAGCGCCTCGGTGTGGGTGTGGTGGTTTCTACCACTGTAACCCTCCTCTTCGAGGAGCTTCCTCATCTGGCGACGGAGCGTAGGCTTCACCGAACCGTTCGGTCGGCGTACCATGCCGAGGATGAGCCAGCCCCCTTCGGGACCGAGCACACGTATCGTTTCGGTGGCTGCATGGTCTACGTCGACGTGATGAAGCGCACGCGCCGAGAAGATCGCCGCCACGCTTCCGTCCTCGGCGGGCCAGCGACCGTTGCCGTCGGCCACGAGGAGCTCAGCGCGGAGCTGCGCCTTCTCCACCTTCTCCCGAAAGACCGCGAGCATCGCCGGGGAGCGATCGAAGCCGATGTAGCGGATTGGGCGCCTGAGGAGGGGGAGGCTCAGCATGCCGGTGCCGGGGCCGATCTCCAGGAGCATCTCTCCCTGCCGAAGTCCCGCGATCTCGGCTACCGCCGCGGCCATCGATTCTACTGCTTCCGCGGGGATCGCCGCCCGCTCGTCGAAGCCCGCAGCCTGATCTTTGTAGAGCATAGTTATTGTTCTCTCCTGTGAACGTCGAGCACGGTACTTGTCAAGCGTGGCCGCAAAGAGAGGGCTTTGTGGAAGCTCCCTCCTGCGGCGCCGGCGCCGCTATCCGTGAGATAAGCGAGGGTGCCAGGGAGTGGCGGTCGCCCGAGGGAAAGTCCAGGCGAGGTGAGTGCTGCGTTATCGGCCGGATCTAATCGGGGTGTATGGGGGAGGATAGGAGCGCCGCCGAAGCGTGAGCGATGGCCCCAAAGATAAGAAAGCGAAATGGGTTCCAGAGCCTCGTAGGTAGGCTTCACGTATACCATCCCCGTCGGTCTAACCTCGTCTGGCAATCAACCACAGAAGGAATACCGCTAGAAACAGAGCTTCGACTACTAAGGAAAGGACCCCTAATGGGCCAGACCACCTACCTACAGCGTGTTCAAAACCGGGCAGGCCGATCGAGCGGCTTACCACGTACATCACCAACGCCCCGCCGGCTACTATAGCACCCAGCAACCACCCCCATAGCGCATCCCGGTAAATGCCCACTGCGGCAACGAGCGCCCCGATGAAGTTAACTACGAACCCCACCCCTATGTAGGGTGCAACCCTATAGTGTGGGGGAGATCCGATCAGGTGGGTCAGGCCGACAGCGAAGATCAGCAAAATAGCGGCTAGATTAAGTGTACTGTGTACTGTGCTATCGCTCATCTTGCACCTCTTGATGAAGACCTAGCTCGCGTGCCTCTACTGAAAGTAGCGTCTATCCTAGCAGTAAGGGAGCCTTTCGGGATACCGGCTGCGCTTTTAGCGTTTCGGAAAGCATAAACCCCCTTATTTCGTCCGGCTGGCCAACAGATCTGCTGCGCGATCCTGGGTAAGCGTAAGGGAAAGCCCAGACGGGGCGCGTGTCGCGTTCTCGGTTGGATGCAATCGTGGTGATTCGCGCGGACGGGGGCGCCGCCGGGCGCGAGCGGTTGGCCCAAAGATAGGAGGGCGAAACAGGTTCCAAATCCTCGTAGGTAGGATCCAAGCTTTGATCTATCGTTTGGAGCATCGCCTCCGTTCTTCCGGTTTCACTCTTCGTAGGCAGGCTCCAATTAGCTAGCAATGTAATGGATTGCAGGTGTTTGGACAAGCGCTCGTAGGGGTCCGAGTGGGCGGTTTGGAGCAATCAGCATCAGGGTGATCTATTGGTGTGCAGGGGAATCCACGTTAGTCAAACTCGGGAGAGTAAAGCGCTACTTCGGGTTGACGTGTAGGAAGCCTTCGGTGTTGGCGGGGCGGGAAGTAACGTCAGAAACTAGATGGCAACTGATCGAACCGCTATTGCTCGAGGAGCCGCCCAAGCCCAAGGGCGGGACGATACCGCGCGTGCCCGATCCCCCCACGCTCGTGGGTATCCAGTTTGTGCTAAAGACGTACGTCCCGTGGGAGACGCTCCCCAATAGGTGGGCTGCAGCTCCGCCATGACCTGCTGGCGACGCTTCGAAGAGAAGCCTACCGGTATAATTCTTCCAATATTCCTACTACAACAGGAGTCACAAGTGCCCTACAGCTTCCCGTACGGAGAGGATACCGCTAGATCGGCGGTGTTTGGCGCGCGCGACGTGAGCAGACGTCGCTTCCTGCGACTCCTCGGCGGCACGACCAGCGCCATGGTCGTAGCAGCACCCCTAGCAGCTTGCAACCGAAGTGATAATAGCGAGGCCGAGGGCTCACCCCACGTCGAGCCGACTGCACAAACCTACGTCGTTCGCCTGTCCTCGGTGCCAACCCCGCAGGACGGTGGTCTTTATGACGACCTTCTACCCGAATTCGAGCGACAGACAGGGTATCAGGTTGAGCTCACGACTCATAGCGACGTCTACGGGCCGGGGCGAACCGGGCATGCCGACGTGATCATCTCCCACTATGGTCACAGGGATACGCAGGCCTTCGTACAGGACGGCTTCGGGCGATGGCCTCAAGTGGTCTTCTCCAACCAGCTTGCGCTGCTCGGAGTCTCCGAGGATCCGGCGGAGGTCCGGGGCCTGATCGATCTGGTGGAATCCTTCCGCCGCATAGCACAAACCGAGTCGCCCTTTATCGTGAACGACCTCGAAGGGGTCAAATACCTAACCGAGATACTTTGGCACGCTGCCGGTAGTCCTGAGAAGAGAGGCTGGTATCGCGACGAAGGGCTGAAAGGGAAGGAAGCCATCGAGGCGGCTGTCCAACAGGGTGGGTACGTCATTTGGGGGCTGACCCCGTTCCTCGCTACCCAGCAGGGAGACCTAGTCGGTTTGCACCCGCTCGTGTTGGACGATCCCCTACTGCAGCGTATCCTGGTGTCGGTCGCGGTCGATCCCGCCAAGGTGGCGGGGGTGAACGCCGAGGGCGTGGCGGCCTTCCAGCAGTACCTGCTCGCCCCAGGCACGCAAGCCCGGATCCGAGCCTTCCGCCTGTCTGGGATCGACCAGCAAATTTGGTGGCCGGCTGGGCGCAACAACGAGAGTTCCTTTTTGCCGGAACTCTAACCCCGCGTGCCAGCGACAGGGAGACAAGGCCCTATGTTAGCAGTAAGGAAGCACTAGCTCGTCGCCTACATTTACGCGACCACGTGGTTGCTCGTCTTTACACTTGTTGCGCAGTAGCTGCAGTACATACATGTTCTGTCCGCAATTTGGCTGCAACTGGGTGGCTTTCACTACCCTTACCTGTCCCTTCGGTAGTACCGGGTAAAGCAGGCCCTGGCGCCCCGGCACCATCGGGGGCCGCTGTAGAGGAGTTTGTTCGGCAGTTTTAGCTTTCTAGGCCCTGCAGGTCGAGACGGGCTAGAGGAGCGGCTTCCCCATCCCGCTTGGCCTGTAGGGCTTCGAGCTCATGCATCGCCTGATAGAGTTGGCGAGAGAGATGAGCCTCGTAGCGCGCGATCTTCTCTAAGGTCTTCTCGTCGGGCAGAAGCCGCTCCCGACCCATGTTCTTTAGGTCTCGCTCGACCTCTTCGACCTTGGACTTCGCTCGCCTAACTTCCCTACGCGCTTGTTCTGTAGCGGCTTCTAGTAGCTTCTCGCCACCGCCGCCAGCGCTGAAGGCGATGGCAGAGATGCCTTCCCTCACCAGCAAGACGCTCCATGAGACGTCGTACTGCTCCAGGCTCTCTAGATGCAGGGTCCCAGAGACACCTGGTATATTGATCTCCGCCTCAAGCTCTACCTCTTCATCTACCTGCCACCATACAGCCCAAAGGATCGTCTTCGCATCTTCGGCGGAGAGACGCTTGTCGTCGGGAAGCGTAGGAAGCCTCTTAAGGAGGCGCTGCGTATTCCGGGCGGACTCGTAGGCTCTGCGCACGTCTTCCGGATGGTTATCCACTGAGACGTCGAAGCCCAAACGCCGGCGCCTCGCCAGGTCTTCCTCTACCCTCTCCTGTGAAAGCGCTATGGTCTCTCGCTCATAGCGGGTCACGCGGTGCAATCGCCACGAGAGCAACGCAACCCGCTCGGCGAGAACGTTTTCTAAATGTCCCTCCGGCGAGAGGCTCTCAAGCACGCCTGAGCGGTGCTCTTCCCAGTCTTCGACCTTCTCGAGACCGGGTACCACCGGCGCTGGGGAGCGAATACCATGCTGGGTAGCATTCCAGCGCACCACCTCTTTACCACTTTCGGTTGCGGGTCCGCCTTTGGCCATCGGTCCTCCTCTGTTGGTTCGATCGGCACAATAGCTCTAAGAATCACAAATACTTGATGCCTCTCCTTGCCTCTGACGTCATCAAATGAGACCCTCTCCCCCTACTCCTTTTTACGGCATAGTTCACAGTCTCTCGGCTATTCACGTCAGACACTTTGCAGCTTTGTAACCTCGTACCCCCTCTCGCCGCTAGTAACTTGTGGGCATCCCCAGCCGGGCTCGTTGAGCTATCCGCAACCAAGCCTGCCAGTCACCCTCCCAACGCTTGCGGCGCTTCCGCTCCAGGAGCTTCAGCAGACTCGACTTTACTTACTCTACTCGGTGCGTATCAGATCCCCACTCCCCTTTTGCTCGAAAACACCGTCGCTTCCAGGAAACGAAGACTGGACAGCAGCATCTGGGTTGTTTGCAGGGTGATTATTTGAGAGAGATTTATGATTGCAGGGGCACAGCTTAAAGGCCTCCTCGAAGTTCCCGTCCATCTTCTCAGAGAAGTAGCGGACCCAGCGCGTGCCACCACACTCCGGGCAGGAAGGGGCAGCTATCAGCTGCCTAGCCTTTCTTTAGCATTGTCAGTTCGGGCCCCAACTCTGGGTGGCAGCCTAAGCAGTAGAAGCGCTGGTCCCACCCTCGACAGTTGCGAAGTCCCATCAGGGCCTTGCCGCCCTCTCTGGGCCGCCCAGAACGTGCGTCGCAGCTTGCACAACACTTGCGGGGACGATCCCCGACCCATCGCAGCGGGGGCACTGCTCGACCTGGTGCCGGAAGCACTGGACGAGTTCTCGGTTCCCAAGCTCTGGTTGGGGAATACCAATAACGGCTCCCTCGGGTACACTTACTCCGATCACAGATCCTCCTTTCACTGGCTCTGTGGTTATGCCTCGAGGCATAGGCTTGGCGGCTCGCCTCGGGGCGCTTTATGTTACAGCTGTACTACAATCGCAATAGTATCGCAATACTTTTGCGATACTATTTTTCACCTCCGGCAAAACTACTGTATAGCCCCGTAAACAAAGCTGTGGCGAAAATGCAGCACAAACACGAAGGGGGCGGTAGAATGCCGCAAATAGTGGTCTACATAGGTGACAGACTGCGAACGCTCCGTCAAGAGAAATTCTTCTCGCAAAGGGAACTGGCAAAAGCTGCCGGGCTAAGCCCTGCTACAATTCTGAAGCTCGAAACCAACCGGGCAGAGCCTCACCCCAGGACAATTCGCAAACTCGCGAAAGCTTTGGAGGTAGAGCCTTCTGAACTTGTGAGCCGCAATTAACTAATTGAGACCTGGTCATAATTTCCAAGCTTTGTGTCTTAGCTCTTAAGTGAAGGTGAGAAAACGCTCCTACCCTAAACAGTCTGGGATATGTTGTCAGGTTCCAGCAGTACCAGCCCCCGGTCCCCGTCCACGGTGATGCGCTGAAACTGTCTGAAAAGTCTCGACAGAACGCAACCTAAGTCCTATAAGCGGCCAAAATGCACCAAAGACGCCCTGTTTTTCCGCCGTACACCACCTGCGGTGTATGATCGAGAAACCCTTCAGCTACTTTTTAGACAGTCTCTATAGTCAAGCCGTGAATGAGAGGTGGGGGTTGCCTCTCATTACCGGAGGCCCGACTTCATAGTGTTGCGCAAATTTAGGTATGCTGTTGCGACACTATAGAAGAAGGGCGAAAGAGAGGCTTAACGAATGGCAGAGGCAGAGCAGCCACGCCACGAAAACGAGGGTCGGGATTCTTAAGGCTCTTTGAGCGGGGCGTGGTATACGGACGAAGAGGAGCTCTACGGCCAGGCGCTCGGCAGGATCAGCACCTACGACCGCTCAAAAACTCGGCAAATGTTATCGACACATAGATGAAGGAGGAGACTATTATGCCACGAGTCTGCGTGTTCGACGTCAACGAGACGCTGCTGGATCTGGCAGCTTTAGACCCGCATTTCGAGCGCATTTTCGGTGACGCCTCCGTGCGGCAAGCCTGGTTCGGCCAGTTCCTGGCTTTGTGGTTGACCGAGACGGTGACCGGCGCCTATACAGAATTCGGCACGATCGGGGGCGCTGCCCTGCAGATGCTCGCCGAGCGGCAGGGCGTAAACCTTTCCGACGAGGACAAGCAGCAGATCCTGGGCGGGATGCAAGGGCTACCGCCGCACCCAGAGGTGGTTGAGAACCTCTCCCGCCTGCGCGACGCGGGGATCAGGCTGGCAGCCCTGACCAACTCGACACAACAGGTGGCCGACA